>JAUYQQ010000003.1 GCA_030697165.1 Acidobacteriota bacterium
CAGGGTCTGGTTGATGACCACGCGGACGCCGTCGCGCTTCACATTCTGGAAGCCGGCGAGCTCGAAGTTGATCTCGTAGGTGCCCGGAGGCAGGGCGAGGAACCGGAACGAACCATCGCCGCCGGTGACCTGCACCTGCGGTTGAATCATCGACGGGCTCGTCGCCGTCACCGTCACGCCGGGCAGAATTGCGCCGGTGTTATCGGTGACCGTGCCGTTAATTCGGCCTCGAAAATCCTGAGCCACGGCCGGGCTCAGGCCGCCGGCTAGCACACACACGCCGATCACTAGGATCGCCTTCAGCATTCGCATTCATTCCTCCAATGGGGACCGCCCCTAGAACAAGTCAGACCAATCGCGGGCGACGTACGTAACGGGTTGTACCGCGCGGGGCTGAGCAACACAATCCGGTCTCACCCCCCTGGAAACTCATGCCTTTCCGGGATACGGCGTTCGCGGGCGCGGGCGCATCCAGACAAGTCTGTAGTTTTCAGAACGCGCTCTCCGGATTGTGCCGGTAGGTCACGCGAGGTACAAGTGCGCCCCATGTTGTGTCGAGTTGTCTTGGCTGCGTGCCGAGCCGATTCGGTGTTGTGTTTGCAATTCGCCGGCGGTGCTCGTCGATCGCGCCCGCTGCAGGAGGAAAATAGGAATGAAGCTCCCCAGACTCACAGGCTGGCTGGTGGCCTTGGCGCTGATGGTAGCGACCACGGCCTTCGCGCAGGGCGGCGGCGCCAGCAGCACCGGCACCATTCAGGGCCGCGTCAGCGACTCGCAGGGCGCGGTTCTGCCGGGCGTAACGGTGACGGCGACCAGTCCGTCCATGCCCGGTGTGCAGACGGCCGTGACGTCCGAAACCGGCAACTACCGTTTTCCGGCCATCCCGCCGGGCACCTATGCGCTCACGTATGAACTGTCGGGTTTCAACAGCCTGAAGCGCGATGGCGTCGAAATTCGGCTGGGCTTCACGGCGAACGTGAACGTGGAGTTGGCCCTGGCCACCCTCCAGGAGACCGTGACGGTGAGCGGCGCCTCGCCCATCATCGACACCACCACGACCCGCACGGTGCAGAACTTCAAGCTGTCCGAGTTGCAATCGATCCCGAACGGCCGCGACATGTGGTCGCTGCTGGCGGTGACCCCGGCGGTGCAGATGTCGCGCATCGATGTCGGCGGCAACCGCGCCGGCACGCAGACCGGCTACACCGCCTACGGCTTCACCGGCCAGGTGCGCGTGCTGATCGAGGGCATCAACACCACGGAAGGCACCGGCGGCGCCGGCTTCTACTTCGACTACTCGTCGCTCGAGGAAGTGTTCCTGGGCACCTCGGGGCAGTCGGCCGAAATGCCGAACCCGGGCGTGCAGAGCCAGTTCATCGCTAAGTCCGGCGGCAACACCTTCGCCGGTGAGGCCTATCTCGACTGGTACAACAACGCGCTGCAGGGCACCAACATCCCCGACTCGTACACCGCGCCGACCGCGTTCAACAACAGCCCGATCCGTGCGCACAGCAACGAGATCGACAAGTACTGGGACACGGCGCTTAACATCGGCGGCCCGATCGTGCGCGACAAGGTGTGGTGGTTCGGCACCTACCGCAAGCAGCACAACGCGGTGGCGCAGCCCAACTTCAACTTCGATTCGACGTTCGACACGACGCTGTGGAACGCCGTCGGCAAGGTCACCTACCAAGCCAACCAGAAGAACAAGTTCGTCGGCTATTACCAGTGGGGGCAGAAGCTGCAGCCCACCCGCCTGCCGTTTGGCGCCTACACCTACAACTCGGCCGAGCCCACCTTCAAGCAGGACTCGGGCAGCTGGGTGTGGAAGGGCGAATGGAACGGCACGCTCAGCGACAAGCTGTATGTCGAGGCGCGCTTCGGTGACTTCGGCTACTACTTCCCGACCCTCGCCAACAGCGACGAAGCCTACTTCTGGCGCGACTCCGGCACGCTGGCCATTGAGGGCGGACACCGCAAGTGGCAGCTCGATCGCGACCGCAAGCAGGCGACCGCTGCGGCCACTTACTTCCTCGACACCGCGGCCGGCAGCCACACCTTCAAGTTCGGTGGGGAGATTCTCCAGGAAGTCGGCTGGGAAGGCTTCCTGCAGGGCGTCGGCGGCAACATCGAGCACGTCTACAACAACGGCCGCTCGAACCAGGTGATCTTCCGCATCCCGACGGCCACCGACTCCGGCAAGCTCGGTCTCGGCAAATCCGGAGCGCTGACCGCGTCGTCGGCCATCGACGTGCAGAGCTTCTTCGCCAACGACACCTTCAGCCGCGGCCGCTTCACGGTGAACGCCGGCGTGCGCTACGACCGCTACAAGGCCTTCCTGCCCGAGCAGCAGCAGCTCGCCGGCACGGTTGGCCCGGTGACGGTGGCCGCCAAGACCTTCGCCGAGCAGCAGATGTTCACCTGGAGCGGGTTCGCACCGCGCGTTGGCGTGGTGTTCGACCTGACCGGTAACGGCCGCACCGTGCTGAAGGGCAACTACGGCTACTTCCTGCACAATCCCGGTGTCGGCGTGGCCAGCCCCGCCAATCCCAACACGGCGGCCAAGCAGGCCACCTACCAGTGGAACGACATTAACGGCGATCGCCGCTGGCAGCAAGGCGAGCAGGGCAACTTGCTGACCCAGGCACTGGAAGGCGGCGTGCGGCTGCAGGACGGCATCGAGCAGCCTTACACCCACGAAGCCAGCATGTGGATCGAGCGCCAGCTCACCGACACCATGGGTGTGCGTGGCGGCTTCGTCTACAAGACCGAAGACGACCTGGTCGACACCGGCTATCAGCCGTTCCGCAACTCGGCTGCGTTCACCGTCCCGTTCACTTACGTCGACATCGGTCTCGACGGCCGCCGCGGCACGTCCGACGACGTCAACCTCACCATGCTGGGCCTGCCATCGGCGCAAGCCGGCAACTTCCCGACCACGGTGGTGGTGTCCAACGCCGGTTCCTACTCGCGAGCCAAGACCGTCGAACTCTCGGCCAACCGCCGCTACAGCAACCGGTGGTCGGCGTCGATCGGCGGCGCCTACACGATGCTGAGCGACTTCCCGAACGGCTTCCCGAACAACCCGAATGAACCGGGGTTCGAGGATCGCACCACGTGGAACCTCAAGGCCACCGGCAGCTACGACGCCGCGTGGGGCATCCGCCTGTCGCCGGTGCTGCGTCACCAGTCGGGCTCCAACTATGCCCGGACCGTGTCGATCTCGGTCCCGGCCGGGTCCGGACTGATCGCCAGCGGCACCGCCTACGTCGAGCCGATGGATTCCAACCGCGAAGACAACATCTGGGTGTTCGACATTCGCGCGGAGAAGACCGTGAACTTCGGGTCGCGCACGCGCGCCCGGCTGTTCTTCGACCTCTTCAACATCGCCAACAGCCACTCGTCAGAGACCATCAGCCGGGCCACGGGCCTGGGCTACCAGAAGCCGTCAGCCATTCTCGCGCCTCGCACGGGGCGCGTCGGCTTCCGCTTCCTCTGGTAAACGCGCTCGACTCCTGTGGGGGAGTCCGTAGGGAGGGCACACCAGCGCCTGGGTGCCCTCCCTTTTTTCCTTCTTCAGCCCGTATTCCGCCGGGAGTAGAATGAACCCGCCGTGACGAGACGCGCCCCCCTCGAACGTCTCTCGATCCGCGCCGCCCTGGGGCTCGGCATCCTCGTCACGCTCGGCCTGTGGTTGTTCACGAGCTACACGTTCACCCGGCGCATCGCCGACGTCGAACGGCAGGCGGCGGGCGTCGCCAGCCGCTACACCCGTGCGCAAGAGTTGTTGTCGACCGTCCGCGCCCAGTTGCTCGTGAGCTCGGTCCGCGTCCGCGACGCGCTCCTCAATCCGGATCCGTCCTTAACGGCCGGCTATCGCGCGCAGTTGGAGGACATTCAACGCGTCATCAACGCGGCGCTTGACGCCTACGAACCCGTCCTGGAAACTGCGCCAGGGCAGGACCACGTTCGCAGCCTGCGCGTCGAGGTCGATCAGTTTCATCAGACCAGCCTGGCCGTGCTGGCCGACCTGGGGACGCCGTCCAACGCGACGGTCAGGGACTTGCTGAATCGGCGCATCATTCCCAGGCGCGAGGCGGCGGTGAAGATTTCAGAGGACATCCAGGGCCTGAACCGGATGGCCTACGTTCGCCAGCAGGCCGACATTGCGGCGATCCATCGCCTGGCGGAAGCGCAGAGCTGGCGGCGTCTTGGACTGGCGCTGGCAACCAGCCTCGCGGTGCTGCTGCTGGCCGCCACCTACGCCGGCCGCCTCGAGAACCGCTTGCGGCGGCAACTGCAGCGCGATTCGCAGATGTCCCGGGACTTGCACGGCGCCACGGTCAAGCTGCTGGGCGCGCAGGAAGACGAGCGCCGCGCCATCGCCCGGGAGTTGCACGATGAGGTCGGCCAGGTCTTGACGGCGCTGCAGGTCGAGCTCAGCCTGGCTCATCGGCGCCTGGCGGAGGCCGGTGTTTCGGTTGATCCGTTGAAAGAGGCGCAGACCCTGGCCGACGGCGCGTTGACGACCGTGCGCGATCTCTCGCAGTTGCTGCGGCCGGCGGCGCTCGACGACCTCGGCTTGCCGGCGGCGATCGACGCGTCGTTGCGCGGCCTGGCGCGTCGCCACGAGATCAAGGTGGAGCTGTTGCAGAGCGGCATGGCCGACCGGCTGGCGCCCGAGACCGAGATTGCGGCCTACCGCATAGTCCAGGAAGCCCTGACCAACGTCGCCCGCCATGCCGACGCCGCGCACTGCCGCGTCCGCCTGATGCGGCTGCCCGAAACGCTGCGCGTGGAGATTGAAGACGACGGCGATGGGTTCGATCCCGACCTTGACCGGCCGGCGTCGCAGAGCGTCGGCCTGATCGGGATGCGCGAACGCGCGGCGATGCTCGGCGGCAGCCTTCGGGTGCTGAGCGCACCCGGCGCCGGGACCCGGCTGTTCATCGAGTTGCCGACAGGTGCCGCCCGTGCCTAACTTGCGATTGTTGATTGGCGACGACCACACTCTGGTGCGGCAGGGCTTTCGCAAGATCCTCGAAGAGCGGCCCGAATGGGAAGTCGTCGCCGAAGTCGGCGACGGCCGTGAGGCCGTCAAGAAGGCCATTGCCCTCAAGCCCGACGTCGCCATTCTCGATGTCGGCATGCCGCAGTTGAACGGCATCGACGCCACCCAGCAGATTGTTCGCAAGGTGCCACACACCCGGGTCCTGATCCTGAGCATGCATTCAGACGAGGCGTACGTGACGCGGGCCCTCCAGGCCGGCGCCACCGGATACATGCTCAAGGACTCGGCCGGCAAGGACTTGCTGAAGGGGGTGGCGACGGTCGCAGCGGGCCAGTCCTATTTCAGCCCGGCGGTGGCGCGGCTGATGTTGGACGACTATGTGCGACGGGTGTCGGGGACACAGGTCGCCGATCGGTACGATTCGCTCTCGGAGCGGGAACGGGAGATTTTCCAGTTGGTGGCGGAAGGGCGGACGAATCGGGAAGTGGCCGGGTTGCTGCAGATCAGCCCCGCCACCGTCGAAACCCACCGCGCGCATATTCTGCAGAAGCTCGACATTCACAACACGGCGGAACTCGTCCTTTACGCCGTCCGTCGTGGCGTGATTTCCTGACTCGGCTGCGAAAATCTATACTCCAGTCATGACGCAATCTGCCATTCGCCTCGCTTCAGCATTCGCATTCGCCCTCGTTTTTGTCGCGGCGCTGCCGGCGGCCGCGCAGCAGGAGGCGACCGACATCGGCGCCCGGCTCATGGCCGACGCCGCGGTGAAGACCGCGGTCGAAGCGATCAAGGCCGCCGAGCCGAAGACGATCGAAGATCAGATTGCGCTATGCGAGGTCGAGGCGCCGCCGTTCAAGGAACAGAAGCGCGCCGAGCTCTACGCCCGCATGTTCCGCGAGGCCGGCCTGCAGAACGTGCGCATCGACAAGGAAGGCAACGTGCTCGGCGATCGCCCCGGCGCGCAGCCGCGCCCGCGCCTGGTGTTTAGCGCGCACCTCGACACCGTGTTTCCCGAAGGGACCGACGTGAAGGTGAAGCGCGATGGCCAGATCCTGCGCGGTCCCGGCATTGGCGACGACTGCCGCGGCCTGGCCGTGGTGCTGGCGGTGATTCGCGCGATGAACCAGGCCAAGGTTCAGACCGCCGGTTCGATCACCTTCGTCGGCACGGTGGGGGAGGAAGGCCTGGGCGACCTGCGCGGCGTGAAGTACCTGTTTAACGAAGGGATGAAAGGGCAGATCGATCGCTTCGTCTCAGTCGACGGCACCGGTCTCGGCATTACCCACATCGCGGTGGGGAGCCTCCGTTACCGGGTCACGTTCAAGGGGCCCGGCGGCCACAGCTACGGTGCCTTTGGCTTGTCGAACCCGCTGCACGCGCTCGGACGCGCCGTGGACACCATTTCCCAGTTCGAGGTCCCGAGCGATCCCAAGACGACGTTCAACGTCGGGCGGGTTGGTGGCGGCACGTCGGTCAACGCCATTCCGTTCGAGTCGTGGTTCGAGATGGACATGCGCTCGGCGAGCCCGTCGGCGCTGCAGGCGCTTGACGCCAAGTTTCATCGCGCCGTCGATGACGCGGTGAAAGCCGAGGACGCGCGCTGGAAGAAGAGTGGGCTGACGGTGGACAAGGCGCTCGTCGGCAACCGGCCGGCCGGCCAGACCGCGGCCACCTCGCCGATGGTGCAGGCCGCCGTTTCGGTGACGCGCGCGCTTGGCTTCCCGGTCACGCTGGACGAGGGCTCGACCGATTCCAACATCCCGATGAACCTGGGCATACCGGCGATCACGATCGATGGCGGCGGTCGCGGGACCGGCGCGCATGCGCTGGATGAAGCGTTTGATCCGACCAACTCGTGGCAGGGATCGCAGCGCGCGTTGCTCGTCGCGATTGCGCTCGCGCAGCAGTAGGTCCGCCTACCCAATGTGGAGTCCGGCTTCTTGACTCGCCGTAGCCTTGGCGAAGGCAGTTAGCCGGACTTATGTAGCGCCCGGAACTGCTCCAGTTCTGCGGTCCTCTGCCTGCGCATGGCGCGGTCGGCGTGGAACAGCCAGACCGTGAACGCGAGGTGAGGCACGCCGAGCGCGGCCAGCTCTATCGGCGTCGCTGGCGGTTGAGCCAGCAGGACCGGAAGGGTATTCCCCACGGTGGCGAGAAAGAAAACTGGGACGAACAGGGGATGGCCGCCCGTGCCCGGAACCGCGCTCAACCTCATCGCGACCCGTTCCCACGCGGGGGTCTCAGATAGTGAACGCTCCGGCTGGCCGGCTTCCTCGTAAAACACCTGCAGGTAACGCCCCAGGCGCTCCGCGCCGAAGTGTAAAGGCCTTATTACCTCGAAGGTTACGAGCAGAACCAGCAGCGGAATAACCGCCGCCATGGGGTAGGGAATCCAGGCCAGCACCGCCGTCAGAATCACGGCCCACACGGCCAGCCCGGCCAAGGCAAGGACCGGCCGGAGGCTCCCCCGGGCGGCAATGGTGTCCCTAAGGACGTGGTACTCGGTTGCAGCCGGTCTTTCCATTAGGGGTTTAGCTTAACCCAAGGAACGATAAACCCTATTGATTCTTGGGGATAGTGTGACTACAATGCCCGCAAGTTGCTGATGCCGAAGCCTAACCGCGTCACGAAACTGGCAGTGTGCCTGGCGTTTGTCGCCACGGCCATCGTCGCTCTTCCGATGCCAGTTGACGCTGCCCGGGCGCAAGCCAAGCAGTCGAAGCCCGCGGCCAAGGCGCCATCTACCAAGGCGACCACGCCGAAGGCCGCGCCGGCGCGGAGCACCCCCAAGAAGAAAGCGTATTCTGCGACCACTGCGAAGGCCCGTCGCCAGCAGTTGGCGAAGGCCCGCGCTGCGGCGGCGGCGCGCGAGTTGCGCGAGCTGCAGACGCCGCGCTTCCGCGTCGACGAGTTCGGCCGCGAGGTGCCGGACGTGCGCGCCGAAGCCGCCATCATTTACAACCCGACCACCGGCGAAGTGCTGTGGGAAGATCACGCGCAGGATCAGCGGTCGATTGCCAGCATCACCAAGGTGATGACGGCGCTGGTGTTCCTCGAGAGCGGCGCACCGCTCAACCAGCCGGAGACCGTGGTGCGCACCGACGTGACCCGCGCCTCGACGACTTACCTGCGCAGCGGCTTCAAGCTGACCGCCGAGGACCTGCTGAACCTGTTGCTCGTCGGCTCCGACAATGCCGCCGCTCGTGCGCTGGCCCGCATTTCACCGTACGGTGCCCAGGGGTTCATCGCCAAGATGAACGAGAAGGCGCTCGAGCTCGGACTCGTCAGCACGCGCTACGCGGATCCGTCAGGCCTGCTGGCCGACAACGTGTCGTCCGCGTATGACCAGGCCCGGCTGATCGCGCACGCTTCGGCCGACGAACGTGTCGGCGGGATCATGCGCAAGCAGACCTATTCGACCAAGTCGGGCAAGCAGGCCATTACCGCCCGCAGCACGAACCACATCGTTCGCAGCGGCGACATCGATGTCGTCGGCGGCAAGACCGGGTTCATCAACCGTTCCGGGTATTGCCTGGCGACGCTCCTGCGGCTCCCGTCCACCGGCGAGCAGGTGGCCGTGGTGGTTCTCGGCGCCAAATCGAACGCCAGCCGCTTCTGGGAAACGCGTCACCTGTTCAACTGGATGACCGCGCGCACCAAGACCGTTGCTGACGGCGAAGCGCAGCAACAACAGCAACAGCATTAACAAGAGCTCAAGAGATAAAGAGTTAATTCTTCTCCTGATCTCCTTACCTCCTGTAACCTCTTTATCTCGCTCTTCGCATCACCGCCGCGTCCAGCGGCAGCGTCACAATCGGATCAGCATAGGGCAGTAGCGGGCGCGACGACTTCCGGGCGTCGAGCGCCTTGAGGTAGCGGCCGCACGGCTGGCAGATGGTCACGCGGTAGACGCCATCGGCCGTGGCCATCGAGGTGATGGTCGACCGGTCGCGATTGCCGCAGTAGGGACAGTCGGTGGCGGCAAAGGCCCAGCGGACCAGGCAGCGTCCGCACACCAGTTGGCGTTCGCCGCTGGTCGTAATCACCGCAAACTCCGGCTCGCCGTTGCAGACCGGGCACGTGGCGCGGCGCCAGCCGTCGAAGTTCACGCGCTGCTGCAAGACTTCGGCGGTGCGCTGGACGTACGGCCGCGCCGCCCACATCAGCACCTCGTCGAGCATCTCGATATCGGGTGACGGCGTGCCATTGAACCAGGCGCGCATGCGCGCCGGCAGGTCGTCGGCCCGCCCGGCGTTGTGCAAGGCAATGACCCCGTCGGCGTCGATGGCGTCGTAGCGGCGCAGGATGTCGGCGATCTGGCGAATCAGCAGCCGCACGTCGTTCCACTCGAAGAGGATCTGGTCGAACTCGAGCAGCGACTGGCCGCGCGCCAGGCGGGCGGTCAGCTCTTCGGGAGTGGCTTCAATCCACGGCGTGGTCAGGCGTCCCTGGACCCGGCGCACGGTTTCGATGAGGCTGACCTGTAACTGGGCGGCCGACGCCAGTTCGGGCTGGCGCTCGGCGAGCGCCTTCAGTTCGGCGATGTCGCGCGGCAGGCCCCGCGCGCTGCTCGGGGAGGAGCCAGACACGACTGAATCATACCGGGAACCGGGAGTCGGGAGTCGGGAGTCGATCAATCAGGCGCGCATTCCCGATTCCCGACTCCCGACTCCCGACTCCCGACTCCCGGCAGGTGGTGCAATACTGGACGAGCATGGCAAAAGCGGCGAAGCCCAAGGCCAAGGCGAGTCCCGGCCCGCTCCGTGTCTTGATGATCGCGTCCGAGGCGCAGCCGTTCTCGAAGACAGGTGGCCTGGCCGACGTCGTCGCGGCCCTGCCCAAGGCCCTGGGCCGGCTCGGTCACCAGGTGACGGTGATCACGCCCCGCTATCGCGGCGCACCCGACGGCCCGGTGGCGGGCACCGTCGCCCTGGAGGTGGCCGGCCATCGCTTCCGGGCGCGGCTGCTGGAGCAGGTAACGGGTCCCGGCGCGCGGGTGCTGCTGCTCGATTGCCCGGAGTTGTACGACCGCGGCGGCATCTACTACGAGGGTGGGGTCGATTACCCGGACAACCCGATTCGCTATGCGTTCCTGTCGGCGGCCGCCCTCGACTTCGCCGCGCAGCAACGTCGGCCAAGTGCCGACGGGCCCGAGCCGTTCGACATCATCCACACGCACGACTGGCAGGGCGGCCTCGCGCCCGTCTACGCCCGCACCCTAGGCACCTTAGGCACCCTAGGCACCGTACTAACCATCCACAATCTCGCCTACCAGGGCATCTTCGACAAGGGCTGGGTGCCGCGGCTCGGACTCGGCTGGCAAGACTTCACGATGCATGGCTTCGAGTTCTTCGATCGGCTCGGGTTCCTGAAGGCGGGCATCAACTTCGCCGATGCCATCACGACGGTGAGCCCGACCTACGCCGACGAGATCCAGCGCCCCGAGTACGGCCATGGGCTGGACGGCGTGATCCGCTCGCGTCGCGATCGGCTGACCGGCATCCTCAACGGCATCGACCACGACGAGTGGAACCCGGCGGCCGACCCCCACTTGCCGGAGCCCTTTGATGCCGATCGGCTGGCGGCCAAGGGCGCGTCCAAGCGCGCCCTGCTGGAGCGCTTTGGGATTCCGGTGACTGAGGAGACGCTGGCGCGGCCGATTGTCGGCATGGTGTCGCGCATGGTGGATCAGAAGGGCCTCGACCTGATTGCGGCGGTGGCCGCGGCCGGCGCGCTCGCTTCACTGGACGCGACGTTTACGATTGTCGGCACCGGCGAGCCCCGCTACCAGGACATGTGGCGCTTCCTTGCGCAGCGTCACGCGGATCGCATCGGCGTGTTCATCGGCTTCGACGAGCAGCGTGCGCACTTGGTGGAGGCGGGCGCCGACATGTTCCTGATGCCGTCGCGCTTCGAGCCGTGCGGCCTCAACCAGATGTACAGCCTCCGCTATGGCACGGTGCCGATTGTCCGTGCGGTCGGTGGCCTGGTGGATACCGTGCGGCCGTACAACCCGAAGAATGGGCAGGGCAATGGGTTCCTGTTCTCGGACTACGAGCCTGGGGCGATGCTGCGGACGCTCGAGGCGGCGCTGGCGGCGTTTGCCAACAAGAAGATTTGGAGCCGGCTCCAGAAAAATGGCATGCGCGCCGACTTCTCGTGGGACCGCTCGGCGGCCGAGTATGTCAAAATATACAGACGACTGCGCCCCGCGCGTACCACGCGCCGGGCACCGGCATCCAAAGGGTAGAGGGACGTTAATGGCATCCGAGCATGTGAAGGCACTGACCGACGCGAATTTCGGCGAGTCAGTGAAAAAGGGCGTCGTGCTGGTGGATTTTTGGGCCACCTGGTGCGCGCCGTGCCGGCGCATTGCGCCGATTGTCGACCAGCTGGCCGATGAATACAGCGGCCGCGCTACCGTGGCCAAGGTCGACATCGACGAGAATCCAATGACGCCCAGCAAGTTCATGGTGCGCGGCATTCCCACGCTGCTGCTGTTCAAGGATGGCGATCTCAAGGAGACCGTGGTCGGCCTGGCCAACAAGGACGATCTCGCGAAGATGATCGACAAGCACCTCTAATGGTGGTCAAGTTCGAACACCCAAGGTTGGGCGCCGTTGGCGCCCAACGCAAGGCGGCTCGCCAGTGACTGCTGAGCGACAAGTCATCATTATCGGGTCCGGCCCCGCCGGGCTCACGGCGGCCCTCTATGCCGCGCGCGCCAACCTGAAGCCGCTGGTCATTGAAGGCATCGAGGCCGGCGGCCAGCTCATGCTCACCACCATGGTCGAGAACTGGCCGGGCTATCGCGACGGCATCATGGGGCCCGACCTCATGGCCGAATTGCGGGCGCAGGCCGAACGCTTCGGCGCCGAGATCATCCAGGGCGATGTCTCGTCCGTGGACCTGTCGCAGCGGCCGTTCACCGTGTCGATGGGCAAGACGCAGTACCTGGCGCAGACGCTAATCGTCGCGACCGGCGCGTCCGCCAAGTGGCTCGACCTGGGCGTCGACAAGAAGCTGTCGGGCCGCGGCGTGTCGACCTGCGCGACCTGCGACGGGTTCTTCTTCAAGGGCCGCCCGGTCGCCGTCATCGGCGGCGGCGACACCGCCATGGAAGAGGCGATCTACCTGTCGAAGCTCGCGACCTCGGTCACCGTCATCCATCGCCGCGACAGCCTGCGCGCCTCGAAGGTGATGCAGGACAAGGCCATGTCGATGCCGAACATCTCGTTCATCTGGAACACCGAGGTGACCGACATCAAGGACGTCGACAAGGGCGAGGTCACGTCCCTGGTGCTGAAAAACATACAGACCGGCGCCGTCAGCGAACTGGCGGTGGACGGGGTGTTCATTGGGATCGGCCATGTGCCGAACACGGCGCTGTTCAAGGGGCAGCTGGCGCTGCACGACAACGGCTACCTGAAGACCCACGACGGGTCACGCACGAGCGTCCAGGGAGTGTTTGCCGCCGGTGATGTGCAGGATCACATCTACCGCCAGGCGGTGACCGCGGCGGGATCCGGCTGCATGGCCGCGATCGACGCCGAACGTTTCTTGTCGGGAACCCTACACGAGGCGACCGCGGCGCACGCCTAGCTTCAGTCGATCCAGCCACCGCCGAGCACTTCGTCTCCGTCATAGAAGACCACCGCCTGGCCCGGCGTCACCGCTGTCTGGGGCGCGTCGAACTGGAGTTCGGCGCGCCCTTCGTCGTTGGCGCGCACGCGCGCCGGCGCCGCGGCATGGCGATGGCGAATCTGCGCCGAAATCCGGAGCCAGTCGTCCGGCGGCACGCCGCTGACCCAGTTGACCGAGGACGCCGTCAGGGCGGTGCGGCCGAGCGACTCCTTCGGTCCCACCACGACCTGTGCCGCGTCCGGCTTGATCGCCAGCACGTATAACGGCTCGCTGGACGACAGCCCCAGGCCCTTGCGTTGGCCGATGGTGAACCGGTGCACGCCGCCGTGCATGCCGAGCACCTTCCCGTCGCCATCGACCACGGTCCCGGCGCGCAGCGCCTCAGGCGCCTGGCGTTCCACGAAGGCGGCGTAGTCGCCGTCGGGCACGAAGCAAATCTCCTGGCTGTCGGGCTTGGACGCCACCCGCAGCTTCAGGCGGTGGGCGTGCGCGCGCACCGTGTCCTTGTCGAGATGGCCCACCGGGAACGCCGCCCGCGCCAACTGGTGCTGGGTCAGCGAAAAGAGGAAGTAGGTCTGGTCCTTCGTATTGTCGGCGCCGCGGTAGAGATGGTAGCGGCCCGACGCGTCCCGCTCGATGCGCGCGTAATGCCCGGTCGCGAGCTGGTCGGCGTCGTAGGCCTTGGCGCGATCGAGCAGCTCGGCAAACTTCAACTCGCTATTGCAGTGCGAGCAGGGAATCGGGGTGCGCCCCGAGACGTACTCGCGCACGAAGTTCGAGACCACGTGCTCGCCGAACTGCGATTCGAAGTTCACGATGTAGTGGGGAATACCAATCGTGGCGGCGACGCGCCGCGCATCGTAGAGGTCGTCGATCGTGCAGCAGGTGCCGAAGGCCTTCTGGCCCGAGGCGGTGGTTTGCCCCTGGTCATACAACTGCATCGATACACCGATCACGTCGTGACCCTGCTCGGCGAGCAGGGCCGCGGCGACCGATGAATCCACGCCGCCCGACATCGCTACGACAATCCGCATAACTGAAACAGGAGGTCAAGAGATCAGGAGGACGCTTTTCAAAATGCGCACCCAAGAAATAGCTCTTAAACTCCTTATCTCCTGTCTATTTTCTTCCGCTGACGGTGGTGAGGCTGCGCAGCTTCGCGACGAGCGGCGGCAGCACGGCGATCACGTGATCGATGTCCGCGTCGGTATTCGAGGTGCCCAGACTGAAACGGATCGAGCCCAGCGTGCGGCCGTGCGAGAGGCCCATGGCCTTGAGCACGTGTGACGGCTCGAGCGTGCCCGACGAACAGGCGGAGCCTGACGACACGGCAATGCCGGCCAGGTCGAGGCCGATCAGCAGCGACTCCGACTCGACGCCTTCGATGCTGAGGTTGGTGGTGTTCGGCACGCGCGGACTGGCGGCGCCGTTACGTGCGCTGCCCGGCACGGCGGCCAGAATGCCGGCTTCGAGACGATCGCGAAGTGCGCCCAGTCGATCGGCTTCGCTGGCGAGCTTGCGGTTCGCCACGTCTGCCGCGACCCCCAGGCCGACGAGCGCCGGCACATTCTCGGTACCCGCGCGCCGGTTGCGCTCCTGCCGGCCGCCGGTCATGGGTGGGATCAGCCGCACCCCGCGCTTCAGCCACAGCGCGCCGGTGCCCTTGGGGCCATAGAACTTGTGGCCGGCGATCGAGAGCAGGTCGACGCCGAGGCTGCGGACGTCGAGCGGCAGCTTGCCGGCCGACTGCACGGCGTCGGTATGGAACAGGGCGCCGCGCTCGTGCGCGAGGGCCGCCAGTTCGGCGATGGGCTGAACGGTACCGATCTCGTTGTTGGCGTGCATCACCGAGACGAGCGCGGTGTCATCCGTCAGCGCCTCGCGCAGGCGGTCTGGCGCGAGAATACCCGACGCGTCGACGGGCAGAATCGTCACGCGCGCGCCGCGCTTGGCCAACGCCTTCATGGTGGTGAGGACGGCTTCGTGTTCGATGGCGCTCGTAATCAGGTGCCGGCGGCCGCTGGCCTCGAGGGCCTCGGCGGCGCCGCGAATGGCGATGTTGTCGCTTTCGGTTCCGCCGCACGTGAAGACGATCTCGGAGGCGTCGGCGCCCAGCAGGCCGGCGACGGCTCCCCGGGCTTCGTCCAGGGCCGCTTTGGCCTGTTGCCCGAAATGGTGCACGCTGGAGGCGTTGCCCCAAACCTCTCGGAAGGCCTGGGCCATCCGCTCGGTGACCAGGGGGTCGGGCGGGGTCGTCGCGTTATGGTCCAGATAGATCCGCATGGCTGCAAAACGTGATCGTAACATTCCTGCTAACTCGCAGCAATAAAAGGACTAGACAACGGTTTGCAGGGGCTTCTATACTGGCAGGACTCCATCACCGAAGCCCACTTCCCCGGGTTTCAAGAAATTAATTGGGCACCCTCGAACGGGCTTTCCGACAGAGGGGGAGGTTTCAGCGATGTGGAAGCGGGATGAGTCGGTCAAGCCGGCCACGCCACCGGCGCACACGCCGGCGGCGACACCCTCGGCACCAGGAGCCGCTGCGCCGGCTGCCAGCGAGCCGCGTACCCAACTTGGGAGAGATAACGTGAATATCGGAAAGTCCGTCATCATCAAAGGTGAGTTGAGCGGGAGCGAAGACCTGACGATCGAAGGCCACGTCGAGGGCCGGATCGATCTGAAGGACAACGTCCTCACGATTGGCCCGAACGGCAAGATCAAGGCCGAGGTCTTTGCGAAGGCCGTGGTCGTCCTTGGCGAGGTCACCGGCAACGTCACCGCGTCAGAGAAGGTTGACATTCGCGACAACGGCTCGGTCGATGGCGACATCGCCTCGCCGCGCGTCGCCATTGCCGAAGGCGCGCACTTCCGTGGCGCCGTCGACATGCAGCGTGCCGGCGCCAAGGCGCAGGCAAAGCCGGCGGCGCCTGCCGCCCCGGGGCAGGCTCAGCCGCAGACCCAGAAGGTCGGCGCGTAACGACAGCCGTTCAGACTCTGTCATGGCTGACGCCAGATCGCTGACCGACCTGTTCGGAATCCTCGGCCCACGCCGGGGGAGCGAGACCGCTGCCGTTACCGATACCTCCGTGACCCAGGTCACGGAGGTATCGTATCCAACCAAGGCGCTCCAGAAATTCCTCGGTTGCCTGCAGGGCGCCGACAACCCCCTCATCCTCGATCTTGGTCCCGTCGTTGGCAGCAACGTGACGTTCTTCGGCGAACATCTCGGTTGCCGCATTCGCGTCGAAGACGTCGCCGCCGACATCGATCGCCACGTGAAAGAGGGCAAGCTCGAACTGTTGCCCGAGTACTTTGCCGGCCGGTTCACCCAGGCGCCAGGCTCGGTCGACGGCATCCTGTGCTGGGACGTTCTCGATTACCTGGATCGCCCGGCTGCGCAGGCGCTGGCGACGGCGCTCTGCCGGCTGCTGAAGGCCGACGGGTGCCTCCTCGGGTTGTTCAGCACGGCCGAGACGGGCGAGCAGGTCTATACGAAATACGTGGTGGTGGACGAAGCCACGCTGCGGTATCGCACCTATCCCGCCTTGCGACAGCGGCAGCGCAGCCTGTTGAATGGCGACATCATCAAGTTGTTCAAGGACCTGCGCGTTTCCGATTCCTTCCTCATGAAGAGCAAGCTCCGCGAGATGCTCTTCCGCAAGCCCGCGCCACGGGTCTAGGGTCCGGGCATTCATGGCCCGACCGATCGTTGCCTTCCTCAGCGATTTCGGCACGCGCGATCATTACGCCGGTACCCTGAAAGCGGTCGTGCTCGGGGTGTGTGCCGAAGCCACGCTGGTCGACATCGGTCACGACATTCCGGCACACGACGTGATGGCGGGGGCGCTCGAACTGGCGGCGTGCTATCGGTATTTCCCTCATGGCACGGTGTTCCTGGTGGTGGTCGATCCCGGCGTGGGATCGTCGCGCCGCGGTATTGCCGCCGAGGCCGGCGGTTACCGCTTCGTGGCGCCCGACAACGGCGTGCTGTCGGCGGTGTTCCGCGAGTCGCCGCCGAAGAAGGTCGTCGAGCTTACCGAACGCAAGTACGCTCGCCCCACCGTGAGCCGCACGTTCGAGGGCCGCGATCGGTTCGCGCCGGCCGCGGGCTGGCTGGCCAAGGGCATTGCCCTGGCGTCGCTCGGCAAGGGCATCGGCGACTGTCACGTGCTCGACCTGCCGAAACCAGAGACCGATGCCGGTGAGATTCGCGGGGAAGTGGTGCGGGTGGATCGCTTCGGAAACCTGATTTCCAACATCGAACGCCGGGCGTTCGAACAACTGGCCGCGACGGGCGCTATTGCCGTGCGGGCGGGTGACCACGACGTGGCCCGGGTGGTCGCGACCTATGCCGAGGCGCCGCCCGGGGAGCTGTGCGCGCTGTTTGGCAGCACCGACCACCTCGAGATTGCCGTGAACGCCGGTGACGCGGCGTCCCAGCTGGCCCTGGGCCGCGGCGCCGCCGTCACCGTGCGCCTGACACCATAAAACTGATACGATTTGCTGTTTGCCACGGGCCCAATCGCAAATCTCCAAATCTCCAAATCCAAATCACCAAATCCCGTAGCCCAAATCACCAACTCACCAAATCACGAGATCACCAAATCCATGGAATCTGACCTCTCCCTCGAGTTCCTACGCGTCACCGAGCAGGCGGCCATTGCCTGTGCGCACACCATGGGCCAGGGTGATCGCCACGGCTCCGACCAGGTCGCGGTCGAGGCCATGCGGCGCGAGATGGATACCGTGCCGATTGACGGCACCATCGTGATAGGCGAGGGCGAGCGCGACGAAGCGCCCATGCTCTACATTGGCGAGAAGGTCGGGCTGGCGCACAAGGACCAGACCAACCGGCGCGCCTGGGACGAAGTGGACATCGCCGTTGACCCACTCGAAGGGACCAACCTGTGCGCGACTGGCGCTGCGAATGCCATTGCCGTGCTGGCAGCGTCCGAAAAGGGCGGGTTGCTGCACGCGCCGGACATGTACATGGAGAAGCTGGTGGTCGGGCCGGCGTCGAAGCACCTGGTTGACCTGGACGCGCCCGTACGCGACAACCTGCGTGCCATCGCCCGGAGCCTCGGCCGCCAGGTCGATGAGTTGACGGTGGTCGTACTCGACCGGCCGCGCCACGAAAAGCTGATCGCCGACATTCGCGAAACCGGGGCGCGCATTCGCCTGATTGGCGACGGCGATCTGTCGGCGGGCATCTCCGCGGCGGTCTCCGGCACCGGCGTCCATGCCGTGATGGGCACCGGCGGCGCGCCCGAAGGGGTGCTGACCGCTGCCGCGATGCGTTGCTTGAATGGCGAGATTTTCGCGCGCCTGGTTGTGGCCAAGCCCGGCGACGAGGAGCGGGCCACGGCCATGGGGATCAAGGACATCAAGAGGATCTACAAGTCCGAAGACCTGGCGTGCGGCAAGGACATTGTGTTTGCCGCGACCGGCGTGACCGATGGCTCGCTGATGAAAGGCGTGCAGTTCTTCGGCGCCGGCATCCGCTGCAGCTCGGTGGTGATGCAGACCAACCCGCATCGTATCCGGTTCATCGACAGCATCCAGGTGCATCCCGGTCCGTCGGTCAAGATCCGATTCTGATTGGACCAACGCCAGTCGAGGAGAAACGTCTTTGCCGCGGCCGCGGCCGGCGGCATCGGTTTCACCGGCTTCACGCTGGTCATGCCGTTTCTCCCGCTCTACATCGCCGAGTTGGGCGTCACCGACCTCGGCGAGATCGCGATGTGGACCGGCCTGACCCTCGGCGCCACGCCGACGGTGACCGCGATCAGCGCTCCGCTCTGGGGCCGGGTCGGTGACAAGTACGGCAGCAAGCTCCTCGTCATCCGGTCACTGACCGCATTCATCCTCACCAAGGCGGCCATGGCGTTCGTAACGGCGCCCTGGCAGCTGTTTGCGCTGCGCGCCCTGCTCGGGGTGTTTGCCGGGTACGGCGCCCTCACCATTTCAATGGCGGCGCAGTCGGTGCCACGCGATCGCATGGCGCGGGCCATTGGCACGGTGCAAACCGGCCATCGGCTGGGGCCCGCGGTTGGTCCCGTGATCGGCGGCCTGCTGGCGCCGTTGGTCGGCTTGCGCAGTTCGTTCCTGTTCGCCGCCGCGTTCTACGCCGCGGCCATGGTGCTGGTGCTCGTTCTTTACAAGGATCCGCCGCGGCCGCCCGCCGCCGCCTCCCGGCGGGGCGGTTGGGACGTGTTCGCGCACTTGTTGCGCCTGCCCGGGTTCGTGCTGGCGCTGTTTGTGATCTTCGGTCTGCAGACGGTCGACCGTAGCTTCGGGCCCGTCCTGCCGCTGTTTGTGGCGCAGGTGGGCGTGGCGCCCGACCGGATCCCGCTGGTCTCGGGCATCCTGTTCTCGCTTGGCGCGGTCTCGGCGGCGCTTGGTTCGCAGTTGGCCCCGTGGCTGCTGAAGCGCCGGCCCGCGAAGGGGGTCATCGTCGCCGGGACCGGGGTCGCCGCGCTGGCCATGGCCGCCATCGTCATTGCCCCTGAACTGTGGATGGTCGGCGTGGCGATGGCCGCGGTCGGCCTGGCGATTGGTGTCGCCACCACCACCATTTACTCGGTGGCCGGCGCGTTGCTGCCGGCCGATGCCCATGCCACCGGCTTCGGCGTCATGACCACGGCGTCGCTGATCGGCCTGGCGGTCAGTCCGGTCGTCGCCGGATTCATCGGCGGTTCGGGGCTACGGATCGTGTTCGTGGCCGACGTCGCACTGCTCGTGGTGCTGGCCGTCCTGGTCGCGAGACGCCTGCAGCCCGCGACAGCGGTCTCCGAACCCTAGACCCAGCGGAACATCGCGGCGGACACGAGGGTGGGGATGGCGGCGGCCATCAAGAGTTTCAGGGGGTTGATGGCACCGCCGAAGAACCGGCTGAGCAGTGCCTGTCCCGCCGGGTTGGGGGCGTTGGCAATCACGGTGAGGCCGCCGCCGGTGACCGCGCCTTCGACCACGGCCACCTTGAGGCTGTCGCTCAGTGGCACGAGGGTGGCGAGGTAGGTGATCAAGGCGTTGTCGTTGAACGCTGTCAGCAGGGTCGCGCTCCAGAACAAGGGCTCTTCTGTGAGCCTGCCGAGGACGGGCCCAATCCACCAGCCCTGCAATCCGCCGTGCACCACGAGGCCGGCCAGGAAGA
Organism: Acidobacteriota bacterium; assembly: GCA_030697165.1. NCBI lineage: Bacteria > Pseudomonadati > Acidobacteriota > Acidobacteriota bacterium. The sequence continues at coordinate 19,815 of JAUYQQ010000003.1, forward strand.
AGCCCACCAGCAGCGGCGTCTTGATGTCGACGGTCGTCTGATAGGCGGCGGTGGCGACCGAGAAGCCCAGGAAGAACAGGAAGCCGCCAATCAGCAACGCCGGGTAGTGGAGGTTGAAGACCGACCACGCCATGAACGCGAGGTGGACCATGGTCACCCACCACGGGATGGGCAGCAGCTGGCGGCCGTCGACGGCCTCGACGGCGGGAATTTCATCCTCCGGCACCGCCGCACGGGTGCCGAGGGTGACGAATTCACGACGGAAGACCAAGGCATACGCAAACGTCGAGATCAGAATGGCGATGGTCGCGCGGGTGCCGAAGTGTCCCAGCATGAACGGCGTGTCCCATCCCCAGGGACCCGCCACCATCAGTACCGGCGGCGCCGCGAAGTGGGTCAGGGTGCCGCCGATCGAGACGTTGACGAACAGCAGCCCCAGCGTGGCGTAGCGCAGCGTCGGCGACGGCTGCAGATCAAAGAACTGTCGGGCCAGCAGGAGCGCGCCGATGGTCATGGCCGCGGCCTCGGTGATCAGGGAGCCGAGCAGCGGCGCGACAATCAGGATGGTCATCCACCAGGCGGCCGGCGTGCAGCCACCCAGGCTGGCGATGCGGCGAAGAATGGTCTCGGCGAGCTGAACCACCGGGCGGGTGGCGGCGAGCGCCATGATCACCACGACGAACATCGCCTCCTGATAGTTGACCGTGTCGTTCAGGTAGACCACGGCGGAGTGCCAATCGCGCGACGCCGCGATCGCCACGAGCAGCGGCACGCCCCATAACGCGAAGATCACTTCCACTTCGCCGAGGAAGTGCAGCAGCTCGGCCTTGACGCTTGGCAGGGGCGGCACACCGGCGGCGCGGCTGGCCGCGTCGTGGTGTTCCTGCGCGTGGTGCGCGGCCGCCTTGAACCGCGCGGCGAAAAAGGTGTGGGTGACCGCCAGCAGAAAGATCACCGTCGCGACCGCATTGAGGGGCTCGGCCTCAATCCGGGCTGCCAGGATGTCCCACAGTGGTTGGCCGTCAGTGGATGGATACGAGCTCAGCGCTCGCGGAAATTCGGAAGGCAGCTCCGGCATCGGTCTCCCGATTATAGTTGTGGAGTAGACTCGATCCAGCAATGAGTGCTCGTCGTCCCGTGCTCGTCGAACGAGCGGCGCTAGTTGGCCTGGTCACGGGCGGCGCGCGGCGAGTCGACGCCGAACATTCCCTCGAAGAGTTGGGCGGCCTCGCCGAGGCCGCGGGTGCCCGCGTCGTGCTGCGCGTGCTGCAGGAGCGGCCCAAACCCGACTCGGCCACGTTCCTGGGCAGCGGCAAGGTCGAGGTGCTGGCCGCGGCCAGCGCCGAGGCCGACGCCGACGTCGTGATCTTCGACAACGAGTTGTCGCCGGCGCAGCTGCGCGAGCTCAGCAAGCGCCTGGATCGCAAGGTCGTCGACCGCACCCAGCTGATTCTCGACATTTTCGCCCGGCGTGCCCGCACCCGCGAGGGCAAGCTGCAGGTCGAACTGGCCCAGCTCAAGTACCTGTTGCCCCGCCTGGTCGGCGCCACCGCCGGCCTGTCACAGCAAGGGGGCGGCATCGGCACTCGCGGCCCCGGTGAAACCAAGCTCGAAGCGGATCGCCGGCGCATTCGGGTGCGCATGAAGGTGCTGTCCGACGATATCGATGTCGTCCGCCGCCGGCGCACGCAGTTGCGGGAACGGCGCCAGAAGATGGATGCGCCGACCGTGGCGCTGGTCGGCTACACCAATGCCGGCAAGACGACGCTGTTCAACCGGCTGACCAAGTCTGACGCCGAGGCGTCGGATGCGCTGTTCGTGACGCTCGATCCGCTGGTGCGCCGCGTCTCGCTGCCCGACCGGCGCGAGCTGTTGATGAGCGATACCGTCGGCTTCATCGACCGCCTGCCGCACACGCTGGTCGCCGCGTTCAGGGCCACGCTCGAGGAGACGGCCGATGCCGACCTCGTCCTCCACGTGATTGATGCCGCCAATCCAGAGCACGAACGGCACATGGCCGCGGTCACGCGAGTGCTCGAAGAAGTGGGCGCACACCTGGTTCCGCGGATCGAGGTCTACAACAAGGTCGATCAACTGTCGGCGGACGAGCGTCGCCGCCTGCAAGAAACGGATCCCTCAGCGCTGCTGATTTCGGCCGCGACCGGCAAGGGCTGTGACGCCCTGCTCGAAAGCGTGGCCTCGCGTCTGGCGCTGGATCAGCAGCGTGTCACCCTCGACCTGGATCTCTCGGATCCGGCGCAAGCCGAGCGCCTGGCCTGGGTCTATCGCCATGCCACCGTGCACAGCCACGCGACCATGGGTGATCACGCCACGTTGGAGGTGGATTTGCCCCGCCGCCTGCTGCCGAAGGTTGGAATGGCGACACCGGTGGCGCCGAAAGCGCGAGGACGCCGTGCGTAGGACAAATGCATTTCACTGGAACACGGAAACACCGAAGCACGGGTCATTCGGTTGGCGGGTTGCCGTGGTTCTGTGTTTCTGTGCTTCCGTGATCGCATTTGGCGCGGCCTGCGCGCCCAAGGCGCCGCCGGCCGTCGTCGGTGCGCCGAAGCATCCTGACTTCATGTTTCCGGTGGCGCCCGAGGGGACGCTCCCGGCGCAGGTGTCGCGGCTCGACCGCGGCTGGCAGTACTTGCAGATCGACGACACGCGCAACGCTGAGCGGGAGTTCCTGGCCGCGATCAAGCAGCAGGCCGCGTTCTATCCGGCCGACGCGGCTCTCGGATACGTCGCCCTGGCACGCGGCCACGAGGCCGACGCCGTGGCACGGTTCGATCGGGCGCTCGCGACCGAGGCGACCTACGTCCCCGCGCTCGTCGGACGAGGCCGGGCCTTGCTGGAACTGGATCGCGTCGGCGAAGCCCTGGTCAATTTCGAGGCGGCGCTCGCCGTGGATCCGACGCTCGTTGACCTGAAGGGGCGCGTCGATGTGCTGCGCTTCCGCGCGACCCAGGACATGCTGGGCCGCGCCAAGGCCGCGACCGACGGCCGGCGATGGGACGAGGCAAAGGCGGCGTACCAGCAAGCGATTGCGGCCTCGCCCGAGTCGGCGTTTCTCTATCGCGAACTGGCATCGGTGGAGCAGCAGGCCGGCGACCCGGCCGGGGCGCTCGAACATTACCGCAAGGCGGTGGAACTCGACGCGAGTGACGCGCGCTCGTGGGCGGCCATCGGCGGGCTGCTCGAAGTCAACGATGATGTCGTGGGTGCGTTGACGGCTTATGAACGGGCGAGAGCTGTCGATCCGGACGAGGTGCCCGAGGCAGCGGTCACCCGGGTACGCGACCGCGCCGCCTTGCTGAAGCTGCCGGCCGAGTATCGCGCCATTCCCGCCAACCCCGGCATCGCGCGAGGCGAGGTCGCGGCCCTGATTGGCATTCGGCTCGACACGCTCGTCGCGCGGGCGCGGCCGCGCCAGTTGATCATCACCGACACTCGCGGCCACTGGGCGCAGCAGTGGATCAACGCCGTGGCCAGGGCCGGCATCATGGATCCGCTGCCCAATTACGCGTTCCAGCCTGCCCAGCGGGTCCGCCGCGGTGAACTGGCCCTCACCGTGTCGCGGCTGCTGGCGCTGATTGGCGCCGGCAGGCCCGGGCTGCAGAAGAAATGGCAGGCGGCCAAGGTGCCGGTGGCCGACGTCCCGGCCAGTCACCTCAGTTATCCCTACGTCTCGCAGGCCGTGGCCGCCGGCGTCATGTCGCTCACCAACGGCAACTTCGACCTGCTGCGCAACGTGAGCGGCGCGGAGGCTTACGAAGTGATCAGCCGGCTCGAGGCACTGGCCCGGCCATGACCACGCAGGTCTTCACGCTGGCCAACCAGCTCACCATGCTGCGCATGTTGCTGGTGCCGGTGTTCGTGCTGCTGATGCTGTACGGCCGGTTCGGCTGGGCGCTGCTCACGTTCATGTTCGCCGGCATGACCGACCTGCTCGACGGACTCGCCGCGCGCAAGACCGGCGGCCAGACCGACCTGGGCGCGTGGCTCGACCCGATCGCCGACAAGCTGCTGATCGGGGCGACCTTCATCGTGCTGACGCTGCCGAACATCGGCCTCGTCAACCGCCTGCCCTTGTGGCTCACCGTGACGGTGATTAGTCGCGACGTCGGCATCCTGTTGACCGTCGCCATCGTCAGCCTGGCGATGGGTCCGCGCACGTTCCGTCCGTCGCCACTGGGCAAGCTCGCGACCGCGATTTTCGTGGTGGCGTGCGTGGTGGTGATGTTCTTCAACTACCTCGGGTACGCGTCCGTGTGGGTCGAGGTCGCGATCTGGGTGTCGCTGGCCGTCACGCTGGCCTCGTGGGTCGATTACGTCTGGCGGCTGGCGCGAATCATCAACAAGTAGGGGCGGGTCTTTAGACCCGCCTGGGGCGGCGCTACGTGCGGCCGCGCCGGCCTGAGGGGCCGCTGCGCTGGCCGCCGGGCCCACGTGGCCGCCAGGAACCGCCAGCGGCACCGCCGCCGGGCCGATGACCGCCGGGCCGCGCATGCGAACGTCCGCCACCGGGCGGCCGGTGACCAATGCTTACACCAGCGGCGGCGTTGGGCTTGTCCCCCGGAGCGGAACGCGACGCGGACCTGTCCACCGTAGCGGAACGCGAAGGTGGATGAGGCGTGTTGGCAATGAATCCCTCGAGCTTGCGGCGGGCGATGCCTCGGCCCAGGAAGCGCTCGAGCCGGCGCAGATCATCCATCTCGTCGTGCGAGACAAAACTAATGGCGTCGCCGATGGCGTGTGCCCGGCCGGTGCGGCCAATGCGGTGCACGTAGTCTTCGGGCTGCGGCGGGAAGTCGTAGTTGATGACGTGCGAGATGCCGTCCACATCGATGCCGCGGGCGGCGATGTCGGTCGCCACCAGGCAGCGGACGTCGCCCGACTTGAACCGCTTGAGCGCCAGGATGCGCTGGCCCTGGGTGCGGTTCGAGTGCAGCGTGGCGCAGCGAATGCCGGCGTCCTCGAGCTTGCGGGCAATGCGATCGGCGCCGTGCTTGGTGCGCGAGAACACCAGCACCGACTCGAGCGCCGCGTCCTTCAGCAGGTGGACGAGCGCGGGCACCTTGGCGGCCTGCGACACCTCGACGATCCATTGCGCCACGGCCTCGACCGGGGTCGAGCGCGCGCCAATCTCGACCAGCACCGGCGTCTTGAGGAACTCCTTCGAGACCGCCTCGATCTCCTTCGACAGGGTGGCGGAAAAGAGCAGGGTCTGCCGGACCTTGGGCGTGGCCGCGACGATCTTCCGGATCGGCGGCAGGAACCCCATGTCGAGCATGCGGTCGGCCTCGTCCAGCACCAGCACTTGCAGGTCGGCGAAGCTCACGTGACGTTGCTGCATGAGGTCGAGCAGGCGCCCGGGCGTGGCCACGGCGATGTCAACGCCCCGGCGCAGCGCCTGGATCTGCGGGCCTTCGCCGACGCCGCCGAAGATGGTGGCGTAGCGCAGCGGCAGGTGCCGGCCGTAGGCGCGGATGTTCTCTTCGATTTGCGCCACCAGCTCGCGGGTGGGCGCGACCACCAGCGCCCGCATGTGCTTCGCCGGCGGCGCGGCGCCCAGCCGCTCGAGCAGCGGCAGCACGAACGCGGCGGTCTTGCCGGTGCCGGTCTGGGCCACGCCGATCATGTCGCGGCCTTCCAGGATGACGGGAATCGCCTTGGCCTGGATCGGCGTCGGCTCGACGTAGCCCTGTTCCTTGAGTGCGGTGGTGATCTTCGAGCCGAGGCCGAGGGTGGTGAATGGCAACTACGAACCCAGGACCTTGGTCTTGAAATAACCGATGGTGTGCCCGAGGCCTTCCTCGAGCGAGACCTTGGGTTCCCAGCCGAGCAGCGTGCGCGCGCGGGTGATGTCGGGCTGCCGGACCTTCGGGTCGTCGGTCGGCAGCGGCTTGTAGATGATCTGGCTGGTCGAGCCGGTCATCTTGATGATCTGCCGCGCGATCTGCTCGATCGTCATCTCTTGCGGATTGCCGATGTTGATCGGATCGTTCTCCTTCGACAGCATCAGCCGAATCAAGCCGTCCACCAGGTCGCTGATGTAGCAGAAACTTCGCGTCTGCGAGCCGTCGCCAAACACCGTGACGTCCTGGTTCAGCAGCGCCTGCGTCATGAACGCCGGCACGGCGCGGCCGTCACGAATGCGCATCCGTGGGCCGTAGGTGTTGAAGATGCGGACGATCTTGGTGTCGAGGTTGTGGAAGCGGCGATACGCCACCGTCATGGCCTCGGCAAACCGCTTGGCTTCGTCATAAACGCCGCGCGGGCCGATCGGGTTGACGTTGCCCCAGTAGGTCTCTTTCTGCGGGTGCTCGAGCGGGTCGCCGTAGACTTCGGAGGTCGAGGCAATCATGAAGGTCGCGCCCTTGGCCTTGGCCAGGCCGAGCGCCTTGTGCGTGCCGAGCGCGCCCACCTTGAGCGTCGGGATGGGGAGCTCGAGATAGTCAATCGGGCTCGCCGGGCTCGCCCAGTGGAGCACGTAGTCCACCGGGCCATCGATGTCGATGTAGTTGGTGACGTCGTGACGAATGAACTGGAAGTTGCGGTCGCGCAGGTGCGCGATGTTCGCCAGGTCACCCGTCAACAGGTTGTCGACGCCGACCACCGAGAAGCCGCGGTCGAGCAACGCCTCGGACAGGTGAGAGCCGATGAAGCCGGCGGCGCCGGTAATGACTACGCGCGGCACGCTACGCGGCCCCGCGATTAGGGGTGAGGACGCGGAGCAGGGTCAGCCACATAATTTTGATGTCCAGGGTTACCGACCAGTTCTCGATGTAATACAGGTCGTACTCGATGCGTTTCTCGAGCGAGGTGTTGCCGCGCCAGCCGTTGACCTGGGCCCAGCCGGTGATGCCGGCCTTCACCTTGTGGCGCAGCATGTACTGCGGAATGCGGTGCTTGAACTGCTCGACGAAGAACGGCCGCTCCGGCCGGGGGCCGACAATCGACATCTCGCCGACCAGCACGTTCCAGAACTGCGGCCACTCGTCCAGGTCGTGGGCGCGCAGCCAGGCGCCGATGCCGGTGGCGCGCGGGTCGTTCTCGTCGCCCCACACCGGCCCCTCGGGTTCGGCATCGATCGGCATGGTCCGGAACTTGTAGACGTGGAACTGCTTGCCGTCGAGGCCCATGCGCTCCTGCGTGTAGAACACCGGACCGGGCGAGTTGCGCTTGATCAGCCACGAGATCAGCAAGCCCGGCAACGCCATGACCGCGAGCGCCCCGGCGGAAATCACGATGTCGAGGGCGCGCTTGATGAACGCGCTCAGGCCCTGGTGCGGGACGTCGTTCAGGTTGATGACGGGCACGCCGTCGAGGTCTTCGAGTCGCGCCCTGAGCGCAATGAATTGCAGCAGGTCGGGCACCACCTTGATGTCAACGCCCTCGCGGCTGGTTGACTCGACCAGGTCGAGCAGCTTCATGTGCTCTTCGAGCGGCAACGCGACGTAGAGGTCGTCGATCTTCTCGTTGGCGACAATCTCGGCCGCCTCGCTGAGCGAGCCGAGCAGCGGCAGGCCGCGATAGCCCAGGTGATCGCCGCCGGCCTTGTCGTCCACGAATCCGACGAGCTGGTATCCCAACTCGCGATGCTCGAGCATGCGGTCGGCGACGACGCGGCCGAGCTCGCCGGCGCCCGCGATCAGGATCCGCCGCAGCCCAACGCCCGCCAGCCAGCGCCGTTCAAGCGCCTCGCGAATGAACTTGCGCGACAGGTAGCCGAAGGCGATGTTGCAGCCGAGGAACAGGCCCCAGACCAGGCGCGATACTTCAAACGCGCCAATGTCGCGCTGCGCGTTCGACGCGTAGTAGGCCTGGAAATACAGCGTGCTGACAATGCCGAGCACCACCGCGAAGATGCTGCCGACCAGCACGTTGAAGAAGTCGTCGATGCGCGAGCGGCCCCGGCGCAGCCGGTAGAGGCCCTGGAAATGGAACCCGATCGGGACCACCAGCGCCACGAACGGCAGGACGCCAAAATACTGCTCGATCGGCGGCTGACCACGGGTGATCTCGAACAGGGCCGATTCGAAGCGCAGGACGTAGGCCAGCAGGAACGCCACCATCGCCAGGACGGCATCGGTGGCCACGTGAAACGCCACCAGCAGGCGGTTGTGTCGCCTTACCACCGGGTGCCTGCCGGGGCGCGCATGGTGTCGTCCACGACGTGCTCGATCGCGGCGACGAATCGCTGCCGGGAGAAGGTTTCCGCGTGGGCGCGAATGCGCGCCGGGTTCCACCGCGTCGCCGCGGCGCGCTGTAACCCCGCGGCCAGCGACGCTACCGTCGGCTCGCCGAACAGCACGCCGGTCTCGCCCTCGATCACCGTGTCGAGCGCGCCGCCGCGGCCGAGCGCCACCACCGGGCGGCCGCAGGCCTGGGCCTCGACCGGGACGATGCCGAAGTCTTCTTCGCCGGGGAGGATCGCCGCGGTGCAGGTTCGATACAAGTCCCGGATCTCCTCGTCCGTTCGCCAGCCGGCCAGCTCGATGCCGTCGCCGGTGAGGCGCTCCAGGCTCTGCCGTTCGGGGCCGCTGCCGACGACCGTGAGCCGCACACCGGCCTGGCGGGCGGCCATCATGGCCAGGTCGACGCGCTTGTACGGCACCAGTGCAGACACCACCAGGAAATGTGGTGAATTGGCGATCTGGTGATTTGGTGATTTGGTTGACGGCACGGCTGTCACCGCCTCGTCCGAGGCGGGGCTGTAGAACTCAGTGTCGACCGGTGGATGAACAAGGGTCGACTGACGATTATAGTACAGCGCGATCCTCCGCGCAACATATTGAGAGATAGCGAGATAGCGGTGTACCCGACCCTCGGTGGCCCGGTCCCAGCGGGCCAGACCGGCCAGCACCGGCCGCAGCAGGGCGCTTGGCACCTTGCCGACCCGATCCGGGCCGAAGTAGGCATCGAACTGGTCCCACGCGTAGCGCATGGGCGTCAGGCAATAGCAGAGGTGCCGCGCCCGGCCCGTGACCACCACCGACTTGGCGGCGCAGTGGCTGGTGCTGATCACCAGGTCGTAGCCGTCGAGGTCGAACTGCTCGACCGCCATGGGGAAGAGCGGCAAGTACTGCCGATAGAGCGTGCCCGCCATCGGCAGCCAGTGGATGGGTGATTTCTTCACCAGCCGCTTCTCGATGACCGGCGTGACCGTGCCCTTCAGATAGACCAGCGTGAACAGGTCGGCGGCGGGGAAGAGCTCGCAGAACACCTCGAGCGCCTTCTCCCCTCCGCGCATACCAGTGATCCAGTCGTGGATGAGTGCGACGCGCACCTCGGGATCATAGCCCACGCGGGAGCACACTTCGCATTTGTGGTAACTGCGGATGGCTTGTGGGGAGCCTCGGCGTGCAGTCGCCGTCTGGGCGCCTGATGGAGTGGCCCATCTCTTGCTCTTGTGAGGTGTTGGAGGACATCAACACATGACCACAAACGCACCACACAAGACGCCAGGCGCGGCGACCGACTCGCTCAGCCGGACAGGGAACGGCCACGACAAGAGCGGAGTGATGAGCGGCATACAAGAGACGGTCGCTCAGCGAGTGGACCAGGAGAAGAAGCGCGCGGCCCAAGGGATCGGCAGTATCGCCGACGTGATTCACCAGGCCGGCGATGGGTTGCGCGAGCAGAACGAAGGCCTGGCCACGCTCGTCGAGGGTGCCAGCACTCAGCTCAGGCAATTCGCCGAGCACATCCGCACGCGCGGCGCCGGCGACCTCGTTGAGGACGTGGCGGTGTTTGGACGGCGCCGGCCCGCGCTCTTCATTGGCGGCGCCCTGCTCCTCGGACTGGGCCTCGCGCGCTTCCTGAAGAGTTCCGCGCCCACGAGCCGCCAGCCTTACCAGGATCGCGCCGGCGCGGCCTTCGGCGACGCCGGCCAGTACTGACGGGAGGCAATCATGGATGCGTCACGTTCTGAACAGTCGCTCGGCAGCCTGTTGTCGGATCTGTCTCAACAGACGGCCGACCTCGTTCGGCAAGAGACTCGATTGGCCAAAGCGGAGCTGGGCCAAAAGGTCACGGAGCTGAAACGGCCCGCCCTGCTAATCGGGGCCGGTGCTGCCGCCGGGCTGACGGCGTTGATGACGACGGCGATGGCGCTGACGCTGTTGCTGATCGAACTTGGCGTCACCCCGTGGGCCGCGGCGGTGATCTGCACGGCCATTCTGGCCCTCACGGCCTTCGCACTGGTCCAGACCGGCCTGTCGGCTTTCGCGGGCCGCAGCCTGGTGCCCGACCAGACGATTCATTCAATCAAGGAGACGACCCAGTGGCTGAAGAACGAAACCCGGTGACGGGAACGGTCGCTGGCGAGACGGGGGCGATCCGAAATGAGATCGCCCGCACGCGCAGCGAGATGAGCAACACGATTGGCGAAATTCAAGACCGGCTGAAGCCCGAGCACCTGATCCAGCAAGCCAAGGACAGTGTGCAGGAGGCGGCCGCAGTAAAGATGAGGACCATTATGCATTCTGCAAACCACGCCGCGGGAGCCGTGGCCGGGACCACGCGAAGAGCGGCCGACCAGGCCACCGACTACGTCAAGCACCACCCCGTGCAATTCGCCTTGGTGGCGGCCGGAGTCACGTGGCTGCTGACGCGCAACAATCGCCACGAGTGGCGGGGCACGCGCGGCTACAACGTCGCCAACGACTGGCAGGGATCGGACGCGGCGGAGGGGTACGTCGCACAGGCGAAGGATAAGACCCGCGAAGTGGTCGACCAGGTGCGCGACGCCGCCTCGACCGCCAGCGCCCAGGTGCGCGACGCCGCGTCGACCGCCACCGACCAGGTGCAGCAGAGTTGGCAGCGTGCTGGCCACACCTCGCAGCGATGGCTCACCGAGAACCCGCTGGCCGTTGGTGTCGCCGCCGTCGCGGCCGGTGTCGCGCTTGGCTTGGTGGTTCCGGGCACCCGGCTCGAGGATCGAACGCTCGGCGAAACCCGTGATTCGATGGTCGAAAAGGCCGGCGAGGCCGCGCGTGATCTGCGCGACGCCGTCGCGGTGAAGGCGAAGGACGTAGCCGCGGAGGTGATGGGTGAAGTGGCGCCGGCCGCAACGCCGCCCGCCGCGCAATCCGCAGCGCTACCCAGGAGCTCGGCCGGCAGCTATCGACCGACCTAGCTCTCAGGCACAACGCTTCAACGCGAACCGGTCGCCCCTACCGGTTCGCGACTTCCATGTAGATCTGGTGAATCTTGCCCACGCTCTGCTTCCACGAGAAATCGTGGGCGCGGGCGAGGCCCTTGGCGATCAGGTCAGTGCGCAAGGTCTCGTCGGTCACGGCGCGGACAATCCCGTCGGCAATCGCCTCCGACTCGTGCGGGTCGACCAGCAGCGCCGCGCCGCCGGCCACTTCGGGCAGCGACGACACGTTGGAGGTCACGACCGGCGTGCCGCAGGCCATGGCCTCGAGCGGCGGCAACCCAAATCCCTCGTAGAGCGACGGGAACACGAACGCGCGGGCCAGGCGGTAGAACGCGGCCAGCGTCTCCTGCGGCTGAAAGCCCAGGAACCGGACGTGCTTGTCCAGCTTGTGGCGGTGCACTGACTGCCGCAGCACGGGATACTTCGACAGTTCGTCGCCGATGATGATCAACTTCAAGTTGTCAGGGCCGCTGCGCTGGGCGATCGCGAAGGCTTCCACCAGCCGCTCGATGTTCTTGTGCGGCTTGATATTGCCGACGTACAGCACGAAGGGGTGGTCCAGCTGGTAGCGCTGGCGCGTCAGATCCATGCGGTGCAGATCGGCCGGCCCGAGAAATCGCTCGTCGATGGCGTTGTAGATGACCTCGACCTTCTCGGGTGGGATGTCGAAGAACCGCAGGATGTCGCGCTTCGACGCCTCCGACACCGTCAGCACCCGGTCGGCCTTCCGGGTCGCGCTCCACATCGAACCCTTCGCGTACACGTAGGCCAGCTTGCCGGGCAGGTACTGCGGGAACATCAGGTGAATGCAGTCGTGAATGGTTACGACCGAGCGGCAGCGAATCGCCGGCGGCAGCACGTAGTGCGGTTCGTGCACCATCGCCACGCGTTCGCGCGCCAGCGCCAGCGGAATGCGGACCTGTTCGGCGATCGAGTAGGTCGGCGCGGTCTCGGGGACCATCCGGAAGTTGCGCCCAAGCACGTCGCCGGCATCCACGTCGTCGGGCCGGCACAGCACGACGTATTCGGTGGCCTGGTCGAGCCGCGACAACTCGATCAGGATGTTGCGGATGTACGTGCCGATGCCGAAGTCGCGAAGCTTGCGCGCGTCGATCGCGATCCGCATGGTCAGTGTCCGGCCGTCTTGCCGGTCAGCTTGAGATAGACGCGCAGCACGCCGGCCCACCGCGGCAGGTGCTTCTCGTAGTATGCCAGTTGGCTCTGGCGATAGCGCCGCTCGGTTTCGGGATTGCGGGCGGCCGACTTGCCGCGATGGTGCAGCACTTCCGCACCCGCGACATACAACACGGTCCGGCCGCGCTTGGCCATCGCCACGCACAAGTCGACGTCCTCTGTGTACATGAAGTACCGCTCGTCGAGCAGCCCCACGGCTTCGAGGTCCGGCCGGCGAATCACCATGCATGCGCCGCTGACCCACGCCACCTCGCGCGCCTGGCGGCTCAGCTTGTCCACCTTCCGGACAATGCGCCGCACCTTGCGGTAGTAGAGGCCGGAAAACAGCTTGCGCTTCAACTCGTTCCACGGCCCGATCGGCTCACCCCACGACAGTTCGGGAAAGCCGCGTTCGCTCAGCAGCCGCGCGCCGGCGATGGCGGCATCGGGGTGCGCGGCGAGCCCGCGCACCAGCGTCTGGATCGCGCCCGGCGGCGCCACGGTGTCGGGATTCATCAGCAGCACGTAGTCACTGGTGGTGGCCCGAATCCCCAGGTTGTTCGCCCGCGAGAAGCCAACGTTGGTGGGCGACTCGATCACCTGCACGTCGGGCCAGCGGCCGCGCACCAGTGCCGCCGTGCCGTCGGTCGAGGCGTTGTCGACGACCGTGATCGTGGTGGGAAACGGCGCCGTGTGCCCGACCAGCGAGTCAAGGCACGGCCCGATCTCGGTGGCGGAGTTGTAGGTGACGATGATGATCGTCAGCGATGAGAGGTTATCGGCCAATCGCCGCCCCTTCAATCGCCGCGAGCGTGCGTGCGGCGGTCGTCGCCCAGTCGTAGCGTGCCAGCACCGCGGGGGCGTGGTCGCGCAGGCGGTGCCGCAGGGGCCCATCGGTCAGGGCCGCCACGAGCGCCGCCGCCACGGCATCATCGCCGGCCGAGGCGGACACGTAGTGCGCCGCCGGACCGGCGGTCTCGCGGGCGACCGGCGTATCCAGTAACACCGGCGTGACGCCGGCGGCCAGGGCCTCGAGCGGCGTCAGGCCAAACCCCTCGTACTCCGACAGGAACGCAAACACCGAGGCTTGCGCGTACAGCCCGGCCAGGGTGTCGTCGTCCACGTACGCGCGCAGGTGGATCCGGTCGCGATGACGCGAGCGCTGGCGCACGGCGTCGAGATCGATCCGCGGCCGCCGGGTGCGGTTCTCGCCGACAATTTCGAGCTGCGCCGACGGCACCCGATCTGCCACCGCGTCAAATGCCGCCATCAATCGATCAACCCTTCGCCTTTCGAACACCGAGCCAACGTATAGCACGATTGGTTCCCGTCCCGCGGTTCTGCCGCCTTCGGGCAATGTGGCGTCCGGCTTCAGCCGGACCATTTGGCGCATGCCCAGCGGAATAACCTGGATCCGGGAGGCCGGCAGCCCGATGTGGCGGGCAATCTCCCCCTGCGAGTAGGCGGTATCGGTCAATACGGCCTTCGCCCTGCGGGCCGACCAGGCCGTGAGCAGCCGCCGCCGCCGGCCTTCGCGGGCCGAGAACCATTCGGGGTGGGCAAAGAACGAGACGTCGTGGATCGTCAGGACGACCGGCGCTGCCGCCGTCAGCGGCGCCGAATACGCGGGCGCGAAGACGACATCGGGACGCCGTGCGGCCAGCGCGCGCGGATACGACCATTGCTCCCAGATCGATCCGCCGCCACCGTCAACCACCTGCACGGCTGATCGCCACGCCGGCGGGACACGCGGCGTCGCGTGGGCGTACAACGTCCAGTCGTGCCGCATCGCCGCGGCGTTGGCCGCCCATTCGGTCAGCAGCTCGCTCAAGTACCGCCCGACTCCGGTGGGGTGGCCGCAGAGTTCGCGCGCGTCAACCGCGATGCGCATGGACCTCCATCGCCGACGCGTACGCCTGCCGCGCCGCCACCGCGCAGGCGGCCCAGCTGTACTGCGAGGCCTGCAGCAGGCCTCGCTGCGCCGCCGCCTTCGCGTGGTCATCGTCGAGGAGCGCGCGCATGGCGGCCGCTAAGCCTTCGGCGTCATCCGGATCGACCGGCGCCGCGGCGCCGCCGGCGACCTCGGGCAGCGAGCCGCGCGACGAGACGACGACCGGGACGCCGCACGCCATGGCTTCGAGCACGGGCAAGCCAAAACCCTCTTCGTACGACGGCAGCACCAGCATGCGCGCGCCGGCGAACAGCTCGATGCGCCGGGCGGTGTCAACGTAGCCGGTGATCGTGACGTGTCCCGCGAGCGGCGCGGCGTTGGCCCGTGCTTCCCAGCGCGCCGAGGCGGTCGTGGTGTGCCCCGCCAGGATCAGCGCCGGCGCGTCGGCCACCTGGGCGCGCAGGCGGGCGTAGGCTTCGAGCAGGGTGCCGACGTTCTTGCGCAGGTTCAACGTGCCGAGGAACAGGATGTGCTTGCCGCGCTCGGCCGCCTGGCGCGCCGCCACCGCGGCCGACCAGTCGGGGCGTCCGGGCGGGCAGACATGCACGCGCGATCGGCTTACGCCCAGTTCCCGCGTCACTTCGCCGGCGGCGTACTGCGACGACACGACGATCGCGTCGGCGCGGGCCGCGTGTGAGCGCGCCAGCCGCGGGTAGTCGCGGCGGATCTCCGCGGCCATCTGATCGGGATGGCGCAAGAAGTCGAGGTCGTGAATCGTCACCACCCGCGCGGCATGGGTAGTCGGAATCAGCATGGGACTTTGGCTGTGGACCACGTCGTGCTCGCCGGCCAGCCATTCGACCGGCGGCCATTCGAGACGGTTCCAGCCCCAGACGAGGGCGCGGACGGGGACGTGGACGTCGGCGAGCTGGGCACCCGGCATCTCGGCGGCCAACGAGGGCGCCAGGCGGTCTTTCCACGAACTGCTGAAGAGGGTGACCGAGTCGGCCGGCCCGGTTCGGGCACACAACGCCGTGGCCAGCCCGTGCACGAACTCACCGACGCCCGTCCGTTCGCGTAGCGCCGGACGGTAATCGACCAGGATCCGCACGGGAAAGAGGGTACCACAAGACCGGCAAGTCCTTGTGGTACAGTATGTTGACAGCCTACCACCCGGATGATAGGCTTTTTGGTTTTGGGGGGCGAATGAAGATCGCAGTGGTGGGGACCGGGTACGTAGGACTCGTGCTCGGCGCATGCATGGCCGAGTCGGGCAACGACGTCATGTGCGTCGACAAGGATGCCGCGAAGGTCCGCATGCTTCGGCGCGGCAAGGTGCCCATCTACGAGCCTGGCCTCGAAGAGATGGTCAAGCGCAACAAGACCGAAGGCCGGTTGTCGTTCACGACCGAACTGCCTAAGGCGGTCCGCGCCGCCGAGGTGGTCTTCATTGCGGTCGGCACTCCGCAAGGCGAAGACGGCTCCGCCGACCTGCGTCACGTGATGGGGGTCGCGCGCGAGATTGCCCGCGCCATGAACGGCTACAAGGTGATCGTCAACAAGAGCACCGTCCCGGTGGGCACCGCCGAGAAGGTGCGCGAGGTGGTCCGGCGGGAGACAACGCATCCGTTCAGCGTGGTCAGCAATCCCGAGTTCCTGAAGCAGGGCGCCGCGGTTGACGATTTCATGAAGCCGGATCGCGTGGTGATTGGCGCCGAGGACCCGCGCGCCGCCGAGCTGATGGTCAAGCTCCACCAGCCGTTCACGCGCACCGGCGCGCCGATCATGGTGATGGATTGCCCCAGCGCCGAACTGTCGAAATACGCCTCCAATGCCTTCCTGGCGACGAAGATCTCGTTCATGAACGAGATTGCCAACGTCTGCGACCTGTTCGGCGCCGATGTCGATCGGGTGCGGCAGGCGGTCGGCTCCGACCGCCGGATCGGGACGTCGTTCCTCTTCCCGGGCGTGGGCTACGGCGGCAGCTGTTTCCCGAAAGACGTCAAGGCCGTGACGAAGTTCGCCGCCGACAAGAAGTACGACTTCAAGATCCTGAAGGCGGTGGACGCGGTCAACGAGAACCAGAAGCGCGTGCTGGTGAAGAAGATCGAGGCCCACTTCGGGGCCGGCCTGAAGGGCAAGACCATCGCGGTGTGGGGCCTGGCGTTCAAGCCCAAGACCGACGACATGCGCGAGGCGCCGGCCATTCCCATCATCGAGGCCCTGCTCGCCAAGGGCGCCAAGGTGCAGGCCTACGATCCGGAGGCGATGAAGGTGGCCAAACAGTTGTTCGGCAACCGCGTCACCTACGCCACCCGCAACTACGACGCCCTCAAGGGGGCCGACGCGCTGGCGGTGATCACCGAGTGGCAGGAATTTCGTGAGCCCGACTTCGCTCGCATCAAGAAGTTGATGCGCGCGCCGGTGGTGTTCGACGGCCGCAACATCTATCAGCGGGATGATATGAAGGCGCTCGGCTTCACCTACTTCTCGATCGGACGGTAGCCATGGCTCGCGTTGTCGTGACCGGGGGCGCGGGCTACATCGGCAGCCACGCGGTGCGCGCCCTGGTGGATGCGGGCCACGCGGTCGCCGTGCTCGACGACCTGTCGGCCGGGCACCCGGAAGCGGTGCCGGTCGGCGTGCCGCTCGTGCGCGCCGCCATCCACGACGTGGCCGCCGTGCGCCAACTGCTGGTCGACCATCGCGCCGATGCGGTGATGCACTTCGCGGCCTGGCTGGCCGTGGGCGAGTCGGTGCAGAAGCCGCTCGAGTACTACCAGAACAATGTGGCCGGCACCCTCGGCGTGCTCGCGGCCATGCGCGATGCCGGCGTGAAGCGGTTCGTGTTCTCGTCCACGTGCGCGGTGTACGGCGAGCCCGAGCGCGTGCCGATTGTCGAGTCGCTGGCCACCCGGCCGATCAACGCCTACGGCGAAACCAAGCTGACCATCGAGCGGGCGCTGCCGCACCTGGAGCGCGCGTTTGGGTTGAAGTGGATGGCGTTGCGCTATTTCAACGCCGCCGGCGCGCATCCCGATGGTTCCATCGGCGAGGATCACGCGGTGGAAGTGCACCTCATTCCGCTCGCGATCCAGGCGGCGATCGGCGGCCAGCCGCTGAAGGTGTTCGGCGAGGACTACCCGACCCCCGACGGCACCTGCCAGCGTGATTACATCCACGTGTGCGACCTGGCCGAGGCGCATTTGCGCGCGCTCGCCGCGCTCGAGCAGGGCGCCCCGTCGGCGGCCTACAACATCGGCACCGGCACGCCCCAGTCGGTGCGCGCCGTCATCGACACCGTCAGCCGCATCGTCGGCAAGCCGGTGCAGTGGGAAGCCGCGCCCCGGCGCCCCGGGGACCCCGCCCAGCTGTATGCGGCGAGCGATCGCGCGCAGGCGGAGTTGCAGTGGACGCCGCGTTTTGCCGATCTCGAGGTCATTGTGCGCCACGCCTGGCAGTGGCATTCGACCCATCCGAGAGGGTATAGGGTGTCTGACACCCGCTGATGAACCCCTTTCTGCGCCTCCTTCGCTACGCGACCCCCCACAAGGCGGTCATGGCCGGCGCGGCCGTGGCGATGATTGTGTATGGCGCCGCTTCCGCGGCGCTGGCGTATCTGATCAAGCCGATCATCGACGACGTGCTGACGACGCAGGACAACCTGGCGTCGATCACGGCAGCGATCCTGCTGGTGTACCTGTTGAAGGGCCTGGGCTCGTATTTCTCGACCTACCTGATGGAGGGCCTTGGGCACCGGGTGGTGATGGTGGTGCGCAACCAGTTGTTCCGCCACCTGCTGGATCAATCGGCGGCGTTTTTCTCACGTCGCACGGCGGGGCAACTGCTGTCGCGGATCAGCAACGACGTCGGCATGGTGCAGCGGGCCGTGTCGGAAACCGTCGGCGACCTGGCGCGCGAGTCGCTCACGCTGGTCGGCTGCGCCGGCCTGTTGTTCTACTACGACGCCAAACTGGCGCTGGTCTGCATGACCGCGGCGCCGCTGGTCGTCTATCCGATCGTTCGCCTCGGCAAGCGCGTGCGCACGGTGTCGCGCTGGAGCCAGGAGGCGCAGGAACACATGTCGCATGTGGCTGGTGAAGCCTTTACCGGTCACCGGATCGTCAAAGCCTTTGGCGCGGAGGGCCGCGAAGCGACCAGGTTCGAGCGGGCCTCGGCGACGTTGTTCCGCACCAACCTGAAGGTGACGCGCGTGTTGGCCACCCTGCCGCCGCTGATGGAGTTCCTGGGCGGCGTCGCCATTGCCGGCGCATTGTGGTACGGCAGCCGCGAGATTGCCCAGGGCCGGCTCACCGCCGGCGAGTTCACCTCGTTCCTGGCGGCGCTGCTGCTGATGTACGGGCCGGTCAAGAAACTGTCGCGCGTCAACGCCAACCTGCAGCAGGCGATGGCGGCCTCGGACCGCATTTTCGAACTGCTCGACACGCACACCGAAGTGACGGAGCGCGCGGGTGCGGCGGCGCTGCCGCCGTTTGCCGGGGTGATCGAGTTCCGCGACGTCAGCTTCGGCTACGAGGACGGCCATGGCCGCAGCACGCTGCGCGGCGTGTCGTTCTCGGTCCAGGCCGGCCAGATGGTGGCGATCGTCGGCAGGAGCGGCGCCGGCAAGACGACGCTGGTCAACCTGTTGCCGCGTTTCTACGACGTCACGAGCGGCGCGATCACCATCGACGGCCACGATCTGCGCGACATTACCCTGGCCTCGCTGCGCGCGCAGATCGGCATGGTGACGCAGGAAACCGTGTTGTTCGACGACACCATTGCCGCCAACATCGCGTACGGCACGCCAGGGGCGGAGCTGCCGGCGATCGAGGCGGCGGCGCGCGCCGCGCACGCCCACGATTTCATCGCGGCGCAGCCGCACGGCTACAAGACGCGCATCGGCGAACGCGGGCAGCGGTTGTCGGGCGGGCAGCGCCAACGGCTGGCGATCGCCCGCGCGCTGCTCAAGAACTCGCCGCTGCTGATCCTGGACGAGGCCACGTCGGCTCTCGATTCCGAGTCGGAGCGGCTGGTGCAGCAGGCGCTGGCGACGCTGATGATGAACCGCACGTCGTTCGTGATCGCGCACCGCCTGTCGACGGTGCAGAAGGCCGATGCCATCATCGTGCTCGAACGCGGCCGCGTGGTCGAGATCGGCAAGCACGACGAGTTGGTGGCGCGGCCCAACGGCGCGTATGCCAGGCTGAACGAGCAGCAACTGCTCGAGGCCAGGCCCGACGCGAAGGACCGGACCGACGGCCCGGTCACCGAACTGAGGACCAGCCGGCGGTTGAAGGCCGAGAGCACCCTATGATCAAGAGCATGACCGGGTTTGCTTCACTCACGAGCGACGATGAGCGCGGCACGATCGGGGTGACCATTCGCGCGGTCAATCACCGCTTTCTCGACCTGCAGTTGCGGCTGCCGACGCCGCTGGCCGCGCTCGAGCCGCCGCTGCGCGCGCTGGTGCAGAAGCGCCTGGCGCGCGGCCGGGTCGAGATTGGCGTGTCGCTGCAGACCCGGCAGGCGTCGGCGCCGCGCGTCGAGCTGAACGCCGCGTTCGCGCAGGCGCTCGCGGCGGTCATGGAGCAGGCCCGGTCGCAGGGCCTGGTCAGCGGCGCGTTGACCCCTGGTGACCTGCTGCGGCTGCCGCAGGCGCTGACCATCCAGGACCAGATGCCCGATTCCGGCGGCCTGGCCGAGGCCTTGGGCGCGCCGGTGACGTCGGCGGTGGACGCCGCGATCGAGCAGCTCGAAACCATGCGCGTGCGCGAAGGGCAGCACTTGCGTGCGGATCTCGACATGCGCAAGGCGATGCTGGCGGACTTGATCGTCCGCATTGCCGACGCGGCCGACACCGGGCGCGTGGAGCTGGAGGCGCGGCTGCTGGAACGCGCGCGTGAACTGGCCGGCGCGCTGCCGATCGACCAGGCCGCGCTTGCGCAGGAGGTGGTACGCGTGGCACAGCGCTCGGACATCACCGAAGAAGTGACCCGCTTTCACGGCCACCTGGCGCACTGGGACGCGCTCTCGGATAGCGCCGAGCCGTGCGGCCGCAAGCTCGACTTCCTGCTGCAGGAGATGAACCGCGAGATCAACACCATTGGCTCCAAGGCCGACGGGCTGCAGGTGTCGGAGGTCGTGATCCAGGCGAAGGCCGAGTTGGAGAAGATGCGCGAGCAGGTCCAGAATGTTGAGTAACGGCCACTGATGACACAGCTGACGCAGAACACCGATCGGGGACTGCTGTTCATCGTCTCGGCCGCGTCGGGTACCGGCAAGACGACCCTGGCCGAGCGGCTGGTGCAGATTCTGCCCAACCTGCGGATGTCGCGGTCCTTTACGTCGCGTCCGGCGCGGGCCGGCGAGCGCGACGGCGTCGACTATAATTTCGTCTCACGGCCCGACTTCGAAGGCATGATCGCGCGCCACGACTTCCTGGAGTGGGCCGACGTGTTCGGGAACCTGTACGGGACCTGCCGGTCCGACACCGAGGCACTGCTCGCCTCGGGCCAGGACGTGGTGCTCGTGATCGACGTGCAGGGCGCCCGGCAGGTGAAGACGACCGGGGTCGATCACACGGCGATTTTCGTGTTGCCGCCGTCGTTCCAGATTCTCGAGCGGCGGCTGCGCGGCCGCAGCGCCGACAGCGAAGAGGCCATGCAACGGCGGCTGGCCGCGGCGCGCGCCGAGGCGGGTGCCTACGTCGATTACGACTACGTCGTGATCAACGATCAGCTCGAGCCGACGGTGGTGCGGCTGCAGGAGATCATCGCCGCGGAACGGTCGCGGACCCATCGCATGACCCCGATCGCGGAAGAGATCATCAAGTCGTTTGAGAAGTAACCAGGAACGAAGAACCCAGGCATGGCATTCATCGCACTCGGCGTGACCGGCGGCATCGGCGCCTACAAGGCGGTGGAGATCGCGCGCGGACTCCAGAAGAACGGCCACGAGGTCGTGGCGATCATGACCCGCGCGGCCACCGAGTTCGTCGGCCCGCTCACCTTCGAGGCGATTACGCGGCGCGAGGTGATCACCGACCAGTGGAAGACCGGCGCCAACGCCGATATCGAACACATCTCGATTGCCTCGACCATCGACCTGCTGCTGGTGGCGCCGGCCACCGCCAACACGGTGGGGAAGTTTGCCAACGGCCTGGCCGACGACTTTCTCTCGTCGCTGTTCGTCGCGACCAAGGCGCCGGTGCTGATCGCGCCGGCGATGAACACCAACATGTTCGAGCACCCGGCCGTGGCGAAGAACCTCGAGACCTTGATGACGCGCGGGGTGCACGTGGTCGACCCCGGCTCCGGCTACCTGGCGTGCGGCTGGATTGGCAAGGGCCGGCTGGCCGAGCCCGAGGCCGTGGTGGCCGCGGCGGAGATGGTGCTGGCGTCGAAGGGCGGAAGTACTCTCCTCGGCCGGCGCGTCCTGGTCACCGCCGGACCGACGTTCGAGGACATCGACCCGGTGCGCTTTGTCGGGAACCGATCGAGCGGGCGCATGGGCTACGCGCTGGCGGCCGAAGCGCTGCGCCGCGGCGCCGCCGTGACGCTAATCAGCGGTCCGACCCATTTGACCGCGCCGAACGGTGCCGCGGTCGTGGCCGTCCGCAGCGCGGCCGAGATGCACGCCGCGGTGATGTCGCGGAGCGACGGACAGGACGCCGTGATCATGGCCGCGGCCGTGGCCGATTACACGCCGGCGGCGCCGTCGGCAGGCAAGGTCAAGAAGGCCGAGGGCGACCTGACGATCACGCTCAACCGCACCAAGGACATCCTGGGCGACCTGGGCCGCTTGCCGTCGCGCGCCCAGGGCGTGCCGGTGCTGATTGGTTTTGCCGCCGAAACCCACGACGTCGTGAAGTACGCGCAGGGCAAGCTCGAGAAGAAGGCCGTCGACCTGGTGGTGGCCAACGATGTCTCGCGGGCCGATGCCGGCTTTGATGTCGACACCAACGCCGTGTCGCTGGTCACGGCGGCCGGCGTGGAAGACGTGCCGCTGCAGAGCAAGGCCGCAGTGGCCGCGCGCATTCTCGATCGCGTGGAGCAGTTGCTGATCGCCGTGCCGGTCCGTAACGCTGCCGCCAAGGCGTAGGCCACAGATTCACACCGATTGACACCGATTAAACAGACGGACTCCTAGCCATGTCTCGCGAAATTGCCGACCACTTGCGTTACTACGCGGACATGGGCGTTACCGGCCTCAGCCGCGATCCCGCCTGGCGCGAGCGCGCGGACAAGGGACCTGACGATGTGGTGTCTGGCCTTAGCCAGGCCGACTCGGTCCGGCTAAAGCCGGACGCTACATCTGCGGTTGCGGTCGAATCGCTCGATGACATCAGGACCGACCTCGGCCCGGCGTGCATGCGGTGCAAGCTGTGCTCACTCGGCCGGACGCAGGTGGTGTTCGGCATGGGGCACACGAAGGCGCGGCTGATGTTAGTGGGCGAAGCCCCGGGCGAGGAAGAAGACCAGCGCGGCGAGCCATTCGTCGGTCGTTCCGGACAATTGCTGACCAAGATCATCGAGGCAATTGGCCTGTCGCGCGAGCAGGTCTACATTGCCAACGTGATCAAGTGCCGCCCGCCTGAGAATCGCAATCCCGAACCCGACGAAGTGGCGGCGTGCGAGCCGTACCTGTTCCGGCAGATCGACGTGATCCGGCCCGCGGTGATCGTGCCGCTCGGCAAGTTCGCGGCGCAGTGCCTGCTGAAGACGACCGATCCCATCACGCGGCTTCGGGGGCGGCGTTTCGACTACCGCGGCACCACGCTGGTTCCGACGTTTCATCCCGCCTACCTGCTGCGCAACCCGTCGGCGAAGCGCGAAGTGTGGGAAGACATGAAGCTGGTTCGCGCCATCCTCCAGGGCGACGCGTAGGCCCGCCTTGAGCGAACGTCTCGTGTCTGTCGCGGTGCCGGTGCCCGCGCTCGGCCTGCTCACGTATCGCGTGCCGCCCGACCAGGCCATGCCGGAGCCGGGCGCGCGCGTGGTCGTGCCGCTCGGGCCTCGCCGGCTGACCGGTGTCACCGTCGGGCAGGTGAGTGCTGCCGACAGCTCGTTCAAGCTCAAGGACATTATCCAGGTGCTGGACGCCGGGGCGTTCGTCCCGCCCGATGTGGTGAAGCTGACGCAGTGGGTCTCGGAGTACTACCTCGCGGGACCTGGCGCCGCGCTGGCCGCGGCCTTGCCGCCATATGGGCTCTCGAACCGGGTCGATCGATTCAAGACGGTGCGCGTCGTGGCGCTGACGGCAGAGGGATGGGTCCGGCTAAAGCCGGACACTACATCGTCGTCTGGGATGGTCGGGCTAAAGCCGGACGCCACATCGTCGTTTGGGATGGTCCGGCTAAAGCCGGACGCCACATTGGAGTCCGATGTAGCGTCCGCCTTTAGGCGGACCTCGCTAGGGGCGAAGCAACTGCACGCCCTGCAACTGTTGTCTGACGCTCCCGACGGCGTGAGCGCTCCGGCGCTCGCCGAGCGGGGCATTGCCGCCGCCACCATCACGCGCCTCGCCGGTCTCGGCTACGTGTCGATTCGCCACGACCGTGTCGATCGCGATCCGTTCGAGCACGCGGTCACCGCGCACACCCCTTCGGTGGCCGCATCGCCGCGGGCCTTGACCAGCGAGCAGGACGCGGCCATGTCGCACCTGTCGCCGCTCGCCGCCGCCGGCGCCTTTCACGTGGCGCTGGTGCACGGCGTGACCGGCAGCGGCAAGACCGAGGTCTACTTGCGGCTGGCCGACGCCGTGCGGCAGCGCCGGCGTGGCGTGTTGATGCTGGTGCCCGAGATCGCGCTCACGCCGCAAGTGGCGGCGCTGTTTCGCGCGCGCTTCGGCGCGGCGGTCGCCATCCAGCACAGCGGCCTGTCCGACGGCGAGCGCCACGACCAGTGGCATCGCATTCGCCGCGGCGATGTCGATGTCGTGATCGGCACGCGGTCGGCGGTGTTCGCGCCGCTGGCCAATCCGGGGCTGATCATCGTGGACGAGGAGCACGACACCTCGTACAAGCAGGACGAGACGCCGCGCTATCACGGGCGCGATGTCGCGATCATGCGGGGCAAGTTCACCGGCGCCCTGGTGGTGATCGGCTCGGCCACGCCGACCCTCGAGTCGTATACCAACGCGCTCGACGGCCGCTACTCACTGGTCACGCTGCGCCGGCGGGTGCTCGACCGCCCGATGGCGCAAGTGCAGGTCGTCAACATGCGCGAAGAGATTGCGGCTGCCGGCGCCGAGGTGGTGCTGAGCCGCGCGCTGGCCGACGCCATTGCCGCGAGGTTGGCCGAAGGGCAGCAGTCGCTGATTCTGCTCAACCGCCGCGGGTTCGCCAACTCGGTGCTGTGCCGGCAATGTGGCGCCAGCCTGGAGTGCCCCAACTGCAGCGTGACCCTCACCGTGCATACGCAGGGGCGCGATGATTACCGGGGCCGCTGTCACTACTGCAACTTCACGAAGATGGTGCCAAAGGCGTGCGAGAAGTGCGCCGCGCCGTACATGGAACGCATTGGCTTCGGGACCGAGCGCGTCGAGGCCGAGGTGCGCGCGGCGTTTCCCGCCGCGCGCGTGGCGCGCGTCGATCGCGACACCGTGCGGCGGAAGGGCAGCCTCGTGGAGATCCTCGAGCAGGTCGCCCGGCGCGAGGTGGACGTGCTGATCGGCACGCAGATGATCGCCAAGGGCCACGATTTTCCCGAGTGTACGCTGGTCGGCGTGATCTCGGCCGACGTCGGCCTTGGGCTGGCCGACTTCCGCTCGGCCGAGCGCACTTTCCAGTTGCTGACGCAGGTCGCCGGCCGGGCCGGCCGGGGCGAGACGCCGGGACAGGCGATCATCCAGTCGCTGGTGCCCGAACACTACAGCGTGAAGCTGGCGTGCGATCAGGATTACCGCGCGTTCTACGACAAGGAGATCGAGTTCCGTCGCGCCATGCGCTACCCGCCACAGGTGGCGATGGTGAACGTCGTGGTGCGCGACCAGACCTTCGAGGGCGCGATGGCCGGCGCGCAGGCACTCGCCGGCGCCATGCGCGGCACGGCGGGCTTTGTCGTGCTGGGTCCGGCCCCGGCGCCGCTCACCAAGCTGCGCGGCGAGCATCGCGTGCAGTTGTTCCTGAAGGGCACCAGCCGCAAGGCCATGCGCGAAAGCCTGCAGCTGGCGCTGTCGCGGATCACGAAGATGTCGAAAGCCGTCGCCGTCGACGTCGATCCGTTATCGATGCTGTAAGAAAGACCGTGGCTGAAGATCAGGGCGCGCCGAGGAAGGGCCCAATCGGCGCGGGCGTGAAGCAGACGATCAGGATCGCCAGGGCGACGCCCGCCAGCACCAGCCGTCCGCGATCCAAAGGCTCATCGTCGTTCAGGGTCGGTGGATGCCGCGGGCCCATCAGCGCAATCATGATCACCAGCAGCACCGTCCAGGCGATCCAGCTGGATGAGACGTAGGTCAGGCCAACGGCGACGCCCACCATCACGATGGTGATGGCCGTGGCGCGGTGGCCGAACACCGCATAGGCAATGTGACCACCGTCCAGTTGTGCGATCGGGAAAAGGTTGAGGGCCGTGGCGAGCAGCCCGAACCACGCCGCAAACGCCATCGGATGCATGTTGATGGAGTAGCCGTCGCCGACGTCGCCCCAGATCAGCCACGCCGCGAACCGGAACAGCAGCGGCTCGCCCAGTTCGATCAGGTTCGAGGCGTCGGCGGGCAGCCGATCGACCCGCGAGAGCCAGACCCCGATGAACAACGCCGGCACCGCGACGACGAAGCCGGCCAGCGGGCCGGCGATGCCAATATCGAAAAGGGCAATCTTGTTCGGGATGCGCGTTCGGATCCGGATAAAGGCGCCGAGCGTGCCGGTGAGGAAGACGGGCGCCGGCAGGAAGTAGGGACGCGTTGCCTCCACGCCGTAGCGCAGGCACGCGATGTAGTGCCCCATCTCGTGGCAGCCGAGAATGGCCAGGATGGTGAGGCTATACCAAAGGCCGCGGACCCAGAACATCGGCTCGGCAAAGATGGAACTCGCGGCGGGATCAGCCGGCAGGTCATTGACCGTCG
Organism: Acidobacteriota bacterium; assembly: GCA_030697165.1. Lineage (NCBI taxonomy): Bacteria > Pseudomonadati > Acidobacteriota > Acidobacteriota bacterium. The sequence goes on from JAUYQQ010000003.1 coordinate 46,124, forward strand.
CCAGGTCGATCGAGAAGCTGTAGTAGTGGCAACCGCCGGCCAGCGTGGTCGTGACGAGTGTTGCGGCCAGCAAGGCGAGTTGGACCCACAGCCTGCCGTGGTCGGGTGGTGGCAGCTCGGCCGGCACGAAGACCGGCACGAAATCGTCGTACCGATCGACCGGATCTGGAATGGGCAAAGACGAGGGACCTGGCGGCCCCGGGGGCGGGTGCACGGGCCTTAACCGATGTTCTGCAGTTCCTTGCCGGGCTTGAAGCGAATGGTCCGGCCCGGCGGGATGCGCACTTCCTTGCCGGTCCGGGGATTGCGGCCAATCCCGCGCTTTCTGGGCTTTACCTGAAACACGCCAAACCCCCGCAGCTCAATGCGTTCGCCGCGCTGCATCGAGTGACGCATCGCTTCAAATACCGCATCCACTGCCAGCTCGGCCTTCACCTTGGTGACGTCTGCCACCCGCGAGACCTCGTTCACGATGTCGACCTTGATCATGCTCCCTGGTCGCTCCTCGATCAGTGTAACTAGCTTAAATCAGGGCACTTACGCTGTCAAACGGATAAGTGCTTTGTCTGGATGTATTTATCGGCAGCCGCGTGCAGGGCTGTAGGGGAGAGTCCGCCGCAAGCCCTTTTAAACCTGTAAGATAGAGGGAATCGTGTCACAGAAGCCCTTGCCCCGCGTCGTGCTGGTCGGCCGGCCAAATGTCGGTAAGTCGACGCTGTTCAATCGCTTGAGCGGCGCCCGGCGGTCGATCGTCACCTCCATTGCCGGGACGACGCGCGACGTCATTACCCATCCGGTCACGTGGGGCGACGCGCGGTTTGACCTGACCGATACCGGCGGCCTGTTCGGGGCCAGTGAAGATCCGCTGCACGAACTGGTGGTCGAGCGGGGACAACGCGCGCTCAAGTCCGCCGAGCTCATCATCTTCGTCGTCGATGGCCGCGAGGGCCTGATTCCCGGCGACCAGGAGATTGCCGCCGCCGCCCGTGAAACCGGCGTGCCCGTGATCCTGGCCATTAACAAGATGGATGACCGCCGCGGCCGCGACGGCGCGCTCGAGTTGTACAAGATGGGTTTCGACTCGGTCGTCGAAATCAGCGCCGAGCATGGGCAAGCCGTCGGCGACCTGCTCGAGGTGATCGTGGCGATCCTTCCGCAGACCCGGTCGAGGGCGGTGGAGCCGGAGCCTGTCATTGATGACGAAGCCGCGGTTGAGGCCGCCGACGATACCCCCGTCGAAACCGCCATCGCCATTGTCGGCCGGCCCAACGCGGGCAAGTCGTCGCTGGTGAACCGGCTGCTGCGCGAGGAGCGCATGATCGTGTCCGAGATGCCGGGCACCACGCGCGACTCGGTGGATTCGGTACTGATGTGGCATCGCCGGCAGTTCCGCATCGTCGACACCGCCGGCATTCGCAAGCCCGGTAAGGTTTCGAAGTCGGGGCAGGTCGAAACCCTCAGCGTGATGCTGGCCAAGCGCGCCATCGAGCGCGCCGACGTCGTCGTGCTGGTGATCGATGCGACCGTCGGCCCCACCGACCAGGACGGCGCCATTGCCGGCGCCGCGAAGGATGCTGGCCGCGGCGTGATTGTCGCCGCCAACAAGTGGGACCTCATGAAAGAGCAGGGACCCGAGGCGGCGAAGGTGTTCGACGAGAACCTGCGGTATCAACTCAAGTTCCTCGACTTCGCGCCGATCCTGCACATCTCGGCCGCCACCGGCGAGCGCACGCCGAAACTGCTGGAGATGGTGGACAAGGTTTACGCCGCGACGCGCAAGCGGGTGCCCACCGGTGAACTGAATCGCTTCATCGAGAAGATCACGAGCGCCGCGCCCCCGGTCACGGCGAGCCGCCGCAACATGCGCGTCATGTACGCCGCGCAGGCGGCCGTGGCGCCGCCGACGTTCATCCTGTTCACCAACAGCCTCACGAAGCTGCACTTTTCGTACGAGCGTTTTCTCGAGAACCGCCTGCGCGAGGAATACCAGTTTCTGGGCGCGCCGATCCGCATCCAGATTCGCGGCCGCGCCGAGCAGCGCGGCGACGATGCGCGCAAGACGGCGCGAGAGCGTGCGCCCGAGCGGCGCAGCCCGGTTCGCAAGGGGCCCGGCTCGAAGCGCTCCAAGCACGAGCGCTTGAAGGCGGCTAGTAAGGCGGGTGGGGCGGGTAGGGCTGGTAAGGCAGGTAAGGCGGGTGGGGCCTGGGACAAGCCTGTTCACGACCGAGCCAGGGTGGGTAAGGCGGGTGGGGCTGGTAAGGCGGGTGGGGCTGGTCGGGCGGGTGAGGCGGGTAAGGCGGGTAAGGGGAAGAGCAAGCCCGTGTCGGCGAAGCAGAAGTCGCGCGCGGCGCAGCCGAACTTGTCGAAGAAGTCGCGCGCCGGCAAGGGGCCGCGGCGGTCGGGCCGCTAGGGCCTGCGTGCTATACTCCCCGCTGGATATTGCCTCGATGGCTGCACCCAAGCGCGAGCTATTCAAGGCCGCGGACGTCTGCGAAGTGGTGCAGGTTCAGCCGTACGTATTGCGGTCCTGGGAAGCCGAGTTCCCGCAAATCGGCCAGGTGCCGGCCGGCGGCGGCCCGCGCCTCTATCGCCGCTCGGACGTCGAGCTGGTCCTCCGCATCAAGCAGCTCGTCTTCGATGAAGGCCTGACCTTGTCGGGCGCCCGCAGGCGCCTGGACGAAGACGGCGAAGGCCCCGACAGCGGCGCGGCGGCGATGCTGGTGGAAGAGGTCGTCGGCGATCGCGTGCTGGACCGCCTGCGGCACGTGAAGACCGGGCTGCAGTCGATCCTGCAGATGCTCTCCAAAGACGGTGTCGAGGCCGCAGAGCTGCAATTGGTGCCTCCGCCTGCGCCCGCCGAGGCGAAGAAGAAGACAGTAGCGAAAGCCGCCAAGAGAAAATAGAATCGATTTACCCCTGAAGTCCGTCAGCGCAAGTCTGGACGGGATGTAGCGTAGCCTGGTAGCGCGCCTGCTTGGGGTGCAGGAGGTCCCGAGTTCGAATCTCGGCATCCCGACCAACCTTGAAACTCTCCGCAAAGACTCTCCTTCAACTGACACCGATCGCCATCGCGGCGATTCTTGCTGGCTTTCCGCCCGCGCCGGTAACCGTGGAACGGTTCTACGCGCGCTGGCTGTATCCCGCGCTTCAAGCCAACCTGACGGCGTTCTCGAATCGCGCGGCGTGGCCGCTGTTTGATTTCACTCTCGGCATCGTCATCGCGCTGCTGATCGGCGGCTGGATCTACTGGCTGCGCCGTATTCGTCGCGAGCGGTGGTTTAAGCCGATTGGCCGCGGCTTGTTCGCGACGCTCGCTGGCGCCTCGATCGTCTACCTGTGGTTCGTCGCTGCGTGGGGGCTGAACTACGTGCGTCCGCCGCTCGAGTCGGTCATGTCTTTCGACGAGTCGCGCATCACGCCAATCGCCGTGCGCTTGCTCGCGGAGCACGCGGTTCGCGAGGCCAACCGCACCTACGCGGCGGCGCATGCCGCCGGGTTCCCCGGGATTCACGACCGGCCGTCGGCACTGGCCGACGCGCTGCACCAGGTGGAGCGCGAACTGGGACGTCCACGTCCGACCCTGCTGGCGCAGCCCAAGTCGTCGATCCTGTCGCCGTTCTATCGCGCTTCCGGCGTCAGTGGACAACTCGCGCCGTTCTTCCTCGAGACGCTGCTCAATCCGGACCTGACCGGCCCCGAGCGGCCGGCGGTGCTCGCGCACGAGTGGGCGCACTTGTCGGGCTTCGCTCCTGAATCGGATGCCAGCTTCGTCGGCTACCTCGCGGCGCTGCGTGCGGGCCCCGCCGCGGAATATAGCGTGTGGCTGGACCTGGTGTCGGAAGCCTCGAACCAGCTGCAGCCGGTGACGCAGCGGCTGGTGCTCGAGCCGTTGGCAGAAGGGCCGCGCCGGGATCAGCAGGCGATTCGTGAACGGCTGAAAGCGCTGGTGCAACCCGTCGAACGCGTGGCATGGTCCACGTACGATCAGTTGCTGAAGTCGCAAGGGGTCGAAGAAGGTGTGCGAAGCTACAGCCGCGTGATCCAACTCCTGATTGGTAGTGATGCCTTGAAGATTCCGAGCCAATGAAGACCCGTGTCCTGAAAGTCGATCCCAGCCAGCCCGATCCCGGCGTCGTGGAGGAAGCGGCGCAGGCCATTCGCGACGGCAAGCTCGTGGCGTTTCCGACCGAGACCGTCTATGGCCTTGGCGCCAACGCGCTGGATCCCGCGGCGGTGGCGAAGATTTTCGAGGCCAAGGGGCGGCCCGCTACCGATCCCCTCATCGTGCACATTGCCCACATCGGGCAACTGTCCATGTGCGCGTCGCAGGTGCCGCCGGCGGCGCGGAAGCTGGGCCTGGCCTTCTGGGCAGGGCCGCTCACGATCATCCTGCCGAAGAAGCCGCAGATCCCCGACAGCGTGACCGCCGGCTTGCCCAGCGTCGCGGTGCGGGTGCCCTCGCACCGGGTCGCGCGCGCGCTGATGGAGATGGCGGGAGTGCCGGTGGCAGCGCCGAGCGCCAACCGGTTCTCGCGGCCGAGTCCCACGACCGCCGCGCACGTGCTCGCCGATCTCGACGGCCGGATCGATGTCGTGCTCGACGGCGGCGCCACCGACATCGGCGTCGAGTCGACCATCGTGGACTTCACCGTGGACCCGCCCGTGATGCGCCGGCCCGGTGGATTGACGCTCGAGCAGATCCGCAGCGTGGTGCCGGAAGTGGTGGCCGTCAACGATCAGGGCAGCGCCGGGGTGGCGCAGGTTGCGCCCGGTCAACTGACGCGGCACTATGCGCCGCAAGCGGAATTGACCCTCTATCTGGGCGCCGCCCACCTGGCCGTGGCTCGAGTGGCCGCCGATACCAGGACGCTGACCGCCAGGGGCGCGCGCGTCGGCATCCTCGCGCCCGAGGAGGATCTCCGTGCTCTCGCGCCGGAGCTGGCTCCGTTGGCGGCAACGGGGCGCGTGGAAGTGCAGCCCTATGGGTCGCGAAGCGATCCGGAGCGGTCGGCGCGGGAGTTGTTCGCCGGGTTGAGGGCGCTTGATGCCTGCGGCGTCTCCTATATCCTGGCGACCGCCACCGACGCCGGCGGTCTAGGGCTCGCCGTCGTGGATCGGCTCACGCGTGCGGCCGAGGGGCGAGTCCGCAGGGTCTAGTCCAGTCTTGAACGTTCGTTCAGGTTGAATCTACGACCGCAGTCGGCGTATTCCATCGGAACAGTTGGTGCTATCATGCGCAGAAATTCTGGGGGGATGGCTCAATGAGTCAAGAAGGTATGACAGGCGTTCCGGGCCCACAGCCCGGCCATTCGCGACGGAACTTCATCAAGGGTGTGATCGCAGCTGGCGCGACCGTTTCTGCGTCGGCATACCTCTTCCGCACCACCATCATGGGCCAAAACGATGGCATGGCGGGTGCGGTCGAACGTCTCATCACGCTCGACGTCAACGGCCAGCAGCGCCGTGTGGACGTGCTGAAGAACGAGACGCTCTCCAACACCTTGCGCTACAAGCTCGGTCTGACCGGCACCAAGCTCGGTTGTGACCGGTCGGAGTGTGGCGCCTGCACGGTGCTGGTGGACGATGTGCCGCGGTATGCGTGTTCAGTGCTGACGCACAGCGTGCGCGGCAAGAAGATTCAGAGCATTGAAGGACTCGCGGCTCCCGATGGCACGCTGCACCCGGTGCAGCAGGCCGTGGTCGATGGCCAGGGCTTCCAGTGCGCCTTCTGCATGCCGGGCTTCGTTATGGCCACGGTGGGCTTCCTCAAGACCAATCCCACGCCGACGCGCGAGCAAATGGCGCACGGCATTTCCGGCAACCTGTGCCGGTGCGCCGATTACAACAAGATCCTGGATGTCATGATGGTGGCAGCCGACAAGTCGAGGGGGGCGTAAACCATGGCTGAACAGCAGAGGCCGGTCGCGCCGGCTACACCCGTCGCGCCGGCCAAGCCCGTCGAGCCGCCCAAGAAGATGGAGTTCCGGCTCCTCGGCAAGAATTACGTCACCGCCGACCTGGTCGCGAAGGTCACCGGCAAGGCCAGGTACGCCGAAGACTTTCGTGCCGAGGGCATGGTCTTCATCAAGTTGATGCCGAGCCCGCGCCCGCATGCGCGCGTGATCAACATCGACGCCTCGGCCGCCCTGGCCATGCCGGGCGTGCACGGCATCCTGACCGCCAAGGACTTGCCGGCACCGCCGCCTCCGCCCACACCGCCTCCGGCGGCCGCTCCTCCGGCCCCGGCCGCAGGCGCCGCTCCCGCTGCCGGTGCCGCTCCGGCTGCTGGCGCCGCTGGCGCACCTGCTGCCGCTGCTGCGGCCGCGCCGCCTTCGCCGCCCATGCCCCCCGAGTTCGCGCTCACCGACGAGCCGGTCTACGAGGGTGAGCCCATTCTCGCGGTCGCGGCCGACAGCGAAGAGCTGGCCTCCGCTGCGATCGACAAGATCGTCGTCACGTTCGAGCCGCTGCCGTTTGTGATCGATCCGCTCCAGGCCCTGCGGCCGGGCTCGCCGAACGGTCGCACGCAGGGCAACGTGTTCGTGGGCCCGAGCATGCGCACGCTCAAGTGGACGGCCGACGACATGGCCATTGTCGATTCCGGCAAGTTCCCCGTGAACGCCGAAGCCACCGAGACCACCGTATTCGGCGATGTCGCGAAGGGCTTCGCCGAAGCCGATCTCATCGTCGAGCGCGACATGTACCAACAGACCACGTCGCACCAGCCGCTTGAATCGCGGTCGGCCATGGCGTACTGGCAGAACGGCAAGTGCTACATGCACGTGTCGACGCAGAGCCTGGCGCGCACGGTGGCGGCAGTGGCCAACTGGGTGGGCGTGAAGCCCGAAGAGCTCGTGCTGATCAGCGAGTACACGGGCGGCGGTTTCGGCAGCAAGATTCCGGGCGCGCAGTCGATGGCGATTCCGGCGCTGATGTCGAAGAAGCTCAATGGCCGCCCGGTGATGATGCGCATTTCGCGCGCCGAAGAGACCTACATCGGCCGCACGCGTCCCGGCTATCAGGGCTGGATCAAGATGGGCTTCAAGAAGGACGGCCGCGTCACCGCGATCGACACCTTCATCGTCGAAGCCGCCGGTCCGTATCGCCGCCAGGGCGATCACGCCACCACCGCGAACCTGGGCTCGTTGTTGTTCCAGGCGCCGAACATGCGCTTCCGCGGCCTCTCGGTCGCGACGAACACGCCGCCGGGCACGTCGCAGCGGGCGCCGGGCGGGTTGCAGGCCTCGGTCTGGTTCGAGCCGTTGGTGCATGAAGCCGCGAAGAAACTGGGCATCGACCAGGTCGCGATTCGACGGATGAACGCGCCCGAAGGTCAGGCACTGTTCGGCCTCGTCGCGCCAGACACACCACCGGGACGTCCGCGCAACAAGCTGACCAGCTGCTTCGTGAAAGAGTGCCTCGACCAGGGCGCCGAGCTGTTCGGGTGGGAAGCGCGCAAGGCCAACAGCGGCAAGCGCACCGGCAGCAAGGTGCGTGGCATCGGCGTCGGGACGGGCGCCTACACCGCCGGTTCGATCGGTGTTGACGGCCTCTGCATCCTGCGGCCTGACGGCAAGCTGGAGATTCACCAGGGCATCGGCAACCTCGGCACGCACTCGGTGATGGACACGGCGCGCGTCATCGCCGAGGTCTCGAATGTGCCGTGGGAAAACTGCGAAGTGGTCTGGGGCGACACCTCGAAGGGCCTGCCGTGGTCCTCGATCCAGGCGGGCAGCCAGACGACCTACGCCCACACCCGCGCCAACTTCGCGACGGGCAACGACCTGAAGAAGAAGCTGACCGAGATCGCTGCGAAGGACTTTGGCGGCACCCCGGATCAGTACGACACCAATGCGCAGGGCGTCATCCGCAAGGGCGGCGGTCTCCGGCTGACCTGGGCCAAGGCGGCCGAACGCGCGATTGCGCTCGGCGGGATCTATGACGGCACGGAAGTGCCGAAGGAACTGAACGCCATGACCAAGGCGGCCGCGGCGGCGCACAAGGGCCGGGGGTTGATGGGCGTGGCCCGCGACAACCTGCCGCGTGATGGCCAGACCTACGGCTTCATGTCGGCGTTTGCCGAAGTCGAGGTCGACGTCGAAACCGGCGTCTGGACCATCGTTGACTTCGTCGGCGTCGCCGACGTCGGCACGGTGATTCACCCGAACTCGCTCGGCGGCCAGATCAACGGCGGCAGCTTGCAGGGCATCGGCCACATCCGCAGCCAGAAGCTGGTCTACGACCCGCAGTACGGCGCGGGCCTCTCGGGCCGCATGTATAACAACAAACCGCCGACGATGCTGGATGTCCCCACCAATGCCAGGTGGGCCGCCGTGGGGCTGCCGGATCCGACCAACCCAACCGGCGCCAAGGGCATCGGCGAGCCGTCAACCGTCGCGGCAGCCGGCGCGGTGCTGGCGGCGCTGGCCGACGCGGTCGGCGACGACATCATCCGGCGCACACCGGTGCTGCCGGAAGACATCGCCGCGACGTTGGCCAACGGACGCAAGTCGATGATGGCCAACCCGCTTCAGGCGTTCATCTAAAGGGGAAACGAAGATGCCACCGATTCGTGACGTAATGTCGGCATTTGAGCTCTTCCAACCCGCGAGTGTGGGTGATGCGCTCGGAATTCTCGACCGCCATGGCGCCGACGCCTGGGTGATGGCCGGCGGGATGGATACCTTCGACTGGTTGAAGGATCGCATCAAGCAGCCGAAGGTCGTCGTTGACCTCGGCATGGTCGATGAACTGCGCGGCATCAAGGACGCCGCCGGCGGCCTCGAGATCGGCGCCATGACGACGCTGACGACGGTTGCCAACGACCCGTTGGTCAAGGAGCGGTTCCCGCTGCTGGCCGAGGCGGCGTTGATTGTCGCCTCGCCGCAGATTCGCAACCAGGGCACCGTCGGCGGCAACGTGTCGCAGGACGCGCGCTGCTGGTACTACCGCGCCGGCTGGCCGTGTTATCGCGCCGGTGGCAACATCTGCTACGCCGACACGCCTACGGCGCTCAATCGCGAGCACGCGATCTTCAACGCCGACCGGTGTGTCGCGGTGAACCCGTCCGACACGGCCCCAGCGCTCGTCGCGCTCGATGCCGAGTTCGTGATCAGGCGCGGCTCGGCCGAGCGCGTCGTGCCGGCCCGCGAGTTCTTCATCGGCCCCGGCATCGACATCACCCGGCTCACGGTGCTGCGACAGGGCGATTTGCTTACCGCGATCCGCATCCCGGCCACGTGGGCAGGGAAGGCGCACTACTTCGAGAAGGTGCGCGATCGCCAGGTGTGGGACTTCGCGCTGGTCAACATTGCCGCCTCGCTGAACATGTCGGGTTCGACCATCAGCGAATCACGCATGGTGATCAACGGCGTGTCCGCCGAACCGATGCGGCTCGACGCGGTCGAGGCCGCCATCAGGGGCAAGGCCCGCGACCAGGCCACGGCCGACCTCGCGGCCGACCTCGCCGTGCAGGGCGCGGTGCCGCTCAAACACAACGCGTACAAGATCCCGCTGGTCAAGGCGCTGGTGAAGCGCGCCATTCGTGGAGAGGCTGAATGGACAACTTCGTAGAATGGGCGCGCAGCCCGTGGGGTGAGTCGGTTCTCGTCCACATCTCATGGGATCTGTTCTGGGCGGCGCTCGTTGGCGGCCTGTTGTTCCTGCTCGCGCACGCTGGCTACATGCTGTTCTCGCAGCACCACAAGCGCGAGGCGTCCGAGGTGGATCGCATGGAGGCCGACATGAAGGGTCTCCCGGCGAACATCCTGCGCCACAGCTTCGTGTCGCGGGTGTTCCACTGGGTGATGGCGTTTGCCATGCTGACCCTGTTGATCACCGCGTTCCTGCCCATCGTCGGGGTCCAGTTCGCGTGGGTCTACTGGCACTGGATGGCCGGCATCCTGCTGACCGCGTCGATCATGTTCCACATCGTGCACGCCACCTTCGTCCTCGACTTCTGGTCGATCTGGGTGGGGCCGCGGGACATCCCGGAGTTCAAGGCCGAGATGCTGCGTGAAGTGGGCATCGACGCGCCGGGGCCCAAGCCGGGCAAGTATCCGCTCGGCAACCGCCTCTATCACCTCGCGGTGATGGTGGCTGGGCTGGCGGTGATCGCGACCGGCATCCTGATGATGTGGCGCGTGCGTACCGGGATCGTCGAACGCAACCCATACATCCTGAGCGACGCCACGTGGGGCATCACCTACGTCGTGCACGGCTTGATGGGCGTCGGCTTCGTCGGCCTGGTCATCGCGCACATCTACTTCGCGCTGCGGCCCGAGAAGCTCTGGATCACCAAGTCGATGATCTTCGGCACCATCTCGCGCCGGCAGTACCTCGAGCACCACGATCCGGATCGCTGGGTCGCCGACAAGTCCGGTTCCAATTGAGTTCGGGGAACCTGACGCCCGAGGCGGCACGCGAGGAGCTGGCCCGTCGCGCCGACGCGATTGAAGGCGGCTACGAACTGATGCTGGGCTACGCGGCCCAGGGGATACACAGCGATCAAGGAGCTGCCAACAGCGGGCAGCTCCGCGATCACCTCACCCGCTTCGATACCGCGCTCACCGGCCTGGCCGACACCTATCGGGCGTGCGCGACCGCCCTCGGCGTGGGTCCGGCCGACGCCCTCAACGGCTTCCTGGAAGTGCTGGCGCGCGACGCCGCGGCGACGCAGGCCGCCATTCGGTTGTTGCTTGGCCAGCCGGGCATCAGCTCACAGATGGTGGATAACGTGAATGCCTCGATCCACGTGCGCGCCCTCCTGACGGACGTGTTCGTGGTGGATGAGATCCTCAAAGGCTCAAAAAGCGCTTGATGTGGCGTCCGGCTTCTTGACCGCCGAAGCCTCGGCGAAGGTGGTTAGCCGGACCTGTCAGTGCGTGACTGAAGTCCCGCCTCTACGCCGGCCGCCAGAGTTCTGGCAACGCCGCTACCGACTGGACCAGATGTGTATGCGGCGAGCGCGCGAGCGCGTCTCGCCCGTGCGCCCCTGACAACACCCCGATATTCCAGCCCACACCCGCAGCCGCGCCTGCCTCCAGGTCCAGCGTCGTATCGCCCACGGTAGCGACCGTCGTGGGACGGGTCACGCCGGTCTCGGCCATCGCCCGCAGGATCAGATCCGGTGCCGGGCGGCCCTGCGCCACATCATCACCGCACACGATGGTGTCGGCGACGTCCTGCCAGGACAGCGCCGCAATCAACAGGTTGGTGATGTCGCGGTCGAAGCCGGTCGTCAGCGCCACCCTGGCGCCCGCGTGGCGCAGTGCCTGGAAGCACTCGGCCGCCCCGGGGATGGGATTGACACGATCGGCCTCAAACCGCGCGGCCAACGCCAACTGAAATGCGGCATAGACCCGGGATGCCTCGGCGTCGCTGGCGACAAACGCCCGGATGGCCTGTCGCTTCGATGCGCCACGCACCCGCGTGATCTGCTCGGCGGTGGCGACAATGCCATGCGCCGCGAGGGCCGCGGTGAAGGCCGCCGGCACCTGGCCGCGATCCTCGATGGTGGTGCCGGCCAGGTCGAACACGACGAGGGCCGGTAACGTCAAGACTTGGCGTCCGGCCGCGTTTCCGATGTGGCGTCCGGCTTTAGCCGGACCAAATCCGGCATCAGGAATGTTCGTTTCGCCAGGTCGGACGACAGCAGCGCCTTCGAGTAGTAGCGATCGAGAATGGACGGCTGCCACGTCAGCAGATCCTGATTAGCGGCGGCAAATGCCGGCCAGGTCGCTTGCGGGTCGCGCGCCTGGCGCTCGGCGATGATCAGCAGGAACGCCCACGTGATGGTCTCGTGGTACAGCCCGTGCGCCCCCTTGGCGGCGGCGAAGCGCTTGAGGGCCTCGCTGAACTCGCCGAGAGCCGCAGGCATGCTGTGCTGCTGGACGAACAGCCATGCCATGTGCACGTGCTGCCGGTGATGAAATTGATCGGCGGGCAGGGACGTGTCGAGAAAACTGTCGCAGAGTTCACGCTCGGTCATGGCGGGTCCCTATCATGACAGGACCCGACGGCGTGGCACACGGATCTGCAGCGGGTGAGACGCGTGGGCCACGTACCCGGTCGCCGGTCCGGGCCCACGCATTGTCAAGCTATCTCCGTGCGACCGACGTACCGGGCTGCTGTGGCGCCACCGCTGCCAGTGCCATCGCCGCCCAGGCAGTGCCGGCGGTCGAGATGAACTGGTCGCGTCCATACGGGAAGCCGCTCTCGAAGTACGGCTGCAGCCAGATGGCTCGCGTTTGCACGTGCCAGGTTCCGTCCGCCGCCTGCGTCCTCAGCAGGTAATCGATACCCTTTTGGACGGCCGGGTCGGTCGAGGGTAATTTGCCGGCAATCAACAGGGCGAAAAGCGCCTGCCCCGTGGCATAGGCGTCGGCCGGCATCCCGGGCAGCTGCTGCCAACCGCCATCCGGCTGCTGCAGCGCAATGAGCGCGCGGGCGGAGCTCTTCGCGTTTTCGGCCCCGTCGTTCGCCCAGGCGAGCGCCAAAGCATGGAACGCGCGGTCCTGTGTCGTGCGCGGGGTCGCGGTTTCCAACCACCGCACCGCGCGCGCGATCGCCTCGCTACCGCGGGTGGTCATGCCCGCGGGCGTGTAGTGCTTCAGCGCGAAGATGCACACCGCCGCCGACTGGAAGTCGCCGGCGTTCATCGGCGGTCGCCGGCTCTCGTTGCCCGACCAGCTGCCATTGGCCGACTGCATCGACAGAATGGCGCGCGCCGCGCCGTCGGTGAACGCGCTCTTTGGCACCCCGTTCATGCCGAAGTCCACCAGTTCCCACGCGATGCTCGGCGCGCTGATGACACCGCTCAGGTCCATCAACCGGTCTGGCGAGGGCAGCATTGACTGCGGCAGCTGCGGTATGTCGTGCGCGATGCGCAGCCCTCGGCTGCGTGCGTAGCCGACGACGGCGGACGGCAGGTCCTGGGAGTGGCACGAGTTGCAGCCGCCCACGCGGATGAAGGTGTGGCTTTGCGTGACAATCATGGCGAGTGCCTGAGAAATGGCGTCGGCAATTGGGCGTCGCGTGCCAGCACCGACCGAGAGGTGCGATGCCACCGCGGCAACCTGGGCGGGCGTGACGCCGCCAAGGAGGCGGGTGACCTCGGTGTCGCCGCGCCGGCTGGCCATGTCGCGCGCCGTCTCGTCGTAGTCGCCAACGAAGCTCGTATCGGCGCCCTTGGCGAGCAGCGTCTTGACGACGCCGGCCGGGACCGCGTCGGAGCTGGCGGCCAGCAACAACGGCGAGTACCCGCGGACGTTACGGACGTTCACCTCGGCGCCATGCTCGAGCAGCAGATCGACGGTGCCCTCGACGCCCGCCGTGCTGGCGTTGCCGAGGGCTGTTTCATTCCGTTTCGTGCGGGCCTGCACGTCCGCGCCTTTTTCAATGAGGAACCGGACCGCGGCCGGTGACCCGTCGCCCGAGGCCAGGATCAGCGCGGTTTCGCCGGCGCCGTTTCTGGCGTCGACGGTCGCGTTCGCGGCCACGAGCATGCGCATCACCTCGAGGTCGCCGCGCTGGGCGGCCGCCATCAGGGGCGTGCGCCCGTTGGCCATCGCCAAGTTCGGATCGGCGCCGGCCGCCAGCAGCTGCTTGACGACGGAGTGCGTGTTCGACATGGCGGCGGCTTGATAGAGTGGCGTGCGCCCCTCGACCTGCTTCACGTTGACGGCTGCGCCGCGAGCAATGAGTAGCCGCACTTTCGCCTCGTTGTCGATGCCCCAGTGCAGCGGGGTCGAGCCGCGACGGTTCTTCGCGTTCACCTCGGCCCCTGCGTCGAGCAGCATCGTCATCGTGTCGATCGTACCGAAGCCGGCCGCGTGATGGAGCAACGTCGATCCCCCCGGGTCCGCGCTCCTGGCCGAATCACGACTGGCGGCGAGGAGCGGTTTCACCTGGGCCTTCGATGTTGTCCGCACGGCAGTGATCAGGGCGGCCAGCATTGGATCGATGGGCCTGGGCGGCGCTTCGTCGGCCACCTCGTTGACAAATTCCGCGCCCTGATCGACCCAGGCGCGCAGCAGGCCGACCTCTTCCGCGAGCAGCGCACCGGTCGGGGGCATCTGCATGCCGCCATCGCCGCCAACCAGGCGGTGAATCAGCTTGCTCTCCGTGCTCTTCCCGGGGACGATCACCGGGCCGTAGTCGCCGCCCCGCAGCGCGTTCTGCCGCAAGTCAAGACGGAGGCCGGCCTGCTGCACCTCGGGCCCATGGCAGCTGTAGCAGTTCTGCTGCAACAGCGGTTTTACGTCTTTCGTGTAGTCCACCTTCGTCGTGGCCGCGGGCGGCAGCTGAGCCTGCGCCGCGGCCAGCATCGGCACCGACAGTACCGAGACGAACGCCACCGATTGAACGAATCTCATTCTTCCTCCAGCGAGGTGAATCGATTGACGAGTGGAACGGAAAACGACGGACCTGAAAAGAAACGACGGCGGTGGTGCGTACGAGGCGTACGGCGAGGCAGTCCCGAATTAACGGCGGTAGCATACACCTTTCAGGCTCGCAGCCGTCCATTATTTAGGTCGAGCCAGCGGGGGGGGGCGTCCCCTTCGGGCAGTCGTTATCCGTGGTGGCGGGGCCGACGCTCTACGTAACGGCGCGCGAGGCCGGCCCGCTGCCGACGATAGTGATCGCGACCGACCACGTGGTCGCGGCGCGGCGCGTTTGCGCGCGCCTTGGACCCAGTGCGACCGTGGTGACGATCATGTGCGACTCCGGGCTGCGGTATCTGAGCACCGACGTGTTCCGCTGATCGGGTGTCGTGAGCGCTGAGGGCAGGCCGGGGCCCTGACCTGCGGCCTGAGGGGTTCTCGTACCGCGAGCAAGTCGGCAATCGCCTTCGCGACGGCTGCGCCTACCGGTCGTCGTACCAGTATTGCCGGGCCAGAGTGCTGCCCGAGGCGCGGGCGCGGAGCGTGCCCGCCACCAGCATCGGCATCATCGTCAGGTAGTGCCAGTCGCCATAGCGATCGAACTTGCGGACCGACGCGATCGCCTTCACCGGCCGCAGCCGCGTCAGGCGCTGGCCGCGCGACCAGCCCAGGCGCGTCAGCTTCCACAGGAAGTCGACATCCTCGGCGAAGTGGCGGGTTTCGCTGTAGCCACCCACGCGGGCGAAGTCCTCGCGTCGACAGAACACGACCCCCGTGTCCATGCGCGTGAGCCATACCATCGGCAGCAGCATCGCGTAGGTGCAGGCAATTCCCACGGACCAGCGCTCCATGGTCACGCCGGTTGCGCCGCCGGCGATGCCCGGATCGGCCATGGCCGTGGCGATCGCGTTGAAGGTGTCGGGATGCACCTGCATGTCGGCGTCGACGAAACAGATGACCGGTGCGGTCGCGAGGGCCGCGCCGCCATTTCGAGAGGCGCCGATCATTCGCTTCTCGACCCGCGCCACTCGGCAGCCGCGCGCTTCAGCAAGTGCAGAAGTCTGGTCAGTGGAGCCGTTGTCGGCGACCACGATGTCGATGGCCCCGGCCCCGCCGGCGTAACGCGAACGTGCCACGTCCACGGTGTCGAGCAGGCGCGGCAGAAGCGCCGCCTCGTTGTAGGCCGGGACGACCAGCGACAGGTGCTTCATGTTTCGATTGGCAGCGTCAGCCGGGCCCGGCAGCCGCGGGTATCCTTGCGGTTCTCGAGGGTCAACGAGCCGCCGTGGCCCTCGGCGATCTGCCGGCACAGCACGAGACCGATACCCGAGCCGCCCGGCTTGGTCGTGAAGAACGGCACGAACAGGTTCGAGGTGTTCGAGAGACCGGGGCCTTCGTCCTCAACGAAGATCTCGAGCCCGGCGCGCGTGCGCCGCCAGCCGGCGGTGACGGTCGTCCCGCCCACCTCGAGGCAGGCATCGGCGGCGTTGCGCAGCAGGTTGATCAGCAACTGTTCGAGTTGGTCGGCGTCGGCGTCAACGGTCACGTCGGGCCCGGGCTTGACGAGCACCGGCACCCGCGTATCGAAGCCGGCCACGCGCTGCAGCAGCGGCTTGAGCACGAGCGGCGCCAGCCGGGGCGCCGGCAGGCGGGCGAGCCGCGCGGAAGCGCCGGTGAAGCGGCTCAGCGAATCGGTGCGCGACGCGATCACCTGCAGGCCGCGGGTCATGTCTTCGCGCCAGTCGCTCGGCGGCGGATCGCGGTGGAGCAGGGTTTCGAGCGTGCCGGCGATCGACTTGATCGGGCCGAGCGAGTTGCCCAGCTCGTGGCCGATCACGCGGATCAGCCGCTGAAAGGCCTGCCGCTCCTGCTCGCGCAAGGGCCGGCTGACGTCCGAGAGGACGAGCAGGTCGTGGCGCAATCCGCCCAGCCGGAACGTTGTCTTGCGCACTTCCCATCGGCCCGGTCCGCCGCCGGGAGGGGAGATGTCGACGACCCGGGGGGCGTCGCCGAACCAGTCCGCCAGCTGCAGTTCATCGGCGGTGCGGCCGAGCATATGCTCCATGCTCTTGCCCATCAGCCGCTCGCCGGTGCGATTGACCATGCGCAGGCGTTGTTCCGGATCGAACGCGAATACAGCGACGTCGATCTGCTCCATCACCGTGCGTAGCAGGGCGGTCGCCTCGACCGCGCCCAGCCGTTGTTCGTGCAGCGTTTCGGCGAGCGCGTTGACTTCAATCAGCGCGGCGCCCATGGGGTCGTCGGGATTATTGGTGCGGGCGCGAATGGAGAAGTCGTCTTCGCGCAGCGCCGCCAACAGGTTCGCCAGCGTCTGCAGCGGCACCACCACCCGGGTGCGGACCGAGGAGGCCAGGCCAAACAGGGTCGTCAGGATGAGGGCGGTGAGCGTCCATTGCACTTTGGGGGTGTAAGCCTCGGTCCAGAGAATCCACAGCGCGGTGACGGCGCCTGGCACACCGGCGCCGAGGGCGAGGAGAAAGATCTGCTGGTCGAGGCGAAGGCGCCGCCACACGGCTAAAGCTTATATCGTTCGAGACGGCGGTATAACGCGCTGCGGGACAGGCCGAGGGCTCGGGCGGCGTGGCTGACGTTGCCGTAGCGGGCCATCGCCTTCTTGATCAGGAACGCCTCGACTTCTTCCAGGCTCATGTCTTCGAGCCGGGCCGACGAGCCGCCCTCGACTCTGAGCCCGAGGTCACCGGCCCGAACGGTGGCGCCCTGCGACATCAGCACCGCGCGTTCGACCGAGTGGTCCATCTCGCGGACGTTGCCGGGCCAGCGATGGTCCATCAGCACCTGCATGGCCGCCGGGTCGAAGCCCGACAACGACTTGCGATAGCGCTGGGCGTGCTGGCGCAGGAAGTGCTTCGCGAGCAGCGGAATGTCTTCGCGCCGGTCGCGCAGTGGCGGCAGGTGAATTTCGATGGTGTTGAGGCGGAAGTACAGGTCCTGCCGGAAGCGGCTGGCTTCGACTTCGGCGTTGAGATCGGCGTTGGTGGCCGAGATCAGGCGCACGCTGACCTTGCGGGTCTTCGACGATCCGAGACGTTCGAACTCGCCGGTCTCGATCACGCGCAGCAGTTTCTGTTGCTGGGTCATCGGGACGTTGGCGATCTCGTCGAGGAACAACGTACTGCCATCGGCCAGTTCGAACCGGCCCACGCGATCGGCCTTGGCGTCGGTAAACGCGCCCTTGAGGTGGCCGAACAGTTCCGACTCGAACACGCCCTCGGCCATGCCGCCGGCGTTGACGGTCACCATGGGGCGGCCGGCCCGCGGCGAGACGCCGTGGACCGCCTGGGCCACCAGGCTCTTGCCGGTTCCGTTCTCGCCGGTGATCAGCACGTTGGCATCCGACGGCCCGACCCGCGCGATCATCTCCAGGACCGGCCGCATCGCCGCCGACTCGGCGAGAATCGGTGATCGGCCGTCTGACTGCAGCGCCTGGTTGGCGGCCTCGAGCTGACGGCCGCGGCGAATGGCGCGGCCGAGCTCGGTCTGCGTCCGCACAATCGACAGCAGCCGTTCGTTCTCCCACGGCTTCTGCACGAAGTCGCGCGCGCCCCGCCGCATGGCCTCGACCGCGACGTTGACCGAGCCCCACGCCGTCATCACGACGACCGGCAGCGACTCGTCGCCGGTGTGGATCCGCTGCAGCAGGTCCAGGCCCTCGTCGCCCGACGTGGTGTCGCGGGTGTAATTCAGGTCCATCAGGACCACGTCGTAGTCCTTGAGCTCGAGCGCGCGCAGGATCTGCGCGGGCGAGGCCGCGGTGTCGATCACGAAGCCTTCCGGCTTCAGCAGCAACCGGAGCGCTTCGAGAACGTCGGCCTGGTCGTCGGCTATCAGTATTCGGGACGGCGGGTCAGTTCTCGTCGACAATCCAACCGTCCTTCAGATTGATCACGCGCTTGCCGTAGGCGGCGTTGGCCTGCGAATGGGTGACCTGCACGATCGTGGTGCCGGCCTCGTTCAACTTCCTGAACAACTCCATGATTTCCTTGCCCTGGTCGGTGTGCAGGTTGCCGGTCGGCTCGTCGGCGAGGATCAGCGACGGCTTGGCCACGACCGCCCGCGCGATGGCCACCAGCTGCTGCTGGCCGCCCGACAGTTGGTTCGGGAACAGGTCCTTCTTGCCGACGATGTTGAAGCGGTCGAGGATGTCGGCGACCATGCCTTCGCGTTCGGCCTTCTTGACGTCGCGGTACGACAGCGGCAGGTCGATGTTCTCGTAGACCGTCAGGTTGTCGAGCAGGTGATAGCTCTGGAACACGAAGCCGATGTGCTGCTTCTGCACCCGCATCCGGTCCTTGGCCGACAGTTGGTGAATGGGGTCGTCAAACAGCCAGTACTCACCGGTCCAGGCACTGTCGTGCATGCCCATGATGTGGAGCAGCGTGCTCTTGCCGGCGCCCGACGGTCCCATGATCGATACGAAGTCGCCCTGCTTGATCTCGGCGTTGACGCGGCGCAGCACGAAGGTCTGCGACAGGCCGTGGCGATAGGACTTTTCAATACTGGTGAGTTTGATCATGCTGGGTGTGGGAAACCGGGAATGGGGAGTCGGAGAGTCCGGACCATGGGCGTCTGCCACTTCCATCATGACCGAAGGCGAGGGCCGCGGGAAGGGCCGAGGGGTGCCACCGGCACACCCTCGGCGCCTGAAGTGCCTAGACCACGGTTCCGACGTTCTCTTCGACGACGCGGCCGTCGAAGAGGTGAATCCCACGGTCGGCGTGCGCGGCGTAGCGCGGATCGTGCGTCACCATGCAGATCGTGGCACCGCCACGATGCAGCTCGCGCAGCAGATCCATCACGGCCTCGCCGTTCTTCGAGTCCAGGTTACCGGTCGGTTCGTCGGCCAGCAGGATCGACGGCTGGCCGCCGACGGCGCGGGCCACGGCGACGCGCTGCTGCTGACCGCCCGAGAGCTGCGAGGGCAGGTGCTTGGCGCGGTGGGCCATGCCGACGCGTTCGAGCGCGGCATTGGCGCGCTCGCGGCGCTCGGCCGCCTTCATACCGCGGTAAATCAGCGGCAGCTCCACGTTCTCGAAGACCGTCAGGTCGCCGATCAGGTTGAAGCTCTGAAAGATGAACCCGATCTCGCGGTTGCGCACGCGCGCGCGTTCCGACAACGAGAGGTTGGCGACCTCGTTGCCGTTCAGCGTGTAGGTGCCTTCGCTGGCCGTGTCGAGCAGGCCGAGAATGGCGAGCAGCGTCGACTTGCCGCAGCCCGACGGTCCGGCAATGGCCACGTACTCGCCCTGCTGGATCTCGAGGTGAATGCCGGCAAGTGCGTGGGTTTCCACTTCGTCCGTATAGAACACCTTCTTGATGCCATTCAGGCGAATCAGGGGCTGCGCGGAAGCGTTCATCAGAGGACTCCTTAAGTTGCCGAAAACTACCGTAACCGAATGCGATCGAACTGGTCCCAGGCCGACATGTCAGACAGGACGACTTCGTCGCCTTCCGCCAGCCCGCTCAGAATCTCGATGGTGTTCACTGAGCTGCGGCCAAGCTGCACCTGCGCGCGCGAGGCCTCGCCGGTCTGCTTGTTGAGCTTGAAGAGGCCCACCGTGCTCTGTTCCTGCCCAAACGCCGGGCGTCCCACGTATAGGACGTTTTCCAGGCGATCCAGTTCAATGGTGCCGTCCACGCTCAGGTCGGGACGGGCCCCGCGGGGCAGCTCGCCCTCGAGCGCGACGTCGACCGTAACCGTACCGTTGGTCGCTGCCGGGTCAATGCGAACGACCCTGCCGGCGATGATCCCGTTGCGCGTGTCGACTTGCGCCGTCTGGCCGATCGTCAGGTCGCGCGCCTGGGTTTCCGCGATCCGCAGTTCGGCTTTGAGGCGGGTCGGGTCGGCGACACGCACCAGGTTGGTGCCCGGCTGCACCTGTTGGCCGACTTCCACCGGCACCTGCTCCAGCACTCCCGACATGCCGGCGCGGACGCGCAGCTGGTCGACCTGCTGGCGCCGCAGGGCCAGGTTCGACTTGCGCTGGTCCACCAGGGCCTGCGCCGAGGCCAACTGCGCGAGGGCGCTTTGCTCCGATACCTTCAGCCGATCCGTCTCGATGCCGTCGCGGGTCCTCAGCGACTCGGCGCGGACCACCGACTGCCTCAAGACCAGGTTAGACACCAGGCCGTCCTTGGCGAGGCCTTCGTTCATCTCGCGTTCGGTCTGCGCATTCTGGAAATCGGCCCTGACGATGGCGGCCTGCGCACGCTGATTCAGGGTCTCGGCGTCGAGCCGGGCCTTCAGGCTGTTGAAATCGGCTTCCGACGCGCGCAGTTGCTGGTCGGCGTCATTGAGCGCCTGTTGCACCTGCGGGTCGCTCAGTTCGAGGACGACGGTGTCGGGGGTCACCTGGACGCCGGGACGCAGAATGATCCGCTCGACCCGTCCCTGGGTCGATGCCGGTACCCAGCGCCGCGCTTCGTCCACCGGAATGAGCGTGCCGAGGCCCCGGACCTGCCGGGGAATGGTGCCGCGCTTGACCGTATCGACCCAGACGGTGGCCCGTTCGACGGTGGGGGCGGCAGGCTGCAGCCTCGCCAGGAACACGGAAACCAAACCGATGACCACGACGCCGACGACGCCGTACGTGATTTGACGGCGTTTCTTCGATTGCGCGACGGATGCGGGACGCTGAATGTCCATGTCTGTGATTGCCCTACTTAGACGGTGATCGCCACCAAAAACGATGGCACCGATTTTAGAACCAGTAGCCGGTAGCCAGTAGCCCGTCTGGCATCTGGATACTGGCGTCTGGCTACGAAACATACTCAAGGGTTGTGCCAGCTTGCCGGACGAGCCCAACATATTGAGGAAACGAGAGTTAGTGGCCGAAGGTTCCATCAGGAGCCGAGCCGGGTGTTCGATCATGGGACGCCCTGGGCCGTCGATGGGACTGCCGGGCCGCCGCCCGGCTATCTCAGCACTCGAAACACCACGTCGGGCCCCTTCGGCTCCGCAAATTGCCTCGTGAGTTCAAAGTCGGACCTCGTCATCAGGTCGCTGGTGAGAGCGCCAAAGGCGTCCGGCGCCATCAGGCCACCATGGATCACGATCAGGTCCACTTGCCGCGCCTTCAGGTACGCAGTCGACGCGTCGTCCGGAAACGTCCTCATGCGTTCCGTCAATTCGAGATACGACTTCGGGAAGAAGCCGCTGTAGCCGTTCAGGCTCGGCTGCCAGTGTGCCGTGCTGCGGAACATGTAGATGCCGTCAGGCACGATGTCGAGTCGGTCGGCGGTGGTGAGCGGCAGTTCGAGCACCACCGATCGCGGTTCGCGGGCGAGCCACTCGTAGACGCCGGGTGGCCGGGGACCGGGGACGTACCAGTTCGCTTGCACGGTCGCGTACTCGGCGAGCAGCGCGATGGCGACGACCGCGGTGGCCACCGGCGCCCACCGACGAAGCCGCGATTCGAGCCGCGACCAGCCAAAGGCGGCCAGGCCGGCGAGTGCCAGGAAAACCAGGATGCTCGCGCGCGCCGGGGCCCGCAGGCCGTTGTAGATGAACAGGACCGATGTCAGCCACGAATAGAACGGCGTGTTCACACCGAGCGAGATCACGAAGCCGAGGGCGCCGATGGCCAGCAGCGTTGCGCGCCGCCGCTCCAGGCCGATCACTCCGATCGCCGCGATCGCCAGCGCCACCGCACCGGGGAACAGGCGCCGCTCGTTCTCGCCCAGCCGCCCGCTCCAACCACCATGAACGAGGTTCGCCGTGGGGGTCGCAAGATAGTTCTGCCACGTCGCCGAATACGCCTGGATGTCACGCGGGTCCCGCTCACCGAGGCTGCCGCGGTTCAGCATGTAGACCGCGAGGTAGGGCAGCACGACCACCGCGCCGGCGACCGACGCCGTGACGGCGGCCCGAAGTGCGCCGGCGCGCCGCTCGACTGGCACCTCGCGCCAGCGCCAGGGCACGGCCACGAGCAACGCCGTGGCGAGAAAGATCGCGTAGTAAATGCCGCAGTAGACCTGTGCGGCCACCGCCGCCACTGCCAGCCACACGTCACGCCTCGCGCCGGTGGCAAGGGCGCGATCGACCCAGAGCAAAGCCAGCGGCATGAACATCGTGGCCTGCAGTTCCAGGTGATGTAGGTGGTCGAACCGGAACGGGACGAATGCGAAGACGATGCCGGCGAGCACGCCCGCGGAGGCACTGCGCGTCAGGTGCCGCGCGTAGAGAAACATCGTCCAGCCTGACAGCGCGATCGACGCGAGGACAATCAGGTTGTAGGTCACCACGGGTGACAGGCCGGACCAGAGCAGCGGCGCGGCCGCCAGCCCCTGCATCAGCACTGCGTCCGTGTACGCGAGGGTTCGCGGCTCCGGATGGAAAATGTTGCCGTTCATCAGGTCGGCAGGGTTGACCGGCAGGATGTGCGCGATCCACGCGAGCCGCCAGATGCTGAGCAGCGGGTCGTCCGAGTCGGGCAGGTGCGTCGACAAGCGCGCGGCCTGCGGCCACGTCATCAGCACCGTGAGCGCGCCAAACAGCAGGAGCGCGCCCAGTCCAAACTTGTCGCGTCTCATCGCCGCGACATGACCGCGCTCCACAGGCCGGGGTCGGTCACGCCTTCGCTGACGAGAACGAGGACCCGCGCACCGGGGCCCAGCCCGAGCGCCGCGCGCACGCGGGGCATGTCCGGATCGCGGCACACCGCGAGCAGCCCGCCGAGTGCGGCCGCGCCCGATGCCCCCGCGGCGACGGCCGGCTCGCCGGGCGCGGGCTGCGCCAGCGCGCGCATGGCGTCGTGCGCCCAGTGATCGTCGATCGCGAGATAGGCCGAGACCGTCTTCTGCACCGCATCAAATGCCAATGGCGATACTTCGCGATTGCGAAGGCCCGCCATCGTGGTGGTGAGCGGGCCGGCGACGGCAGTGGGCCGGCCGGCGCGGGCCGAGGCCAGCAGGCACGCCGCGGACGTGGGTTCCACCGAGACGACCTTGGTGGTTGGGGTATGAAACGCGCACCAACTCGCGACGCCGCACAGCAGTCCGCCAACGCCGCCCTGGACGAACACCACGTCGTGCGCTGCCGCGACCTCCGCGAGCATCCTCGTGTAGCCGAGCATGATCAGCCGCGGAATGCGTTCGTAGCCGTCCCACGAAGTGTCCGACACGATGGTCCAGCCGTGTGCGGCCGCATCCGCGCCGAGCCGCCTCACCGCATCGTCATACGAGCCCTCGACCCGGATGACCGTGGCGCCCTCGCCGGCGATGGCATCGACGCGGGCCTGCGCCGCGTCAGCGGCCATGTACACGCGGGCATGGCACCGGGCGTCGCGTGCCGCTCGGGCCACGGCCCGGCCGTGGTTGCCCTCGCTGGCGCAGACCACGGTGTGGCCGGGGGGCAACGCGCCCTCGGCTTGCAGCGTCGCCATGGCGAACCGCGCGCCGAGCAGCTTGAAGGCGTTCAGGCCGAAACGGGCGGTTTCGTCCTTGACCATCAGCCGGCCGAGGTCGAGCGATTGGGCCAGGGTGGGCAGGTCGTGCAGCGGCGTCGGCGCCAGTTCAGGCCTGGCGTCGAAGAACGCCCGCACCTGCTGATACTCGTCGGCAGTGAAGAGGCCGCGGTCGACTGGTCCGCCTAAAGGCGGACGCCACATCGGCTGTTCGCCTGAAGGTGAGGGCCAGATGTGGTGTCCGGCTTTAGCCGGACCACCTGGCACAAACGCGGTGACCGTCGCTTGGGAAGGAGTGATGGAGGGATTATAGTTGCGCGCGATGACCCTGATCCGCGCGCTCGTCGTTCCCACGGTCGCGGGCCTGTGCCTCGCGGTGTTGGCCTGTGCGCCGGCGCAGGACCGATACGACGTGATCATCCGCGGGGGTGACGTCCTGGTGGGCGACGGCGGGCCGTCGCTTCGCGTGGACGTCGGCATCAGGGGCGACCGCATTGTCGCGATGAGCGACTTGTCGGCGGCCCAGGGCGGCCGGGTGATCGACGCCACCGGCCTGGTGGTGGCGCCCGGCTTCATCGACGTGCAAGGCCAGTCGGGCACGACGCTGCTGACCGATGGCAACGGCGAGAGCCACGTGCGCCAGGGCATCACGACCGAGATCATCGGCGAGGGCGGGTCGCCGGCGTTCTGGACCAAGGACACCGCCGACGTGGACGCGCTGCGCGTGTTCGACGTGCCGTTCGACTGGACCGGCTTCAGCGGCTACTTCGAGCGGTTGCGGCAGCGTGGCACGACCATCAACGTCGGCACCTTCGTGCCGGCCACCACCGTGCGGCGCGAGGTGATCGGCCTCGACAACCGTGCCCCGACGCCGGCGGAGCTGTCGCGCATGGAGGCGATGGTCGACCAGGCGATGCAGGACGGCGCGTTCGGACTCTCGAGCGCGCTGATTTACGTGCCGGGGACGTTTGCCCAGACCAGCGAGCTGGTGGCGCTGGCCAGGGTGGCCGCCCGGCACAACGGCATCTACATTACCCACATCCGGGGTGAGAGCTTCAACCTGTTCAACGCGCTGGACGAAGCGATCGCGATTGGCCGCGAGGCCGGCCTGCCGGTCGTGGTGTTTCATCTGAAGGTGGCCGCCAAGGCCAACTGGGGCCGCATGAGCGAGGCGCTCGCCAAGCTTGACCAGGCGAACGCCGCCGGGATCCCGGTGACGGCGACCATGTATCCGTACACGGCGGGCGGCACGGGACTCGCGGCGACGCTCCCGCTGTGGGTGCAGGAGGGCGGCCGCGACCGGATGCTGGCGCGCCTGGCCGACGCCGAAATCCGCAAGCGCGTTCGCGCGGAGATCGAAACCCAGCTCGATGGCTGGGAAAACCTGCTGCTGGCGACCACCTTCGACGGCATCCAGGTGGCGTCGGTTCCGCCGGCGATGGACCAGTCGATCGTCGGCAAGCGGATCACGCAGATCGCCGCCGAGCGCAAGGCCGATCCGTGGGAGGTCTATTTCCAGTTGCTGATCGACAGCGGCGGCCGCATCGGCGCGCTGTACCACATGATGAGCGAGGCGGATGTGGCCACCGGGCTGCGATCGAGCCGGGTCACGATCGGTAGCGACTCGGCGGCGTTGCGCCGCGAAGGCGTCCTGGCGCAAGGGGCGCCACATCCGCGGGCCTACGGCACGTTTCCGCGCGTCTTGTCGAAGTACGTTCGGGACGACAAAGTCCTGTCGCTGAACGACGCGGTGAGGCGTATGACCGGGGCCGCCGCCGCGCAGATGGGCATCACCGACCGCGGCTCGATTCGCATTGGGCTACTGGCGGACGTCGTGGTCTTCAACCCCGCCACCATTCGCGATCATGCCACCTATGAGCAGCCGCATCAGTACGCGACCGGCATCGAGCATGTGATCGTCAATGGCGTGCCGGTGCTCGACCCCAAGGGGCTGACCGGCGCCCGCCCGGGCCGCCCGGTGTACGGCCCGGCTCGACGACCGCGTTAAAAAGCTTTTCGCCCGTTGATCCACACCTGTTCGATGCTGCGGGTGTTGCGAATGTTGTCGAGCGGGTTGGCGCCGAGCACGATCAGGTCGGCGGCCGCGCCGGCGGCGAGCGTGCCGAGCTGACCGGCGCGCTGATGGCACCTGGCGGCGTCGCCCGTCGCTGACACGAGCGCCTGCATCGGCGTCAGGCCGGCCTCGACCATCATTTCCAGCTCGAGGTGCTCAAAGAAGCCCTGAAAGCGCGCCGGCGGTCCGGAGTCGGTGCCGAACGCGATGCGCACGCCGCCATCGACCAGCGCCTTGAGATTCCGCTTGGCGACTTCGAGACCCGCCTTGTACTGCTGGCCGGCTTTCCAACCGGCGCTGTTACGGACCTGCGCGTGCCGCTTCGGATCCTTCAACTGCGCGACGATCTCGGGCGTCACGCCCTTGACGAAGAACGGATCGTCGATCCAGGCCGGTGTGGAATCGTAGATGAACGTCGAGATCTCGCGCGTGAACGTGGGGGAGTAGCAGACGTCGCGCGCCTTCATGGCTGCGATGAACGCGGCATCCACCGGTTCGTCGCGCACGCTGTGGGCGATGAAGTCGGCGCCGCCGGCCAGCGTGGCCTTGGCATCGGCCAGCGAATAGATGTGGACGGCCACCTTCAGCCTGCGAGCATGCGCCTCGTCGATGACGGCGCGCCAGGCGGCTTCGGGCATCTTGCGGCCGGTGCCGAGGTTGTCATCGACGCGAATCTTGATCAGGTCGGGTTTCATCTCCGCGACCGTGCTGGTCATGGCGCGCGCCGCCTCGGCGGTGTCGCCCGTCACCACCGCGCCGCCCACGAACAGCCGGGCGCGGTCGAGCGGTCCGGACGACTGCTCGTTGCGCAACTCGAAGCCGAGCGCCTGGTCGTCGCCCAGGCTGAACACCGTGGTGACCCCGTACTGGGCGTAGGTCGTCAGCTGCCGCGTCAGGTTCTCGCGCGTGTACGACGCCGGGTCCGAGCGCAGGCCGGTCGTGGCGGCGACATGGCCATGGGCGTTGATCAGGCCCGGCAACAGCGTCTTGCCCGTGACGTCGATACGGGTGGCGCCCGCCGGCACCGGCGTCGAGGCCGCCGGCCCCGCCGCGACGATGCGGCCGCCGTCGATCACGACCGTGCCGGCGTCGATGACGCGGCCGGTGCCATCGATGAGCCGCCCGCCGACGAAGGCGGTGGCTTGCGCCGCGGCCGGGGCGGCGGTCGAGACCACGAGGATTACGCTGGCGAACAGGGCAGCAATGCGCATGGCGACAGAGCTTATCACCGGCGGATGACCTGTCACGAGCGAGCCTGGGGTGCCGGCCCGGCCGGCATTCCGGGCGAGTCGAGTGATAACATTCACCAATGCCTTCACTGCGCGTCCTGGTCGCCGATGACGAGCCGGTGTCGCGGACCGTCGTCGGTGCGATGTTGAAGAAGGCCGGGTACGAGGTCACGTTCGCGCCTGACGGCGAACAGGCCTGGCAGCAACTGACCGCGCCCAACCCGCCCGCGATCGCCTTGCTCGACTGGGAGATGCCGGGGCTGGCCGGCCCGGAAGTCGTGCAGCTGATCCGCGCCCGCGGCGAGCAGGCGCCGACTTACGTGATCCTGCTGACCTCGCGCGATTCCTCGGCCGATATCGTCACCGGCCTCAAGGCCGGCGCCAACGACTACGTGACCAAGCCGGCCAACGAGGACGAACTGGTCGCGCGCGTCAACGTCGGCGCCCGTGTCGTCGAACTGCAGCTGGCGCTGGCCGAGCGCGTGCGCAGCCTCGAAGAGGCCCTGGCCAACGTCAAGGCCCTGCAGACCCTGCTGCCGATGTGCGCCTACTGCAAGTCGATCCGCAACGACCAGAACTACTGGGAGAAGGTGGAGACTTATTTCCACGATCACTCGGGGGTGTCGTTCTCGCACAGCTATTGCCCGACCTGTTACGAGCGCTTCGTCAAGCCGCAACTCGACGCGCTCGAGGACGTGTCGCAGGCGCAGAAGAAGCAGAAGGGGAGATGATGGCCGCGCCGGCGCTCGACCCCGTCGTCCTCGACAGCCTCCGCCAGTTGACGCCGCCAGGCGAACCTGACGTGCTGGCCGAGGTGCTCCAGCTCTTCACGACTGATGTGCCGGCGCGCATCGAACGGCTGCGGGCCGCCTGGCTGGCCGGAGATGCCGTCGCCGTGCAGCGTGCCGCCCATTCGCTGAAGGGCAGCGCCGGCAACATCGGTGCGAAGCAGCTGTTGGCCGTCTGCGCCCGGCTCGACGAGCTGGGGCGGTCGGGGGACCTGTCGGCCTTGGCGCCGGTGGTCGCGTCACTCGATGCCGAGTACGGTCGCGTCGAGGCCGAAATCTCACGCCTGATCAACGTTTAACAAGAGATCAAGAGATCACGAGAATAGATTTCTCGTGGTCTCCTGGTCTCCTGTTGCCGGATTGCCATAGCGTTTGAGGTACTCGCGCAGTCGCAGCTTGCGCGCCGCGCTATCGGACGTCATGTAGCGCACCACTCCGAAGATGGGCCGCTCGGGAAACCACGGCCGGTCGTAGCGCCCGAGGACCCAGAAGATGCCCGCGTACGAATTGGGATCGCGGCCATCGAGGGCGTACTTGTTGTTCAACTCGACCATCGCCGCCAGCGCTTCGCGCGGGGTGGCCGACCATTGCAGGATCTTCTTGCCCCATAGCATGCGCAGGTAGTTGTGCATGCGGCCCTCGCTCACGAGCTGGCGTTGCGCGGCGTTCCAGAGCGGATCATGAGTCCGGGCCTGCTCCAGGGTAGTCAGGTCGTAGACCCACTCGCGTTCGTCCACTTCATGCGCCTCGAGCGTCGCGAGCGCCCAGGCCGGCAACGACTCGAACACGTCGTAGTCGTCCCGCTGGCAGGCGAAGTTGAAGCCCAGCTCGCGCCAGGTGATCAGCTGATCGAGAAACGCCTCGGCGTTGGCGCCGACACCCCACCAGCCTTCGCGCGCGCCGGTGGCCCGCTGCGGTAAATCGCCAAGCCAGCCTTCGCGCGTCATGATCGCGTCGAAGACCTCGTGCGAGGAGAGGTGCCCCCAGTGCAGGTACGGCGACAGTCCGCTCGACACGTCGCGGTCGGGATGGTTGCGCGCGCTGCCGTAGTCCGCAAAGCCCCCCGACAGGAACTGCTGCAGCGCTTCGCTCGCGGCCACCGAGCCGCCGCGTTGCCCTACCGCCCGGACCCGCCGGTCGATGGGCAGGTCGTTCAGGCTGCCACCCCCGTCAAGCCAGCCAAGTGCGTCGGGCCAGCGCGCGGCTGTGCCCGGCGGCAAATCGGGCGGCGCTCCGGTCAGCGCCGCGAGCGGGTCGGGCAGTGGCCGGTGCGCCAGGTGCGCGGGCAACGCGCCCTGCAGGGCCCGGCGGAACGCGTAGGCGGTGGGATGCACCTTGGCGACCGCGCGCATGGGCAGCAGGCCGTTCGAATCGACGGCCTCCATGGCCACGTCCACGCGGGCCGCTGCCGTGGCGACCATGGCGGGCAGGAAGAAGCACGGGAAGTCGTCGGTCACGACGACGGCCGCGCTGGCGGCGAGGTGGGCGAGCAGGCCGCGCCCGTCGCCGTCGTCCGGTTCGAGGTATGGATGGTAGCGAACGCCCCGCCGCTGAAACCCGCGGGCGTTATCGCGCATCCCATCGACAACGAACTGGTGAAAGCGCGCCGAGGCCCATTGATGGCCGGCGCGCAGCGCCTCGAGCACGAGCAGCGGCTTGCGGAGCTGGACGGCGTGTTCCACCGCCCGCTGGAGGGCAAAGTTATGCCTCGTGCGGCGGGTGGCGATCATCCAGTAGAGGATGTAGTCGCCGCCAGGCCGAACCGGCGCGCGGTTGAGCGGGGAGATCCGTTCGGGGGGCACCATTCCAGTTACAATGATGAGACGTAGGACGCGAGTTTTTTCGAAGAGGATTCAA
The DNA here is from genome assembly GCA_030697165.1 of Acidobacteriota bacterium. Lineage (NCBI taxonomy): Bacteria > Pseudomonadati > Acidobacteriota > Acidobacteriota bacterium. Next base: position 75,899 of record JAUYQQ010000003.1, read on the forward strand.
GACACATGATCGTGCAACGCTATCCAGAACCGTTCATTGCGCCGATGCGGGCCGAACTGTCCCGATTGGGTTTCGAAGAGCTGAAGACGCCCGAGGCGGTCGAGACCACCGTCCAGCAGGCCGGCACGACGATGCTCGTAGTGAACTCGGTGTGCGGCTGCGCGGCCGGCAAGGCCCGCCCGGGTATTGCCCTCGCGCTCCGGCAGGGCAAGCGCCCCGACCGCCTGGCCACGGTGTTCGCCGGCGCCGACGTCGAAGCCACCGATGCCGCGCGCGCCCACTTCGCGCCATATCCGCCGTCGTCGCCATCGATTGGCCTGATGAAGGACGGCAAGCTGGTCTACCTGATGGAGCGTAAGGACATCGAGAACCGCTCGTCGGACCTGATCGCCGCCGAACTGCAGAAGGCGTTCGAAGAGCACTGCTAGACAGTTGAAAGTTGAAAAGTTGGTAGTTGGTAGTTGAAGTTAAAAGTTTCAGTTGCATTGGCAGTTGGTAGTTCACTGGAACTGAAACTGAAACTGAAACTATTAACTACAACTACCAACTTTCAACTCGTAAACTTTCAACTCCCTAGCCGCCCCGTGTGTGCATCTCCAAGTGGGGGTCCCTTCGCAGGGTGCTCACCGGAATCAACGGTGACCGCTCGCGCTCGGTCAGCCGCGCTTCGGCGCCGCGGTCGGTGCGCGCGTGCCATACGCTGGTCACCAGGTCGCGCAGGGCTTCGTCACTGACGCCGCCGCGCAGCGGCCCCCGCAAGTCCACGCCACGCGCGCCATACAAGCACAAATACCAGAGTCCGTCGGCGGTCAGCCGGCTGCGATCGCACGACTTGCAGAACGGTTCGGTGGTCGAGGCGATGATGCCAAAGACCGTGCCGTCGGGCAGGCAATAGCGTTCGGCCGGCGCCGACGACGACTCGCGGACTGGCTCCACCGGTCCGTAGTGCGCGGCGATCGTTGCCAGCATGTCCTGGCGCGAGACGACCTGGCTCGTCGACCAGGTTGTGGCGCCGCCGACATCCATGTATTCGATGAACCGGATCTCGGCGCGCCGCTCCCGGGCAAATTCCAGCAACGGGATCAGCTCGTCGTCGTTGATGCCGCGGATCATCACCGTGTCGATCTTGAACCCCGGGAACACGTCGACCGCGGCATCGATGCCGGCGATGACGCGCGGCAACTCGTCGAAGCGCGCGAGCTTGACGAAGCGGTCACGCTGCAGGGTGTCGAGACTGATGGTGAGCCGGTGCAGGCCCGCCGTCTTGAGGCTGGCCACCGCCGGCGCCAGCAGTACCGCGTTGGTGGTCATGGCGAAGTCGCGAATGGCCGGCTTCGCCGCCAGCCGCGCCACCAGGTCCGGCAGGTCACGGCGCAGCAGCGGCTCGCCGCCGGTCAGCCGGACCTTGTCGACACCCAGGTGCAGGAACTGATCGACCAGCCGCTCGATCTCCTCGAACTGCAGGATGTCTTCCCGCGGCAGCCACAAGTAGTCGGCCTCGGGCATGCAGTACTGGCACCGCAGGTTGCAGCGGTCCGTCACCGAAAGACGGAGATTACGCAGGGGCCGGCCGTGGAGGTCAGAAACTGACACGGCTTTGATCATAGTGCCTAAGGTGCCTAGGGTGCCTAGAGTGCCTAGAGTGCCTAGAGTGCGTCGGGTGCACAGTAGGCACCCTAGGCACCCCTAGGCACTTTAGGCACCCCAGTTTCTATCTGGGCTGCTTCATTCGCTCGAGCAACTCGCCGAGCCGCCTGATTTCTTCGCCGTACCGCGCCCAGTCGCCGGCGCGCTGGGCGTCGAGGGCGCGCTGATAGGTTGAGCGCGCCTCGTTCGCCATGCGGTCCCATTCGACGTTGCCGGTGCTGGCCGGTGCCGGCGCGATTTCACCCGGTGCCGGTGCCGCCCCGGCCGTCGTCGTCGCCGGCGCGGCCGCGCGCGGCGTTCGGGTGTTCTCGCCAAACAACCGGTCGATGGCTTCGTCCAGCGTCCGTTCCATGACGATGCGGTTCTGGTAGGCGACGATGACGCGGGTCAGTTCGGGAATGCGGCCGGCCGGCGCGCGCAGGTAGAGCGGCCGCACGTAGATCAACGACTGCTCGATTGGAATCACCATCAGCGTGCCCTGGATCACCTGGGAGCCCTGCTGGCTCCACAGCGTGATCTGCGGCGAGATGATTTGGTCCTGGTTGATGCGCGCGACCACCTGTTGCGGGCCGAAGACCAGCGTCTGCTTGGAGAACTGGAACACCTGCAGCTTGCCGTAGTTGTCACCGTCGCTGCGGGCCACCATCCACGACGCCAGGTTGTCGCGGCGGCGCGGCGTGAAGGGTAGCATCTGGATGAACTCGGCCTCGGGTTCGCCCGGCAGCTTCATCATCGTGTAGTAAGGCTCCATGCGCCGGGTCTCGCCGCCGCTGTCCACCGCCGGCACTTCCCACTGGTCTTCCTTGTTGTAGAACACCGCCGGGTTGGTCATGTGGTAGGTCGCGTAGACCGACGACTGGATCTGGAAGATGCCTTCCGGGTAGCGCACATGGGCGCGCAGGTCGGCAGGCATTTCGCTGAGCGGCCGCATCAGCGTCGGGAAAATCTTGCCGATGGTCTGGATGATCGGATCGTTGGCGTCCGACTGGTAGAACTGCACCGTGCCGTGATACGCGTCAACCACGATCTTGACGGAGTTGCGGATGTAGTTCACGCCGCCGGCGGCGGTGGAGTAGGGATAGCGATCGGTGGCGGTGTAGGCGTCCTGGATCCAGAAGATGCGGCCGTCGCTGACCACCGCATACGGATCGTCGTCATACACGAGGAACGGCGCGATCTTCGCGACGCGGCGCCGAATCTGGCGGTCGAACATCAGCCGGCTCTCGCTGGTGATGTCGTCGCTCAACAGGATCTGGTACGACCGGAACCGCGCCGCGAACAACATCTTCCGCCACAGCGAATCAATGGGGATGCCGCCGGTGCCGGCGTACTGGTTGTAGACGTTGTCCTCGCCCTTCGGGTAGTGGAACTCCTGGGCGTTGGTGCGGACGATCACGTAGTCGCCGGCCAGCTCGCCGTAATAGATGCTGGGCTCGGTGATGTCGATGTCGACGGTGGTGACCGGCGGCAGGTCGCGCACGAACAGCACCGGCAAACCTTCGTTGGTGACCTCGTTCACCGGCCCGAGCGTCAGGCCGTGGCCATGCGTGAACACCAGCCGCTCGTTGATCCAGGTGCGGTTGGGCAGCGACGCCGGATTCAACTCGCGCACCGACAACATGACCTGGCGGTTCTTCCCGTTGATCATGTAGCGGTCGTTGTCGACCGAGACGAAGTCGTAGTAGGTGCGGATCTCCTGGATCTGGCCGAACGTTTCGAGCAGCGGTTGGTGATCCCACAGGCGCACGTTATCGAGCGTGCCGCGGTTGGCCTCGAGGTCGGCGCGGGTCAGCGTGCCCTCGCCGGGCAACTCGCGTTCCTCGACCTGATCCAGCGCAAACGCCTCGCGGGTCGCGGTGATGTTGTACTCGATGTACGGGGTCTCGCGCACCTGCTCGTTCGGCGTCACCGCGAAGCGCTGCAGCATCGAGGCGTAGCCTTCGCCGCCGAGCAGGGCGATGGCATAGAGGCCGGCGCCGGCAATCAGCAGCCGGGCCGACGGGCCGGCGGCCGAGGCCGCGGCGAGGCCGGCGGCAATCAGGGCCGCCACCATCACGACGAACGCGGCCGGCATGCGCGCGTGCACGTCGGCGTAGCTGGCGCCCTGGATGATCCCGGACGGCGACACGAGGTCGTTCAGGCGGCTCAGCCACGCGCCGAGCGCGAGCGTGAGGAAGAACGCCGCCGCGAGCCACGTCAGGTGGCGCCGGGCGCGGTCCTGGATGCTGATGCCGAACGGCGTCAGTGCCATCTGGCCGGCGGCGACGTAGAGGGCGCCGGCCCCGGCCGCGGCCAGCATGATCATGGCGATGGCCATCCCGCGGGCGAGCGTGAGCGCCGGCAACGTGAAGATGTACAGGGCCGCGTCATTGCCGAGGATCGGATCGCTCTTACCGAAGGGGGTCTGGTGCCACCACGTCAGCAGCGTCATCCACTGGCTCGACGCGAACGAGGCCAGCAGGAACGCCGCCACCACGACCGCCATCATGACCAGGGGCCGCAGTTGATCGCGCGTCGGCAGCGAGACGGTGAACCCTTCACGGGTCGTGAAGGCGACCGGGGTGGGGGAAATCGAGGTTAGCGCCAGGCGGACGTTGAACGCCAGCCACGCGACGGCCACGACGAACACCGCGACCGCCAGCCCGGCCCGGACCGTGATCTCGGTGGAATACACATCCCGGTAGCCGAGCTCGCCGAACCACATCCAGTCGGTGAGGAAGTCAGCGGTGAACGGCAGGAAGAAGAACAGGGCTCCAGCCAGCAGCAGGACGATGAATCGTAGGGGCACCAGGGCATCTTACTCCCCCCGCTTCAATCGGCGCAGCGTGCGCCGCTGGTCGCGGTCGGGGCGGGTGGGAGGGGTCGCCGCGGCGCGGTAGATACGCTCGAGCTTGCGCAGCTCGATCTCCTCGGGGGTGGGCTTGGGCGACGTGTCGTCGTAGAGCAGCCGCGCCTCGGCCCGTGAAATGCTGCGATCGGCCACGCCGAGTACGGTCAGCAGCTGCTTGCGGCCCATCGGCCGCTGGATGATCAGCTGGTCACCGACCCGGACCTCGCGATGCGGCTTGGCGACCTGGCCGCCCACGCTGACCTTGCCCAGCTTGCAGGCTTTCTGGGCTTCGGAGCGGGTCTTGAACACGCACGCAACGTCGAGCCACACATCCAGACGGACCGATTCCACGCCCCGATCATAGTCAAACACAGGAGATCAGGAGTTCAAGAGCAAGGACTCGTAAAAAAATTGCTCCTGATCTCTCTATCTCCTGTGAATTTATGGCAGGCTGTTGCACTTATGAAGCGACCGCATTCATCTTTGGTGCTCGATGGCCCCGAACGCGCGCCGGGGCGCGCCATGTTGCACGCGGTGGGCTTTACGCGCGGCGACTTCCAAAAGTCACAGATCGGTGTCTGCTCGACCTGGAGCCAGGTGACGCCGTGCAACGTGCACATCGATGTGCTCGCGCGTCATGCCGCCGACGGCGTGAATGGCGCCGGCGGCAAGCCGTCGATCTTTGGCACCATCACCGTCTCGGACGGCATCTCGATGGGCACCGAGGGCATGAAGTACTCGCTGGTGTCGCGCGAGGTGATCGCCGACTCGATCGAGGTGGTGATGGGCGCCGAGGGGCTTGATGGCCTGGTCGCGATTGGTGGTTGCGACAAGAACATGCCGGCCTGCGTGATGGCGATGGCGCGCCTCAACCGGCCGGCGGTGTTCGTCTACGGCGGCACGATTATGCCCGGTATCTTCCAGAACCGGCCCGTCGACATCGTCTCGGTGTTCGAGGCGGTGGGGCAGCACGCGGCGGGCAAGCTGACCGATGCGGCGCTGGCCGACCTCGAGCAGCACGCGTGCCCGGGCGCCGGGTCGTGCGGCGGCATGTATACCGCCAACACCATGGCCTCGGCGATCGAGGCGCTGGGCTTGAGCTTGCCCAACAGCTCGGCGCAGGCGGCGATCTCGGACGACAAGAAACGCGACTGCACCAACGCCGGCGCCGCGGTGGTGAGGCTGGTGCAGGACAACCTCCGGCCGCGCGACATCCTCACGCGAAAGGCGTTCGAGAACGCCATTACGACCGTGATTGCGCTTGGCGGCTCGACCAACGCCGTGCTGCACCTGCTGGCGATCGCGCACGAGGCGGACGTGAAGCTGACACTCGACGATTTCACCCGCATTGGCAAACGGGTGCCGGTACTGGCGGATCTCAAGCCGAGCGGCAAGTTCGTGATGGCCGAACTGGTCAGGATCGGCGGCCTGACGCCGCTCTTGAAGCGGCTGCTCGATGCCGGCCTGCTGCACGGCGATGCGATGACGGTGACCGGCCGCACGCTGGCCGACAACTTGCGCGACACGGCCGACTACCCGGCGGGGCAGGAAGTGGTGCGGGCGGTGGCCGACCCGCTCAAGAAGGACAGCCACCTCGTCGTACTTCGCGGCAACCTCGCGCCCGAGGGCGCCGTGGCGAAGATCAGCGGCAAGGAAGGTGAGAAGTTCACCGGCCGCGCCCGAGTCTACGACCGCGAGGAGGCCGCACTGGCGGCGATTCTCGCCGGCAAGATCAAGAAGGGCGACGTGGTGGTCATCCGCTACGAGGGGCCGCAGGGCGGGCCGGGCATGCGCGAAATGCTGTCGCCAACGAGCGCCATCATGGGCCGCGGGCTGGGCGCCGACGTGGCATTGATCACCGACGGCCGGTTCAGCGGTGGCACCCACGGCTTCGTGGTCGGCCACATCACGCCGGAGGCGTTCGTCGGCGGGCCCCTGGCACTCGTCAAGAACGGCGATACCGTCACGATCGACGCGCGGACCCGGCAGCTACGCCTGGACATCCCTGAACGGGAGTGGCGAGTGCGCAAGAAGGCGTGGAAGACGCGCAAGCCGCGATACATCCGCGGCGTGCTGGCCAAGTATGCGCGGCAGGTTTCGACCGCCAGTTTGGGTGCGGTGACCGACCTTTAGGGGTCGGATTATCCAAAATTTTGTAGTGGGGGATGGTGTTCTGGCCTTGCAAAGGCCAAGCTGGGTGACCTACACTCCCGCATCTTTGTTAACAAAACGTCTCAACAGCTCGCTCGTCGAATATTGTTTTGAACTTTGCGGCTGCGTTGTGTCTGTGACGCCGGGTGCGGCCTGGCGCCAGACTTCTTCGATTTGGAGGAATGCGAGTATGAGGAAATCCTTGTCACAGTGGTGCCTGCTGGCGCTGCTGATGGTTCCAGTGGTCTCGAGCACGGCGTGGGCTCAGACGTTCACCGGCGGTCTGCGCGGCGCGGTCCGCGACAGCGGCGGTGTCGTCCCCGGCGTCACGGTCACACTGCTCAACGAAGGCAACGGCGCGACGCGCGACGCGGTCTCGAACGAGCAGGGCCAGTACAACTTTGCGGCGGTGCCACCGGGTACCTATACCGTCAAGGCTGAACTCGCTGGTTTCAAGACCTACGAGCAGAAAGCGATTCGGGTCGCGGCCCAGCAGTTCGTGACGCTGGACATCGGCCTCGAAGTCGGCCAGTTGCAGGAGACCATCACCGTGACGGGCGCGGCGCCGCTGATCGACACGTCCAATGCCACCGGCGGCGGCGTGATCAGCTCGCAGCAGTTGTCGACGCTGCCGAGCGGCGGCCGGTCGGCATTCCTGTTCGCCTTGACGCTGCCCACCGTGGTGGCTTCGGGCGACTCGCAGTTCAACCGCCAGCAGGACCAGACCAACGCCTCGCTGCTGTCGCTTGGCGGCGGCACGCGCCGCGGCAACAACTACCTGGTGGACGGCGTGCCGGTCACCGACATCCGCAACCGCGCGTCGGCCAACCCTTCCATCGAGGCGCTCGATGACGTAGCCGTGCAGGTCCACCTGTATGACGCGGAAGCCGGCCGCACCGGCGGCGGCACGTTCAACGTGGCGACCAAGTCGGGCAGCAACAGCTTCAGCGGCAGCGGCTTCTATCAGGCCCGCCCACGCTGGGGCATGGCCAACAACTGGTTCTCGCAGAAGCAGAACATTCCGCTGCCCGAAACCTACTTCCACCTTGGCGGCGGCGGCTTCGGCGGCCCGGTCCTCCGTAACCGCACGTTCTTCTGGGGCTCGGTCGAAGGGTACGGTTCCAACACGACCCGCAACGGTTCCCAGAGGCTGCCGACGGCGCGCGAACGCGCCGGCGACTTCTCGCGCTCGTTTGATTCGAGCGGCAACCAGGTCGTGGTGTACGACCCGCTCACCGGCGACGCCAGCGGCAACGGTCGCACGCCGTTTCCCGGTAACGTCATTCCGGCCAACCGCCTGAACCCGATCGCGACCAAGATGCTCAGCTACCTGCCGGCGCCGACCAACGACGTCAGCAACGGCCAGTCGAACTTCTTCAGCGTGGCCCAGATCGAAGACCGGGCGATGATGTACACCGGCAAGCTCGATCATCGGTTCAGCGACAGCGTTTCGATGAGCGGCTTCTATCTCTACAACACGACCGACGAGCCCTGCGCCAACTACCTGGAGCCCGGCCTGAGTGGTCCCAACCGGTTCATCGACAACGGCGACTACCTGCTCAAGCGCCGCATCCACATGCTGGCCTTGAACAACACCTGGCTGCCGAGCAGCAACACGGTGGTGACCCTGCGTTACGGCCTGACCCAGTTCCGCGACGACGACACGCTGTCGATCGACTTCGACCCGGCCAGCCTGGGCTTCGATTCGGCGTTCAGCAGCGCCATTCAGACCAAGAAGTTCCCCAACGTCAACATCACCGACTACTACTCGCTTGGCGCGATCGATCCGTCCGATCGCAACCTGTACTCGTGGAGCGCCAACGGCACGGTGTCGAAGCTGCTCGGCCGCCACACCATCAAGGCGGGTGTTGACTACCGGACCATCGGTCTGGAGTCGCAGTCGTTCTCCAACGGTGCCGGTAATTTGAACTTCGACCGTCGCTATACGTCGGCCAACCCGGCCGTCAACGGCGTCAATGGCGCCTCGCCGTCCGGCAACGCGCTCGCCAGCCTGTTGCTCGGCTACCCCTCGGGCGACCCCGGCAACCAAAGCAGCATCGGCGTGTCGGCCCCGGCCAACTACTTCATCAACTACTTCGGCGCCTACCTGCAGGACGACTTCCGCGTGAACTCCAGCTTCACGTTGAACTATGGCCTGCGTATCGAGAGCGAGACCGGCCTGCAGGAAGAAGAAAACCGCTTCACGGTGGCCTTCGACCGCGCGCTCAACCCGGGCGGCGCGCTCGGCAACATCGTCGTCAACGGCCGGCCGGTGCGTGGCGGCCTGGTCTATGCCGGCGTCAATGGCGCGCCCACCGAACAGGGCAACCAGCCGGCGTTGAAGTACTCGCCCCGCGTGGGCATGGTCTATTCGATCAATCCCAAGACGGTCATCCGCGGCGGCTACGGCATCTACCAGGCACCGTGGAACTACCCGTTCCTCGGGTCGGCCAACTACGGCCAGGTGGGCTACAGCCAGAACACCTTCATTCAGCAGGGGCAGTTCGTGCCAACGACGTTGCTGAACAACCCCTTCCCCAGCGGCGTCGTGCAGCCTCGTGGTAACTCGCTCGGCGCCCTCGAGGGCGTGGGCAGCAACATCGAGTTCATCGACCAGGACAAGGGCGCGCCCTACGTGCAGCAGTACTCGTTCGATCTCAACCGCGAGATGCCCGGCAACATCGCGATTGGCTTCGAGTACTCCGGCGCGACCGGCCGTAACCTCGGCTACGGCGGCGCCAACGATTCAGCGACGATCAACATCAACACGCTGGATCCCTCTCACCTGGCGCTCGGCGCGGCGCTGTCGCAGCAGGTGCCGAACCCGTTCTTCGGCACCGGCACCGGCTTCTCGCCGAACAGCCCGACCATCACGCGTGCCCAGTCACTGCGTCCGTTCCCGCAGTTTGGCAACATCCTGATGCGCCAGACCACGGGCGGCAAGAATCAGTACCACGCCGCCATCCTGAAGTTCGAGAAGCGCATGAGCAACGGCTGGGGCGGTCGCATCAACTACACCCGCAGCAAGCTGATGGACAACCAGTTCGGCGAGGGCAACTCGTTCTCGGCCACGAACGGCAATGCCCAGAACCCGTACGACCTGGATGCCGAGTATTCGATCGGCCTCCTCGATGTGCCGCACAAGATCTCCATCTCGCCGATCATCGAACTGCCGTTCGGCGAGGGCAAGCGCTGGGCGCAGAGCGGCGTCGGCGCCGCCATCCTCGGCGACTGGACGGTCTCGTCGATCATCGCCTTCGAGAGCGGCTTCCCGATTTCGGTGTCGAACAGCTCGAACAACAACTCGAGCGCGTTCTACCCGATGCAGCGGCCCAACCTCACCGGCAGCGATCCGCTGACCAGTGGCAACCGCGAGGACCGTCTGTTCTACACCCCGCAGCCGAACCCCGGCGTGTGGCTCAATTCGGCGGCCTACTCCAACCCGGGGGCCTTCACGTTCGGCAACTCGCCGAGGACCAACGGCGACGTTCGCACGCCGCACCGCAACAACTGGGACTTTGTGGCGTCGAAGGACGTCCGCATGGGTTCGCGCATGCGCGGCCAGATCAAGATTGAAGTGTTGAACATCACCAACACGGTCAAGACGGTCGGTCCGAACACCTCGTTCGGCAGCTCGGCGTTCGGCCGCATCACCGCGCAGCGCGGCTTCATGCGCCTGACGCAGATGATGTTCCGCCTGTCCTTCTAACGAACGGACAGACGGCGACTCTGACGGGGCGCCCCAAACGGGGCGCCCCGTTTTCTTTTTGCGCTAACCTTGTCTGACATGCGTCCCTTTCTTGCCTTGGCCCTCGCGTGCGCCGCTTTGGTCTCCCCGCTTGCCCAATCCGGCGCCCAGTTGGGCCGCGCTTACTTTGCCAACTCCGGCAGTCCGGCCGCCCAGGCCGACTTCCAGCGCGGCATCGCGTGGCTGCATAGCTTTGGCTACGAAGACGCCATTGATGCCTTCCGCGCGGCGCAGAAGGTCGATCCCGGCTTTGCCCTGGCCTACTGGGGCGAGGCGATGAGCTTCAGCCAGCCGTTGTGGTTCTACGAGGAGCTGCCGCAGGGGCGGGCGGCGCTCGCGAAGCTGGGCGCCACGCCGGGTGCGCGACTGGCGAAGGCGAAGACGCCGCGTGAGCAGGGCTTCATGCGAGCGGTCGACGCCTTGTTCGGGCCGGGTGACCAAGGCGCGCGGCACAAGGCGTATTCCAGCGTGATGGCCAAGCTCGCGGCCGACTACCCGGCGGACGATGAGGCGCAGACGTTCTACGCGCTGTCGCTGCTGGCCATGTTGCCGCGCGGCGATGCGGCGCTGCCGCTGCGGCGCCAGGCGGGCGCCATCGCCGAGAAGGTCTTTGCCCGCAGTCCGCGGCACCCCGGTGCGGCACACTATATTCTGCACGCCTACGATCACGGCACGCTCGCCGGCCGCGCACTGCCGGCCGCGCGCGCCTACGCGAAGATTGCGCCGGCCGCGAGCCACGCCCTGCACATGCCGGCCCACACCTTCCTCCAGGTCGGATTGTGGGATGAGGCGGCGGAGTCGGACGAGGCGTCGTGGAATGCCTCGATCGCGTGGGCGAAGCGGCGCGGCCTGCCGATCAGCAGCCGCGACTTTCACAGCCTGGCCTGGCTGCAGTACGAGTGGACGCAGCAGGGACGGTTCTCGAAGACGCGCGAAGCGATTGCGTTTGTCAACGAGGCGATGAAGGCGGGAGTCGGGAGTCGGGAGTCGGGAGTCGGCGTGCCCCTGATTCAATCGCCGCAGCATGCCGGCGGCCACGGCTATGGCGAGCAGAGTGAGATTGGGCGGGGCAGCGGCCTGGACGCCTTGCGCAACGATCGCGGCTCCATGCGCGCGCGCTACATCATCGAGAGCGAGCGATGGAGCGAGTTGAAGGGTCAGTCGACCTTCGACAACATCGAGGAGTTGTTTGCCGTGGGCCTGAGCGCGGTCAATCTCGGCGACGCCGCCCGCGTGCAGGCCACCATCGCCGAGTTCCGCAACGCCTCGGCGCCGGCACAGGCGGCCGAACTGCGAGAGCAGGCCGAGGTGATGCTGCGCCAGATGGAAGCGCTCGACCTGTTCGCGCGCGGCCAGCACGCTGCCGCCTTCGCGATGATGGATCGCGCCGTGGCCTTGCAGGCCCGCATGCCCCGGCCCATTGGCCGGCCGTTTCCGGTGAAGGGCGCCGACGAGTTGTACGGCGAGTTATTGTTCCAGGTCGGCCGCGCGAAAGAGGCCGTCGTGTGGTTCGATCGCGCGCTGGCGAGGACGCCCAATCGCAGCCGGGCAGTGCTGGGCCTGGCCCGTGCCTATCGTAACGCCGGCGACTCGGCCTCGGCCCGCGCGACCTACAGGCGGTTCCTGGCGAATTGGCGCCTGGCGGATCCGGGACTACCGGAGATTACCGAAGCGCGCGACGCGGTCAAGTAACCACGAAGAACCGAACTTCTGGACGCCCGAAGCACACGAAGAAAACCAAAGTTGATTCGTGTTCTTCGTGGTGGCCTTCGTGTCCTTCGTGGTTAGACCTCGTCGACCGTGACCTGGCGCATGTAGTATCCCGACTCGAGCCGGCGCTGTGGCACTGACGCATCAGCTACTTTCAGCGCGATGTCGTAAGTGCCAGGCGCGGTGGGCTTCCAGCGGTACTCCCACAGGTTCCAGGTGGCGTGCGTCTTGGGCGTGGGGCAGACCGCGAATGGAGCGAACTCGCCACTCTTGCTGTCGAATTGCTGCGGTGTCTGTGCCGCAGGCGTGATCCGGACTGCCAGGCGATCGACGGCCTTGGTACCGCCCCAGACGATGCCGACGATACGGTATTCGAGACCACTTGCGGTACGACGCTTTTCAATTCGCACTGGCGTGGCGGCGGTCTGGATGTCGGCCGGCGTGTAATCGCGCGCGAACTTGTGCGGGACGGCCTGGTGCGTTCGGTTCGCAAACTCCACCATCTGCGTCGTCGCGGGTTCGTCGGGGCCGACCAGGCGAATTTCGTTGACCCACTTGATCCACGTGCAGCCATACCACCCGGGGACGACCAGGCGGACGGGCTTGCCGTGATCGGCCGGCACCGGTTCGCCGTTCATGCGCACGGCCAGGAAGGCGCCGAGCTGGTCGAGCGAGGCCAGTGGAAACACCCAGCTCGCGCCGACGATCGAACGCTGCGACACCTGGCCAATGTGGTCGAACCCGCTCACCAGCACCGCGGTGGCGTCCTTGGTGGGCTTCAGGCCGGCGACGATATCGGCGAGGGGGATGCCGTCCCATTCGGCCACGCTCATCAGGCCGAAGTTCGATGGGTTGGCGTTGCCGGAACACTCAAACAGGTGGGCGCCGTAGCTCCTGGACTGTTTGGCAATCGCGTCGAGCTCGAGCAGGCCGTCCGTGGCGAGCAGGCCACTGGTCTCGATGGTCCACGGACCGGTGTGGTTCGCCGCCGCGGCCGGGATCTCGGTGCGGATGTAGGCGAGCTCGTTGGGGGTGATCAGCTTGCCGGGTTCGAGAATCGACAGGTCGGTGACCATGCGGGCATCCAGACCGGGGCCGCCGTACTTCACGCCGAAGGCTTGAACCTGGGGCTTGTTACGGAACAGCGGCAACGTGCCGAGCAACTCGCCGGCCGGAGCGGCCCCGGTGCAGGGGACGTCGGCCGCCAGCTTGGCCAGCACGTGACCGGGGTCAACCAGGGTGGCAGCGCTGGCCGCGGCGAGGGTGCCCAGGACTTGTCGGCGGGTCGGATGCATGAGCGACATTATACGGGACGGGAGTCGGGAGTCGGGAGTCGGGAGTGGGGAGTGGGCAGCAGACACTATACTGTCGTCATGAAGTTCAGGTTTGCCCTGGCGGCCGCGTGCTTGGCTGTTGTCGCGGCTGGCGCTCAATCCCTCGACTCCCGACTCCCGACTCCCGGCCTGCGCAGAACCAACAGCCCACGTTCCGGGCCGGTGTGACCCTGGTCACGACCGACGTGATTCCGCGCGACGACAAGGGCCAGTTCATCTCGGACCTGACGGCGGCCGACTTCACCGTTCTCGAAGATGGCGTTCAGCAGACGGTGACGTCATTCTCACTGGTGCATGGCGGGCGGACCTTCAACTTATTGCAGCCGGCCCCGGCGGCCGCAGTGCCTGAGGGCATCGTCTTGCCGGCGGCGCGGCGCAGCATGGCCGACACGGCGGGTCGCATCTTCCTGATCTTCATTGACGACTTGCATTTCGAGCCCGAGTTGACGCCCCACGTTCGCCGCCTGCTGGAGACCGTCCTTAACACGCTGATCCACGACGGCGACTTCGTCGCCGTCGTCTCGAGCGGGCCCTCCTACCTGGAAGTGGGACCGACTTACGATCGCAAGCTCCTCGCCGAGGCGCCCCGGAAGATTCGCGGCTCGGGGTACCTGCCGCGAGAGATCTTCAAGATGATGGAGAACTCGCAGGGGCCAGGCGACATCCGCGCCAGGGCGCAGATGGCGTTCTACACGGCGTATGACATCCTGGGCGACATCGAGAAGGTGGCCAACCGGCGCAAGGCCGTGATTTACATCAGTACCGGTTATGACTTCGACCCGTTTGCCGCGGGCCGCAGCAGCAGCGACCGGGTGATGGGCGGGCGGTATGCCGACCCGATGGCCTTCGCACTGGATGACGAGAACCCGTATTTCAAGATGGGGGCGGTGACCGCCGACCTCGACTTGCACCGGCTGATGCGCGAGCTGACGTTGTCGGCGAATCGCGCCAATGCCAGCATTTACACCATCGACCCGCGCGGCCTGGCCGGCATTACCGACGTCGGCGAGTACGTCGACCAGAGCGACTGGCGGACCTACGTGCAGAAGACGACCAGCTCGTTGCGCTACCTCGCCGAGGAAACCGGCGGCTTCGCGGTGGTGAACACCAACGACTTTGCCACCGAGCTGCGGCGCATCGACGCCGAGACCAGTGACTATTACGTGCTGGGGTTTTACTCGACCAATCCGGACCCGACCAAGCGCACGCGCCAGCTCGAAGTCAAAGTGAACCGCCCGAACATCACGGCGGCATCGCGCCGCGCCTACTCGCTGAAGACCGAAGGCGCGCCGAAGCCGCCCCCGGCACTCAAGCTCAAGAAATAGGTTCTGAGAGGTTCGGAGAGGTTCGGAGAGGTTCAGCGGCGCTTCTGCGCTGATCGCGTCTTGGTCTTTGGAGGCTCTGCCGTTCGTAAGTACCCATGCAAGCGAGCTGAGGCGATCGCGGCTCTGGCAGCGAGGTGACTGAGTTCGGCGTGTCTTGCCTCACTGATGAGTCTTCGGTCCTTGGCGTCGGTCAAATGAATGCCGACCTCTGCGAGCGAACCGCGTGCGTATTTCATGAACTGCGAGAACTCGCCAGGATTAAACCGTTTGAATCCCTCTGCGATGTTCGCCGATGCCGAGTTGGCGGCAGCCCGGATCTGCGCGCAGAGCCTGTAGTCCTGAGCAAACGGGGCCTCCGCCGATGTCGCAACGATCTGCCGGCGTAGGTCGTCGGCCAGTTGCCAGGCGACGATGTCTTGATAGCGCTTTGCCACGTCGCGGGCCACAGCATGCCCCGTACCAAAGTGGCGCGGTCAATTCGGCCCCAGAAAGAGGCTGTCCTGAGAAATGGTGCTAAGTTGTTGCAGGGTAACCTATTCCCACGCGGGTAGCGGGTTCTCTGAACCCTTCGAACCTTTCCGAACCCTTCCGAACCCTTCCGAACCCTTCAGAACCCTTCAGAACCCTTCAGAACCCTGATCCACTCCGCGGCGAGTTCCGCATGGGCGCCGCCGGCCGCGATGTACGCCTTTGCAAGGTCAGTGAAGCGATCGCGATCGGTGCCGCCGTCCCGGGCCAGGCGGCCGTAGAGCGCTTGTAACTGGAGCCAGCGTCCGTCGAGGTCGTCGGGCGCCCTTGCCAACTGGGCCTCGAGCACGGCGAGCGCTTCCTGGGTGCGGCCGCTGGCGAGGTGCGAGGCCGCCAGCGCGCGCGCCCACGTCCCCTCGGCCGGCCGTCCGCCCAGTTCCGCCAACACCAGCGCTGAGGCCCGCGCGCCGTCCCCGCGACGCAGATACGCTTCGGCCAGGAAGGGCGCGACGAAGTTTACGCCTTCGTCCCGGGCCGATTGCCAGGCGGCAATCGCATCCGGATCACGGCCCTGGATCGCACGGACCGCGCCGATCAAGAACTGGAGTGGGCCGCCAGGTCCGCCAAGCGCGAGCGCCTGCTGAAACCGGGCCAGGGCCGAGACGTCGCCGATGGCGTAAAGCGCCAGGCCGGTCAGCGCGGTGCGCGTGGCCTGCTCGCCCGGTGGCACCGGCTCTTCGGCCAGCAGGTCGATGAACGCGCGGCTGGCGACCTGGTCGAGGGCGCGGCGCAAGGCCGGCGACGGCGAGGCCGGCGTGAATGCTTTGACCAGCTCGGCCAGCACGGCGTCCGCGATCGCGTCTTCGCGGCGAAAGCGCCGGCCGAGCGGCGGGGCTTCATTCAGCAATGACAGCGGCGTGCCAATGACGTTGAACTCAACCGCGCTGTGCGTGGTCGTGGTGGTGCCGTGGTCGGTCGCCGCGATATGCAGCCGGTAGGCGCCGCGGGTCAACGTACCCAGTGGCACCGACATGGCGGCGATCAGGGGATGGCCCAGCCGCACGTCGAAATCTGGCGGCAGGGTAGTCCTGTCGTAGCGGAGCGGGGTGAGGGTGGCGACCTGCTCCTCGCGGCTTCCCGCCTGCCGGGTGATCCGGAAGTTGACCGTCACGTCGGGTTTGCCGGTGTCGGGGGCCCGCGCGTTGATCACCTGAAAGGCGAGCGACAACGCGTCGCTGTTGGCGAACACCGCATCACGCGCCGGCCGGATCTCGGTGACGCCGAGGGCGTAGGGATGGGCGCGCTGTTCGAGGGCGGTGTAGGGCGTCTCGCGAACCGTCACACTCTCGGCGACGACGACCGAGCTGAGCCTGAAGTCGTCGGCCCACGCGGGCGGCAGGTCCAGCGTCCGGTGGGCCACGTGCACCGGGGCCTGGCCCGGCTTGGCCGCGGCATCGACCCAGGCGACGGAGAGCCGATATTGGCCGGGCCCCGCGGTCAGCGCGCGCTGGATGGCCGGGGTGCCGTCGGCGAACTGCGGCGGAGCGATCAGGTCGAAGTCTTCAAAGGGCAGCAAGGTCGCGCCATCGGGCCCGGCGCCTGCCAGGCTCGCCGTCCGATCCCGTTCCTCTTGTTCCTTGCGCTGCCGCTCACGCTCCCGCTGCAGGCCCATGATCTGGAGGTCGGCGGATCCGACCGTGGCAGCACCGCCGCCACCAGCGGTCGCGGCGCCCATCGCGGGCATCTCGCCGACGGCGAACCCGCGCCGGGACCGTACGAGCCGCGGATCAGTGCGCGAGCCGCCCAGCCATTCGCGGACGCTCGAGCGCGCCACCCTCACCCCTGGTGCCGGCGAGACGACGGACAGTCGCACGTAGATCAGAACGCGGTTGGCGGCGATCGGCGCCGTCGGCGACGAGGCGACCGAGAAGGCGACATAGTGGGAGCCGTCCGAGGCGCGCAGGACGTGGGTTTGCCACGAGTCCGGCGTCGCGTCGGCTGGTGGTGGAGCGGCATCGACGGCGGCGAGCAGTGCCGTGAGCAGTGCACGCTGGTCGTTGTTGAGGGTGGGCATCGATTGCCCGACGGCGGACGCGGCCAGGCCAAGACAACAAAAGACAACAACTCCGCGCGCGATCATTTTGTTCATCGCGTCACCCCATTGTCACGGTCGAGGCCATGTCATACACTGCGATTCGCCTCTCAGCCATCTAAACTTCTTGTCAAGAACCAGTTTAGTACGAATAGAACTATGTGTAGATCGCACCGCTGTCGTGTCCAGGTCGTCCGGCTCGTCCTTGCCACCTCCATCAGCCTCCTGCCCCACACCGTATCTGCCCAACAGACCGCGCCGCCGACGTTCACGGTTGGCAAGCTCGCCGATTCCGCCGAAGCACCGGTGATCGACGGCCGCGTCGACGAGGCTGTCTGGCAGACCGTACAACCGTACGGCAACTTTACGCAACAGGACCCGATCGAAGGCGCTCCCGCCAGCGAGAAGACCGAGGTGCGGATGCTGGTCGGCCGCGGCACCCTGTATATCAGCGTGATCGCCTTCGACAGCGATCCGTCGAAGATCATCGTGTCGCAGGCCCGTCGCGACGCCTCGTTGAACGAGACGGATTCGATTGTCATCGCCTTGGACACCTTTAACGACAGCCAGAACGCCTTCGTGTTCGGCACCAATCCGCTGGGCATCGAGTACGACGGCCAGGTGGCGCGCGAGGGGCAGAGCAGCGGCGTGTCGTTCGGCGGCGGCGGCGCCGGCACGCAACGCGGCGGCATCAGTGCCTTCAACCCGAACTGGGACGGTGACTGGACGGTCCGTTCGCAGATCACGGATCGCGGGTGGGAGACCGAGTTGGCCATCCCGCTGAAGACCTTGCGCTACCAGACCGGCACCGACCAGACCTGGGGCTTCAACGTGATGCGCAACATCCGTCACAAGAACGAGCAGGTCTACCTGGCGCCGATCCCGCGCGGCTTCGACATTTATCGCGTCTCGCTGGCCGCCAAGGTGACCGGCCTGGACCTGCCGCCTCGTCGCGACATCAAGTTCATCCCGTACGCCCTGGGCTCGGTCAACAAGGACTACACCCGGCTGTCGGGGGACCTGGTCGACAAGAAAGCGGACGTCGGCCTGGACTTCAAGTGGGGTATCCGTCCCAACCTGACGTTCGATGCGACGATCAATACCGACTTCGCGCAGGTGGAGGCCGACGAAGAGCAGGTCAACCTGACGAGGTTTGACCTGTTTTTTCCGGAAAAACGGCCATTCTTCCTCGAGAACGCATCCACGTTCCAGTTTGGCAACCCGCAGAGCATCGACCTGTTCTTCTCGCGTCGCGTTGGCCTGTCGTCGAGCGGGGTGCCCATCGACATCATCGCCGGCGCCCGCCTCAGCGGGAAACTCGGCGGCTGGAATGTCGGCGCGCTGAACATCCAGACCGATGACGCCGAGAACGCCGCCGGCACCCAGGTGGTGGGGCAGGCCAACAACTTCACCACCTTGCGTGTCCAGCGCGAGGTGGGCCGATCGAGCTACGGCGCCATTTTCGTCAACCGGCAGGGCACGGGCAGTTTCGCGCCGAGCGCCGACTTCAACCGCGCGTACGGTGTGGATGCCAATATCCAGTTATCGTCGAGTCAGCGGTTGTCGGGTTTCCTGGCGCGCACTGATTCGGGCGGCGCCAACGCCGTCTTCGGCAGCGACTACGCCGGCCGGGCGTTCTACAATTTCACGAATAATCTCTGGCAGGTGTCTGGCGGCTTTTCGCAAGTGGGCGAGACGTTCAACCCCGAGGTCGGCTTTCTGCCGCGTCGCGGCTACCGGCGTCCCGAGTTCCGCGCATTCTTTCAGCCCCAGCCCAAGAACATCCCGTGGATCCGGCGCTTCGCGCCCCACTACTCGTATAACTCGTACTATGACTTCAACGGCGAGCTCCAAAGCCAGGGCATGCACATTCATCCGTTCGAGATCCAGCCGCGGCAGGGCGGCCGTTTCGGATGGGCGGTGGACCTGACCAAGGACAACCCGCTGGCGCCCTTCCAGGTGTACAACCGCGACGGCAATCGCGTGGTGATCCCGGCCGGGGAGTACTCGTGGTTGCAGCATTTCTTCGAGTTCCAACACAACCCCAGTGCGCGCATCACCGGAACGGCCCGGGTTCGTGTCGGCAGCTACTACGACGGTGACTTCAAGAGCTTTGAGCTCACGAGCGACTATCGGATCTCGCCCAAGGCGACGGCCAGCGTCGGGTGGACCCGGCAGGATGTCGACCTGCCGTATGGCTCGTTTGTCAACAACCTCGTGCCGATCAAGGCCAACTACTCCTTCACCACCCTGGCCAACATTTCGGCGCTGCTGCAGTACAACGGGCAGACCGGCCAGTTCTCGTCAAACGTGCGGCTGGCGTTGCTGAACCGCAGCGGCACCGGCCTGTTTGTCGTGTTCAACGATCGCCGCGACCTGCTCAGTTCGACCACCGCCGAGACCCTCGGCCGTTCGTTCGTCGTCAAGTACACGCGGCTGATCGACTTCTAGAGGTCGCCTTTTCGGCGACTTTCGTCGCGTCCAGCTGGTCTTTGGTCTCGCCAATGGCAGCCGGATCGGCCGGATACCGGGAATTTGCGTGGCGAAACGGCGAGTCCGTGTCCGGAACCCTGGCGCTCGGAGAGTTGACCGGCCCGGTCACCGGAGTCATCGCAAACGGGCTGCTGACCTTGCGCGGCTCGGTCGGCAGCAGTTCAGTGCAGGTGACGACGGTGCATTGGAGTAGCCGGGTGATTGGCCGAACGATGGACGGCGTTGCCGCCTACAACGTCGCCTTGCCGGGCTTCCCGGGAACGGGCGTGCTGCAGACGACGCAGGTGGTGAATAAGTAGGGAGGTCCGCCTTTGCCTGCATTCCCGAATGACGCTGGCTTGCTCAGCCGAAGCTCAGGAACCGCCACTTCAGTCCGCCTTCGCAAGGCGCATTGCTTGGCCTTTGCTACGGCGGGACAGCCTTCGCGAACTGATGTTGGCGGGCTGGTTTACCGAGCCGAAGCCCGCCAAGTGTTACGCGGGCGAAGGCTGGTGGCCAGGGAGGGAATCGAACCCCCGACACTGCGATTTTCAATCGCATGCTCTACCAACTGAGCTACCTGGCCTCAGGAGAGACTTACGAGTATATCGCGGAGGTTTTTAGGTGTGCAACCGCTGTCTGATGCCGCCCAGCACAAACCACGCGCAGGCAAGGCCCACCACGGCGCCGAAGATGACGTCGGAAGGCCAGTGGACCCCGATGTAGACGCGCGACGCCATGACCAGGGCGGCAAACGGCCACAGCAGCCAGCCGGCGGCCGGTATCATCCGGGTTGCGGCAATCGATGCGGCCACCGCCCGCGCGGCGTGGCCCGAGGGCATCGACGAACTGGCCGGCTTGCCGTCGATGACCGGCAGGTCAACGATGGTCGTGAAGGGACGTGGCCGGTCGAAGATGGGTTTCAGGAGGACGTCGGAGACCAGCAGGCTGAAGCCGACCGTGAGGAGCAGCCGCCAGGCGTGCGCCCGGTAACGCGGGTACACGGATGCGATCAGCGCGAGGACGATCCACAGGAATCCGCCGGCCGCGAGGGCACTGGCTAGAATCATCACGTCGTCCAGCCACGGCGTGCGTAGCTGGACGACGGAATACATGAGCGAGGTCTCCAGTGTTACGCCCCGACCGTGGCGGGCTCTGGTTCGCGCGACATGCCGAGCGCCTTGCGCACCTTCTCTTCGATCACGGTGCGTAACTCGACGTGCTCCTTGAGGTAGGTCTTGACGTTCTCGCGGCCCTGGCCGAGACGCTCGCCGCTGTAGGCAAACCACGCGCCGCTCTTCTCGATGATCTTGTGCTCGACGGCAATGTCGATGAGGTCGCCTTCGCGCGACACGCCCTCGCCGTACATGATGTCGAACTCGGCCTCGCGGAAGGGCGCCGCCATCTTGTTCTTGACGATCTTGACGCGGGTACGCCCGCCGACGACGGCGTCGCCGTCCTTGATTGCGCCAATGCGGCGAATGTCGATGCGGACCGACGAATAGAACTTCAGCGCGCGGCCGCCGGTGGTGGTTTCGGGGTTGCCGAACATCACGCCGATCTTCTCGCGCAGCTGATTGATGAAGATGAGCGAGGTTTTCGACTTGGACACCGCGCCGGTGAGCTTGCGCAGCGCCTGCGACATGAGTCGCGCCTGCAGGCCCATTTGCGCCTCGCCCATGTCGCCCTCGATTTCGGCCTTCGGCACGAGCGCCGCCACGGAGTCGACGACGCAGACATCGACGCTGTTGGAGCGGATCAGGACCTCGACGATTTCAAGCGCCTGCTCGCCGTTGTCAGGCTGCGACACCAGCAGGTTGTCGATGTCGACGCCCAGTTTCTTGGCGTAGGCCGCGTCGAGCGCGTGCTCGGCGTCGACAAAGGCCGCCAGGCCACCCGTCTTTTGTGCTTCGGCAATGACCTGGAGGGCGAGGGTGGTCTTGCCTGACGATTCCGGGCCGAAGATCTCGATGACGCGTCCCCGCGGGACGCCGCCAATGCCCAGCGCGTAGTCGATGCTGAGCGCGCCGGTGGAGATCACGTCCACGGGGGCCACGGCCTTGTTCTGGCCGAGCCGCATGATCGATCCCTTGCCGAACTGTTTTTCAATTTGGCCGACGGCAATGTCGAGGGCCTTGATGCGTTCCTGTCGTTCGTCTAGTGGCATGTGAATGGGTCCTTTCAGGACAGGACTGATCCTAGAAACGCGCCAAGCGAAAGTCAAGCGTAAATCTGTGCACCCATTCGCCGCTTTAGGTTCATTTTCAACACTTTAGGGGAACTGACCACTTTCGCCTGTTTTCTGGCCGGATCGCAGGGTCTGCCACATGCCGGTTTGACCCATAACGCAGAAACCTCGTACGGTGGAGGGATGCCCAGCCCCGTCGGACATGCGCTTGGCGGCCTGATTGTCGGGTTGGCCCTGACCCCCCGCACCTTAGGCACCTTAGGCACTCGAGGCACCCTGGGCACCATTGCCCTTGCAGCTGTTTTGCCCGACCTGGATTTCTTGTGGGGCCGGCACAACATGGAGACCCATAGCCTGGGGGCGGCCGTATTCGCGGGGCTGGCAGTGCTGGCTTACAACCGCGGCAAGAACCCGCAGCTGGCGCTGGCCGTGACCCTGGCCTGGGCGAGCCACGTTCTGTTTGATTGGCTGGGATCCGATACTACGCCGCCGCTTGGCGTCATGGCCCTATGGCCGCTGACGACGACGTACTACTTTGCGGATGCGTTTGTGTTCGAGGCGATCTCGCGGCGCTACTGGCTGCCGAACTTCATCCCACACAACGCGTGGGCCGTGATCAAGGAAACCCTGATCCTCGGCCCACCGGTCCTCTTGCTTACTGCACTTCGATGGCGAGCGCGACGCCGTTCCCGCCGCCCAGGCACAACGTAGCCACCCCGCGCTTCAGGCCGCGATCCTTCAACGCATAGATCAGTGTCGTCAGGATGCGCGCGCCCGAGGCGCCGATCGGGTGGCCGAGGGCCACGGCGCCGCCGTTGACGTTGACCTTCGCGGGGTCGATGCCCAGTTCCTGCATGACCGCCACCGCCTGAACAGCGAACGCCTCGTTCAGTTCCATGAGGTCGACGTCGTTGATGGACCAACCGGCCTTCTTCAACACCTTGCGGGTGGCTTCGACCGGTGTCATGAGCAGCATCTTCGGCGCGAGGCCACTGGTGGCCTGGGCCACGATCCGCGCCAAAGGCGTCACGCCGAGGGCGCTCATCTTGTCGTCGGCCATCACGACCAACGCGGCGGCGCCGTCGTTGACCGGCGGCGCATTGCCGGCGGTGACCGAGCCGTCTTTTTTGAAGGCCGGCTTCAACTTGCGCAGCACGTCGGCGGTGGTGTCGGCGCGGACGGACTCGTCGGCCGCGAAGCTGATCGGATCGCCCTTCTTCTGGGGGATGGCGACGGGCAGGATCTCGGCCGCGAACTTGCCGGCGGCCTGCGCGGCGGCGGCCTTCTGGTGGCTGCCGGCCGAGTACTCATCCTGCTGATCGCGGGTGACCTTGAAGAGGTCCGCGACGGTTTCGCCGGCATTGCCCATGTGCCAGTTTTCGAACGGGCACCACAGGCCGTCGTGAATCATCAGGTCCACGACGCTGCCGTTGCCCATGCGCAGGCCCTCGCGGACCTTGGGGATGATGTACGGGCAGTTGCTCATCGACTCCATGCCGCCGGCCACCGCGATGTCGATGTCGCCGGTCTGGATGCCTTGCTGCGCGAGCATCACGGCCTTGAGGCCGGAGCCGCAGACCTTGTTGATGGTGAGCGCGGCGACATGGTCGGCGAGCCCGCCCTTGAGCGCGGCCTGCCGCGCCGGCGCCTGGCCGACGCCGCCCGACACGACGTTGCCCATGATGCACTCGTCCACGATGGCGGGATCAATCCCTGCGCGCAGGACCGCCTCGCGAACCACCATGGCGCCCAGTTCGGGAGCGGCGAAGTCCTTCAGCGTGCCGAGAAACTTGCCGGTAGGGATACGTGCTGCACTGACGATAAATGCGCTTCGCATAATGGGGCTATCTTATCAAGGTGCCTAAGGTGCCTAAGGTGCCTAAGGTGCCTAAGGTGGCTAAGGTGCCTAAGGTGCGACCGAGGGTCGTGCACTCTAGGCACTCTAGTCTAGGCACTCTAGGCACTCTAGGCACTCTAGGCACCCTAGGCACCCTAGTTATCTGACCTCAAGTCTTTTGACCAAGTTCTCACCAAGCAAGTCGCCCATGCGGATGTGGATGAGGGAGGTCGACTTGCGGACCGCGTCGATCCAGGCCTGCGATTCGGCCTTGATGTGCAGCGTGCCGTCGGGCACCAGCCGGACGGTGGTGACCTTGGCAATCTGCGGCCCGACGGCCAGCCGCCAGGCCAGCGTCACCTTCTCGTCGCACATCGGCCCCTTGCGGATGATCTCCGCCACGACGGCGGGCATCACTTTGTTCGCCAGAATCACGGTGCTCAAGAATATCATTCGCCGGACGGGCCAACGCCCGCCCTACCTCGGGAGCGTGTATGCGCAGGACTGTGACCGGACTATTCGGAGCGGCGATCGCGGCGTCAATCGGGCTGGTGCAGGCCCAGGGCCCGGCGGCGCCGTGGAACCTGGTCGCGCACGAGGTGGCGACCGGCCTGCGCGGCGGGTACCACGTCACCGCCGCCGACATCAACAAGGACGGCAAGGTCGATCTTCTGGCAGTGGCCACCGGCGCCAAGGTGGATCTGGTCTGGTACGAGAATCCCACCTGGACGCCGCACGTGATGGCCTCGGGCTTCCCGGGCATGATCAACGCCGACGCCTTCGACGTCGACGGCGATGGCTATCCCGAGATTGCCCTGCAAAGCGGGTTCAGCACGACGCCGGCCAAGGGCAACGGCGTCATGACCATGTTGAGCAAGGGGCCGGACGTGAACGCGCCCTGGGTTGCGAAGGAATTTGATCGCATGCCGTCCGTGCATCGCGTGCGGTGGATTGATGCGGAAGGCACGGGCCGCAAGATGGTCGTCAACGGGCCGCTCGGCGGCGTGGCCGGGGTCCCGCCCGACTACAAGGACAAGGTCTCCATCTACGCCTATCGCACCCCGGACCTGAAGCGCGAGACGGTGACCGATGCGGACGAGGGGGTGTTGCACGGCCTGCAGGTCGTCGATTGGGACGGCCAGGGCCGCGAGGCGCTGCTCGGCGCCAGCTTCATGGGCATTCATCTCTACCGGTATGCAAACGGCACGTGGCAGACGACGCGACTGACCGCCGGCAATCCCGAGCCATGGCCGAAGAACGGCTCGAGCGACGTCGCGGTGTTAAGGACCAAGGCCGGCCGTCAACTGGCGTCGATTGAGCCCTGGCACGGCAACCAGGTCGTGATCTATCGGGCGGGTGGGGCTGGTAAGGCGGGTGGGGCTGGTAAGGCTGGTGGGGATCAGGACTGGAGCGTCCGGACGGTCATCGACGACACGTTGAACGATGGCCACACCCTGCAGTCGGGCGATCTTGATGGCGACGGTGTCGATGAAATCGTGGCCGGCTATCGAGGGGGTGGCGGCGGTGTGAACATCTATCGCCTCGGCGCGGATGGCACCTGGACGAAGTTCGTGCTCGAAGGGCAGAAGAGCATGGCGGCCGCCGGCTGCGCCTTCGCGCACCTGAATGGCGACACGCGCATCGACCTGGCGTGCATCGGGACGTCGACGGCCAACTTGAAGTGGTACGAGAACCTTCCATCGAAGTAGCGTCCGGCTTTCTTGTCCGCCGTAGCCTTGGCGGAGGTGGAAGCCGGACCCTTCTGCTCGCGAGCCGCTCGCCGCGGCGCGCGGAGTTGCTGGCGGCTGCCGGCATCGCGTTCGAGGTGCTCGCGGCCGACATCGACGAAACGCCGCGCGTCGGCGAGGCGCCGGACGCGTACGTGGAGCGGCTGGCGATCGAGAAGGCGCGCGCCGTACTGGCCCTCCGTCCCGACGCCACCGTGCTCGGCGCCGACACCACGGTCACCATCGACGGACTGATCTTGGGCAAGCCGGTTGACGCGAGCGAGGCCACGGCCATGCTGAGACGGCTGCAGGCGCGCGCCCACGACGTGTTCACGGGCGTGGCGCTGGTCAGCACTAGAGGCGTCCAAGCGGCGGTCGATCGCACGCGCGTCTGGTTCAATCCGATGACAGACGAAGACATCTCGTGGTACGTCGAGAGCGGCGAGCCCGTCGATCGCGCTGGCGCCTACGCCATCCAGGGGCTGGCGTCGCGTTTTATTCCCAGAATCGAGGGTTCGTACTCGAACGTGGTGGGGTTGCCGGTCGCGCTCGTCAGTAGTATCCTGAGGCAGAGGAAGCCACTTCGGCAAAGTCCAAAAACATGAGCTATAAAGCCGTCAAGATCGGTCTCACCAGCCTGGTTCTCGCCCTGACCTTCGGCGGTCTGCTGTACACGACGATGGCCGAGGGCACCGAGTACTACAAGCACGTTGATGAAGTGATGGTGCAGCCTGAGCCGTGGTACGGCAAGAAGCTGCAGATGCACGGCTTCGTCGTGCCCGACTCGATCAAGAGGCGGCCCAACAGCCTGGACTACATCTTCCAGGTCCAGAGCAACGGCCACATCGTCAACGCCAGCTATACCGGTGTCGTGCCCGATACGTTCAAGAGCGACTCCGAAGTCGTGCTGAAGGGGATCCTCTCGGCCGATGGCTTCACCGTGCAGCCCAACGGCGTGATGGCGAAATGCCCGTCGAAGTACGAAGCCAAACCCGGAGGCGCCACCGGGCCCTCGGACAAGTTCTGAGGCGGCCGCGATGGCCTCCCTCGGCGCCCTCATCCTCCTGATCACGTTCGTGACCGCGGCCTACGCGGTCGCGGCCTCGGTCGCCGGCGCCCGTCGGCGCAACAACCGCCTCATCGAAAGCGGCATCGGCGCCTTCTACACCGTCGCCGCGCTCATGACGGTGGCGTCGGGCATCATCATCTACGCCTTCGTGGCCGGCGACTATTCCATCCGCTACGTCCAGCGCTACTCCGACAGCGTGCAGCCGGTCTTCTACAAGATCACCTCGTATTGGGGCGGTCTCGACGGCTCGGTCATGTTCTGGGTGTTCCTGCTGTCGCTGTTCGGGTCGGTGGCGGTGAAGATCAATCGCGACAGCAATCGCGAGCTGATTCCGTATGTGGTGGCCGTGATCGGGGCGGTGGAGATGTTCTTCCTCTTCCTGATGATCATCCACAACAACCCTTTTGCGACCTACCTCACCGAGACGCCGGTCGATGGCCGCGGCCTGAACCCGTTGTTGCAGAACTTCTACATGGCGATCCATCCGCCGACCATGTACCTCGGGTTCGTCGGGCTCACCATTCCGTTCGCGTTCGGCATGGCGGCGCTGATCACGGGCCACCTGGACGACTCGTGGCTGCGCGCGGTGCGGCGTTGGACGATGTTCTCCTGGTTCTTCCTGTCGCTGGGGCTCGTCCTCGGCATGATCTGGGCCTACGAAGAGCTCGGCTGGGGCGGCTACTGGGGCTGGGACCCGGTCGAGAACGCCGGCATGCTGCCGTGGTTCACGGCCACGGCCTTCCTGCACTCGGTGATGGTCCAGGAGCGGCGCGGCATGCTGCGCGTCTGGAACGTGTCGCTCGTCATCATCACGTTCCTGCTGACCATCGTCGGCACCTTCCTCACACGCTCGGGCGTGGTGCAGTCGATTCACGCCTTCGGCGAGGACCCGGAACTGGCGCGCTACTTCGTCGCGTTCATGATGTTCACGCTGACCTTCAGTTTCGGCTGGGTGATCTACCGCCTGCCCATGCTGAAGGCCCGGCATGAGCTCGACTCGTGGATGTCGAAGGAAGCGGCGTTTCTCGCCAACAACTGGGTGCTGCTGTTTTCAGCGCTGTTCATTCTGTTCGCGACGTTGTTCCCGACCATTACCGAGGCCATCAACGGCGAGCGGCTGACGGTCGGACCGCCGTTCTTCAATCGCTGGATGGTGCCGATCGGCTTGATCCTGCTGGTGCTGACGGGCACCGGGCCCCTGCTGGCCTGGCGCAAGTCGACCATCATGAACTTGAAGGAGTCGTTCCTGTGGCCGGTGTTGAGCGGCCTCGTGGTGGGCGGCATCGTCGTGGCCATGGGCGTGCGCGTCTGGGGCTCGGGCCTGTGCTTTGCGCTGAGCGCCTACGTGATGGCCACGCTGATCCAGGAATTCATCCGTGGCTCGCACGTGCGACGTGGCATGACCGGCACGGACCTGCTGACCGCGATGATCGGCCTCGTCTCGCGCAACAAGCGGCGCTACGGCGGCTACATCGTCCACGTCGGCATCGTCCTGATGTTCCTCGGCTTCGCGGGCGAGGGGTTCAGCCGCGACCAGCAGTTGCTGCTGAAGCCCGGCGAAGAAGCCACGGTGGGCGACTACACCCTGCATCTCGACGCCATTCGCGTCACCGACGACGGCCAGAAGCAGATGGTGACCGGTCACATCACGGTGAAGGACAAGAACGGCGCCGTGCTGGAGACGATGCGCCCGGCGAAGTGGTACTTCCGCAAGCACGAGGAGGAGCCGACCACCGAGGTGGCCATCCGCCGCATGTTTGCCGAAGACCTCTATGTCGTGATGCCGGCGTTCGAACTCGAAGAGCAGACGGCGAGCGTCGAAGTGCACATCAACCCGCTCGTCAACTGGGTGTGGTTTGGCTTCGCCATCATGGCCATCGGCACCGGCATTGCACTGCTGCCGGAGACGGCGGTGAGCTTCGCCGTGGTGAAGATGCCGGCCGGCGCGGTCACCGCGTCGTTGTTGCTGATTAGCCTGCTGCTGCCGGCGGCGCGGGTGACGGCGCAACACGTCGAGACGGGGCAGGATCCGCGGCTCGAAACCATCAACACGCCCGAGGCGCGGGAAGTGGCCCACAAGCTGGCGTGCTGGTGCGGCGGTTGTTCGAAATTGCCGGTGGGGCAGTGTTCCTGTGGTCACTGCGCGGTCGAGCGCGCGAAGATCGACGTGATGCTGAAGGAAGGCAAGAGCGAGAGCGAGATCCTGAAGTTCTACGTCGACACTTTTGGCGGCAACCATATTTTGAGCGAGCCGCCGAACAGCGGTTCCGGGCGCGTCGTCTGGCTGATGCCGATCGTGGTCGGCCTTGGCGGCCTGCTCACTGCGGCCTACCTGGCTTTGCGATGGTCATCACAAAAGGCGGCGGTGGCCGGCATGCCGGATGGCGAAGATCCCGGAATGGCGGCGCGTCTCAACGACGAACTGCGTAACCTCGATTAATGGCCTCCACCTCCGCTAAAGCTACGGTGGACAAGAACCGTCCATCCCAGGAAGACTTGTCCTCCGAAGCGCAGAGCGCGAAGGAGGAACCGTTTCTTCAGCCGTGGCAGTTCTTCCTGCTGGGCGGCATGCTGGCAGCCACCGCGACGGTGATCGTCGCGACCGGCCAGTCGCCCGCCAATATCATCATCCTCAGCCTGACCGTCGTGTCGGTCAGTTTCGTCGGGCTGGGCGCCTACCGGACCCTGTCGCCCCTGGTGTCGCCCGATGTCGATGCGCCGGTCACGGTGGGCGGCCGGACGCGGGTCGCGCTCGAACGCGAGAAGGCGCTCGTGCTGCGGTCGATCAAGGAACTGGAATTCGACTTCGCGATGCGCAAGATGTCGCAGGCCGACTTCGACGAGATGGCCGGCCGCTTGCGCCAGCGGGCTCTCGGCTTGATGGAGCAGCTCGACCTGAGCGGTGGCTATCACGATCAGATCGAGCAAGAAGTCGCGAAGCGGCTCGGCGGCGCGGACCCGGCTGAGCCAGCTGCAGCCGAGGCTCCGTTCTGCACGCAGTGCGGCAAAGCGAACGACCCCGACGCGAAGTTCTGCAAAGCATGTGGGTCCAAACTATGAAAGGCCATATGGCCGGGACTGAAGTCCCGGCCCTCCTGGCGGCGCTGCTGGTGGCGGTGTTCATGTCCACGGCGGTCGTTGCGCAGATCGCTACGCCCGATGCCGGCGCGATGGCCGGCGTGCCGTTGCCGGCCAGCGATCTACCAGACGCCAGCGTGACCGTTCGCGTCCTTCGCGAGCGCATGGGCAACAACATTGAAGGCCAGCTGGTGACGTTGCGGGTCGGCAGCGACTCGCGCACGGCCACCACCGACGCCCAGGGCCGCGCCGAGTTCACGGGTCTCACGGTCGGCGCCAGCGTCCAGGCCTCGGCAACCGTTGACGGCGAACTGCTCACGTCGCAGGCCTTCCCGGTGCCCGCCAAGGGCGGCATTCGCGTCGCGCTGATTTCCGGGATCCAGAAGGCCGCCGAAGCGGAGCTGGCTGCCGCGACGGCCGCCGCGAAAGAACCGGCGCGGCCGGGCGTCGTCGAGTTTGGTCCCGAGTCGCGCATCATCTTCGAGTTCCAGGACGACACCCTGACGGTGTTCTACCTGCTCGAGGTGGTCAACAACGCGCGCACCCCGATCGACATCGGCGGGCCGATTCTCATGGAACTGCCGACCGGCGCGTCGGGCGCGTCGGTGATGCAGGGGTCGTCGCCGTCGGCGTCGGTACGCGGCGACATGCTGACGATCACGGGCCCGTTCGCGCCCGGCAAGACCCTGGCGCAGATCGGCTTCTCGCTGCCGCAGGCCGGCGCGGCCACGACCATCCAGCAGAAGTGGCCGATCGCCCTCGGACAGTTGTTTGTGGCGGCCGAGAAGGTGGGCGCCATGGAGATGGCGTCACCCCAGCTCACCGAGACGCGCGACATGACGTCGGACGGGCAGGTTTTTATCATGGGCAACGGCGGGCGGTTGAATGCCGGCGACACGCTGGTGGTGAACCTGTCGGGCTTGCCGGCGCACAGCCTGTGGCCGCGCAATGTCGCCCTGGCCGCTGCCGTGCTGATCTTCGCAGTGGGCTTGTGGATGGCCGTGTCGCCCACGGCCGCTCGGGCGACGGAAGATGCCAGGCTCGAAACCCGGCGCGAGCGGCTGCTGAACGACATCGTCGCGCTCGAGCGCAAGAAGCGACAGAAGGCGCTGTCCACGGCCGACCAGGCGCGGCTGCAGCGGTTGACGTCGGACCTCGAGAAGGTGATGGCGGCACTCGATCTCGGCCCTCATGAGCAGCGACTTTGACCAACTCGCCGTCGTAGACCTCGCGCGCCACTACGGGCGCCGCAAGGCGCTGTCCCAAGTCAATTTCACGTGCGCTGCCGGCGACATGGTCGGGCTGCTCGGGCCGAATGGCGCCGGCAAGTCGACGCTGCTGAACATTCTCGCCACGCTGATCAGCCCGTCCCGGGGCCAGGTCCTGTACGGCGCGCGCACGGCCGCCCAGGGGGGCGCCGAAGTCCGCGGCCGCATCGGCATGCTGGGCCACGATCTGTTTCTCTATCCCGAACTCACGGCGCGCGAGAACCTGGTGTTCTTCGCGCAGCTATACGGGCTGGCCGATCCCCTGGCCGCGGCACGCACGAGCCTGGAGCGCGCTGGCCTCGCCGATCGTGGTGACGACCTGGTGTCGGGATTCTCGCGCGGGATGCGCCAGCGCGCGGCGCTCGAGCGGGCGCTGCTGCATGACCCGCGGCTGGTGTTGCTCGACGAGCCATTCACGGGACTGGATCAGGCTTCGACAACGGCCCTGGTGGCGCGGTTACGCGAGCGGCAGCAGGCCGGCTGCATCCTGGTGATTGCGACCCACGATCTCGAGGTCGCCGACGGCTTGTTGAGCCGCGCCATCTACCTGAAGAACGGCCGCATTGTCGGCACCGATTCCGATAGCCGCGGCCTGAGCGATCGCTACCGGCTCGCCATCCAATGATTGGCAGTTTCTTCCGGGTGGCCTGGCACGTGATGCGCAAGGACCTGACGGTCGAGGTGCGCAGCAAGGAAGTGCTGCTCACGACCCTGTTCTTTGCGGTGTCGGTGGTGCTGGTCTTCTCGTTCGCGATCGTGCGCGAGGGCCGGGCGCCAGACGATGTCGCGGCGGGCATCCTGTGGGTGGCGGTTTCGTTCTCGGGCACCCTCGCCATGGCGCGCACGTTCGAGCGCGAGCGCTATAACGACACGCTGCGGGCGCTGCTCCTGGCGCCATCGGACCGGCCGGCGATCTACGCCGGCAAGCTGCTCGGTCTCCTCGTCCTGCTGGCCCTCGTGGAGATCGTGCTGGTGCCGCTGGTCGGACTGCTCTTTAACGCCCCGGTCCTGGCCTATCCGGGGCGGCTGGCGGCACTGCTGGCCCTTGGTACCCTCGGCTTTGCCGCCGTCGGCACGTTGTTCGCGGCCATGCTGGTGCGGGTGCGCAGCCGGGACACGCTGTTGCCGGTCCTGCTGTATCCGATCACCATTCCCGTAATGATCGCCGGCGTCCGCGGCACCGCGGCCTTGTTCCAGACCACGCCCGACCTGCCGATGGCGCAGTTCTGGATCGGCCTGCTGGTCTTCTGGGACGTCATTTTCATCACCCTCGCACTCTGGACGTTCGAACCGGTGATGACGGAGTAGAATTTCAGGCAGCCATGACGAAATTGAACCCGGTGCTCATCGGCCTCTCGGCCGTCATGCTTGGCGTGGCGCCCTGGATGATCAACGCCGCGCCCTACGAGTCGACGATGGGCCTCGTCCAGAAGATCTTCTACTTTCACTTTCCGGCGGCGATCCTGTTCCTGATTGCGGCGCTCATCTGCGGCGTGGCCAGCGCGATCTTCCTGTTCGGCAAGAAGGCGTCGGCGGATGGCTGGGCGATTGCGGCGGCTGAGCTGGGTTTCGTGTTCGGCACCCTGACGCTCGTCACCGGACCGCTGTGGGCCCGCAAGGCGTGGGGCGTGTGGTGGGTGTGGGATCCGCGGCTGACGTCGAGCTTGTTGCTGTGGATGATCTTCAGCGCGTACCTGTTGCTGCGCCGCTACGGCGGTCCCGGTTCCGACAAGCTCGCCGCGGGCATGGCCCTGTTCGGCATGGCGAACGTGCCGTTTATCTACGTGTCGGTCAACGTCTGGCGGACGTTGCATCCGCAGACCTCGGTTGTGCCCACCTTGCCGACGGACATGGGCATTCCGCTGTGGTTCTGCTTCGCGGCGTTCACCATGCTGTTTGTGGCCCTGCTCAACCTGCGTGCCCGGCTCGAGCACCAGCGCAGCCGGGTCGAAGCCCTTTACCTTGCCGAGGACGAAGCGTGATGCGATTCAGTCGAGTATTGCTCCTGCTCATGGTGCTGGCTCCCGCCGTATGGCCGGCGGCCCTCCACGCGATGCAACCGCCCCCGCAAGGCGAGTTCCTCCCGGTGTCGGACATCCCGGCCGGCGAGCAGATTCCCGCCTTCACCATGGTCGGCGGCGCGTACGGGTTTGTCTGGGTCGTGTTGCTCGGCTATGTCTGGTCGATTGCGCGCCGCCTGCAGAAGGTCGAAGCGGAACTAACCGCACTCGAACGCCGGGGCCAGTAGATGGAGGGCATGACCTCATCGCACTTCATCTTCATTCCCGGCGTGCTGATCGTCGGCGTGGTGATCGGCTGGATTCTCGGCTCGCGCGCCGCGCAAGACGCGCTAGCGTCGGAGTTGCGGAAGCGGGAAGAGCGCGCGAAGAAGAAAGTGGAAAGTTGAAAAGTTGAAAGTTGGTAGTTTTAGTTGAAAGTTGCCGTGGCAGTTTCAGTTGAAAGTTACCGGCCGAGCGCGAGGCGCTGGGCCAGCACGTCGGGCAGGCCCTCCTCGAGAATTCTCGCCTGCGCCTTCGCGATCGGGTATTCCACCCGGTAGATCGTCACTTCGCGCGCCGCCGTGTCGGCGATCGCGAACCCGGCTCGCGGATCGCCATCGCGCGGCTGGCCCACTGAACCAGGATTGACCAGGTACCGATTCGTCTCGTCCAGGCTGATCGTCAACGGCCGGCGGTCGTCGGCGGTCGACAGCCCGAACTGATCGCGCGACAGGAAATGGCCGACCTGCACGTGGGTGTGGCCGAACATGCAGAGCGGCCGCCGCGCCGCGTGCATGGCGCGCAGCGCGTCAAGGTCGTCGAAGACGTACGCGTCTTCGTCGAACGGCGTGCCGTGGCAAATCTCGATGAAGTCATCGACGACCAGGGGACCGGCCGGCAGGCCGGCCAGCCACTCGCGGTTCTCCGGCGTCAGCTGGTCGTAGGTCCAGCGAATGGCGCTGCGGGCCACGGCGTTGAACCCTTCCGGGCTCTCGACCCCGGAGCCGACCTTGTCGTGGTTGCCGCGAATCAATGCCTCGGGCGCCAGCGCGCGCACGCGGTCGCAAATCGCATTGGGGTCGGCGCCGTAGCCGACGAGGTCGCCGAGCACCAGGACCCGCTCGTACTTGAGGGGGCCCGCGGCGGCCATGACCGTCTCATAGGCCTCGAGATTCGCGTGTATGTCGCTGATGACCAAATAGCGCATTTAGGTGTCCAACCATTCCACGATCGCGTCAACGAGCCCCTCAACGGAGCCGCGTCCTGCGTCCACCCTGAAGTGCGCCTGGCGGTAAGCCGCGAGGCGCTGATTATAAAGCTGTTCCATCTCCAGGCGGTCGGCCGCGAGCGGCCGGCGGCCGTCCAGGGGTATTCGCGTCAGAATGGTGGCGAGCGGGGCGTCGAGCCACACCACCGCGCCGTCCTTGAGCATCAACTCGCGATTGGCCGGGTCCACGAAGGTGCCGCCGCCCGACGCCACGACCACGCCGCGCTCGGGGAGCAGGCCGATCAGCACCTCGCGTTCGCGGCTGCGGAAGTAGGGTTCGCCGTCCTGCCGGAAGATGGTCGGGATGTCACGCCGTTCGGCGCGCTCGATGCACGCGTCGATGTCTTCCACCTTCCAGTCGAGCCGCTTGCCGAGGGCGCGCGCCGCCGTGGTCTTGCCGGCGCCCATGAAGCCAACCAGGTAAACCTTGTCAGCCCTCACGCGTCAGCCTCTCGAGGTCGTCGAAGAAGGCCGGATAGGACACCGCGACCGCGTCGGCGCCGTCAATCATCGTCGGGCCGCTGGCGCCGAGCGCGGCGATGGCAAAGGCCATGGCCAGCCGGTGGTCGTGGTGGGCGTGGACGGTGCCGCCGGTCAAGCGGCCCCCCGAACGGACCTGGAAGCCGTCGGACCGCTCCTCGGCATCCGCGCCCATCGCCCGCAGCCCGGCGACGAGTTCGGCAATGCGGTCGCTCTCTTTCACGCGCAGTTCGCCGGCGCCGGAGACGGTGACGCTGCCGCCGAAGGTGCCGAGCGTGGCGAGCACGGGGAGTTCATCGATCACCTCGGGCACTTCGGCCGGGGTGATGACGAGGTCGCGCATGGCGCCGTGCCGCACACGCAGGCGCCCGACCGGCTCGCCCTGCCACTCGTCCTCGATCGTGGTGTCGACCACCGCGCCGAAGCGGCGCAGCACGTCGAGCAGCCCGGCGCGGCTTGGATTCAAGCCGACTTCGGTGATGGTGACGTCCGAGCCGGCGAGGGCTGCGGCCGCCACGGCCATGAACGCAGCCGACGAAAGGTCGCCCGGCACGCGCAGATGGCGGCCGGCCAGGCGCTGGCCGCCGCGCAGGGTGATCGTCCGGCCTTCGATGGTGACCGTCGCGCCAAACGCGGCCAGCGCCCGTTCCGTATGATCACGGGTCGATGCCGGCTCGATGACGCGGGTCTCGCCCGCGGCCTGGAGGCCGGCCAGCAGCACCGCCGACTTGACCTGGGCGCTGGGGGTGTCGGGCGAGAACTGGATGCCGGCCAGGTCGGCGCCGTGAATGACCACGGGCGGGCGGTCGCCGGGGCCGGCGGTGACCGTGGCACCCATTTGCGTCAGGGGGCCGATGATTCGGCGCATGGGCCGCCGCGAGAGTGATGCATCGCCGACAAGGGTCGATATGAAGGGATGAGCGGCGACGACCCCGCCCAGCATCCGCATGGTGCTCCCCGAATTGCCGCAGTCGAGGGGGGCGGCCGGCACGGCCAGCCCGCGCCGGCCGCGGCCCTCGATGGTGACGATTGGCGGATCTCCATCGTCTGGGGCCGGGGTTCGTGAGACGATAGCGCCCAGGGACGCCAGGCAGGTGAGCGTCGATGCGCAGTCGGCGCCGGGTGCATAGTTGGCAATCGTGGAAGGGCCATCGGCAATGGCCGCAAGCAAGGCGTAACGGTGCGAGATGGATTTGTCCCCCGGCATTCGCAGCACGCCGGTGACGGCGCGCGCGGGGGATACGGCAATTCGGTCGGCCACTCGCATCATGTTCAACTATAGCAACTTGACCGGCTTTGAAGCGCTATGGTACTTAGAGGCCGGGCATGAGATGCTGTTTTGCGCGAAACCAACAGGAGACCAAGAGTTCAGGAGGAAAATTTATTTCTCTTGATCTTCTTACCTCCTGTGGATTGTTCCCCCGATGATCCCACCGCACACGGTCCGTCTTGAGTTCAACAGCGCGTTCGACATGCTCGACTTCGTACAGGTCGTGAGTGACCACGTCGGCAAGATGGCGGGGCTCGATGAGGACCAACTCCACTGGGTCAGCGTCGCGGTCCGTGAATCGGTGGTCAATGCCATCAAGCACGGGAACAAGAACGACCGCAGCAAGCGCGTGCTGGTTGAGTTCAGCCCGGTGCCGCCGACCGATGCCGGCGAATTGGTCATTCGCATCGAAGACCAGGGTGAGGGCTTCGTGCCCGAAGAAGTCGCCGACCCGCTGGCGCCCGAGAACATCCTCAAGTCGAGCGGCCGCGGCATCTTCCTGATCCGCAACTTCATGGACGAAACGGTGCTGAAGAAGGTGCCGGGCGGCATGGAGATCCGGATGGTCAAGAAAATCGCCAAGGCCACCGCGTAGCCATCGATTCCAGTTGAGCCTCCCACCAGCATTTCTTGCGACGGCCGTCGAAGCCGTGATTCGTGCCGGCGAACTGCAGATGGCCAAGTTTGGCACGGGTGTGCGCGTCGATAAGAAGGGCGCCATCGACCTGGTGACCGAAGTGGACGTCGAGGTGGAACGCATGTTCCGCGCGATGGTCGCCGAGCGATTCCCCAATCACGACGTGCTCGCCGAGGAATTCGACACGCCGCCGACCGGCGCCAGTCACCGCTGGGTGTTCGATCCGCTCGACGGCACCACCAATTTCGCGCACGGCGTGCCGATCTTCTGCGCGTCGCTGGCGCTCGAGATCGACGGGCAGGCCGTGATTGGCGCGGTCTACGATCCCAATCGCGAGGAGTTGTTTACGGCCGAGGCCGGCGAGGGCGCGCGGATGAACGGGCGCCGCCTGCAGGTGTCCACCAATGCGATCGTGCTCGACTCGATGCTCGTGACGGGGTTTCCGTACCACGTGCAGCAGGATCCCGACGAGCTGGTCCGCGTGTTCGGCCAGGTGCTGCGGCGCGCGCGCGCGGTCCGGCGCCTGGGGTCGGCCGCGATCGATCTGTGCTGGGTCGCGGCCGGGCGCATGGAAGGCTTCTGGGAAGCGAGCCTGAAGCCGTGGGACACGCGCGCCGCGGCCCTGATCCTCGAGGAGGCCGGCGGCCGGGTCACCGCCACGGACGGCGGCCCGTGGGATCCCTATGCCGGCGACATCCTTGGCACCAACGGCCACATTCACGACGAAGTTCTCGAGATTCTCGGGTCCGCCTAAAGGCGGACACTTCATCGATGTGGCGTCCGGCTTTAGCCGGACCTTCGTCGGTAGAGAGCCACATTCCCGCCCTCGCACACCCGCTCGAAGCCCGCTAAGAACCCTGGCCAGGTCGTGACCTTTTGATGCAGCATGTCGCCGCCCTCGGCGGCTTCCTCGATTAACACCCAGCCGGTGAATGCGGCGGGGCCCGACGCGTAGGCGGCCTGCCAGGTCGGACCGCTGCCTTCATGAAGGAAGTCAGCGATGTGAAAGCCCGCGAGCGAGAGCTCCTGCATGTAGTGCGCGAGCGCGCCCATGCTCGCCATGATGGTCGTATCGTCGTACGCCTCGCGCAGGCAGGCCGTCACCGCCTGCCGGCCAATGCCGTTTTGACGATCGAGCTGGGCCTCAACGATCATCGGCGCCTGGCGATCGAACGGCCGCGCCTGCCAAACGATGGCCACAAACAGCAGCAGCGCGATGGGCGCTGCCGCGCGACGCGCCATGCCCACGGCCGCACCGATGCAGGCAGCGGAGCCCAGGATCAGCGGCACCTCGTAGCGAATCCGGAAGGGATGGCCCGAGACGAACGCGTAGAACGGCAGGGCCACCGAAGCGAGAAGAGCGAGCGGCATCAGCAGGGCCGCTGGGTGAGTCTGACAGGAGGTCAAGAGATCAGGAGTCAGGCCTTGAAGAGAAGAAGGCACTCCTGATCTCTTGATCTCCTGTTTGAAAATCACCCCCGCCACGAGCAATGCGGCGGCCGAGACGCCTGCCGCAAGGACCAGGCGTGGCCCGCCGAGGTCGGCCACGCCTTCGAGAATCGCTTCAATGACCACGAGGGGTTGTCCCTGAAGCTTGGGATCGGGAACGTAGAAGCCGCCCGTCACGAACCACTCGCCGATGCTCGCGAAGCTCATGCCCATGAAGAACAGCACGGCGCCGGCGGGGTAGCGCAGCAACCACGCGGTGCTTTCCACGACGCGCGCCAGCGGCGTGCCCAGGCGCCACTTCACCCAAGCGGCCAGCACCATGGCCGCACCGACGATGGGCCAGGCTTCGTAACGGGTCAGGCATGCGGCGACGATGGTCCAGCCCGCCGCGCGCGGGACCGCCACGGCGTCCGACAGCGCCCACTGCGCCAGGTGCAACACGACCAGGCTCGAGAGCGCGAACAGCAAGGGCTCCGTCATCGGCGTGCTCTGCAGGTAGAGCACGTTCGGGTTGGCGGCGAATAAGGCGGCCGCCAGGGCCGCGCCCCAGGGCGACCCGGTCACCCGCAGCACCAGGGCCGAAAGGCAGGCAACGGTCACCGCAAACGAGACAATCGAAATGAAGATGGCCGAGGCACCCGTCTGGTACATCCAGTCGATCTGCACTGGCAGGGCGTTCAGTAGGTGAGGCAAGGGGAGCCAGACGGCGCCAATCTGCTCCCAGCTTGGCGTCAGGCTGTCGAGGATGCGCCTGGCCACGACCAGGTGCGCCTTGGCGTCGTAGTGGCTCAGGGTGAGGCCCGCGGACCAATACCAGGCCGCTGCGACCGTGCCCAGCAGGGCGGCCACGGCGCCCAGCGCACGCGAAAGGGGATCGAAACGGGGCACGGTCTCGCTATATAATGCCCTGTCCCGCTCAATGAAACCTGAGCTTTCGATCGTCATTCCCGTCCACAACGAGTCGCCCAACATCAAGCCCCTGTATGAGGAGCTGACCGAGACGTTGAGCCAGTACGGCCGCGCCTACGAACTCATCATCGTGGACGATGGGAGCACGGACGATTCGTTCGAGCGGTTGGCCGCGTTGCAGGCAAGCGATCCGCGGCTGCGGGTCATCCGCTTCCGCCGCAATTTCGGGCAGACGGCCGCTTTCGCGGCCGGGATTGCCCACGCGCGCGGCCGCCTGGTCGTCACCTCCGACGGCGATCTGCAGAACGACCCGCGCGACATTCCCGCGATGGTCGCGCTGATCGATCAGGGCCACGACATCGTGTGCGGCTGGCGCAAGGACCGCAAGGACACGTTCATCACGCGGCGGGTGCCGTCGATCCTGGCCAACAAGCTGATTTCGTGGGCGACCGGAGTGCCGCTGCACGACTACGGCTGTTCGCTCAAGGTGTTCCGGTCGGAAGTGATCAAGCCGCTGCGCCTCTACGGCGAGATGCACCGGTTCCTGCCGGCGATTGCCAGCCAGATTGGCGTGAAGATCGCCGAGATGGAAGTGAACCACCGCGCCCGCCGCGCCGGCGTCACCAAGTACGGGCTGTCGCGGATCGTTCGCGTGGTGCTCGACCTGGCGACCGTGAAATTCCTGCTGAGCTACTCGACTCGCCCGCTGCACATCTTCGGGCTGCTCGGCCTGATTGCCGGCGGCCTGGGCACGGCGATCACCGGCTGGCTTGCCTATGTCCGCTTGGTCCTGCATCAGGGGATTGCCGATCGCCCGTTGCTGTTGTTGGGTGTGATGCTGGTCTTCATCGGGGTGCAGCTCGTCACCTTTGGCCTGCTCGCCGAGGTGATGACGCGGACTTATTACGAATCCCAGGACAAGCCCACTTACGTGATTCGCGAGGTGCGCGAGTCGCCTGACCTGGCACTGGTCGCCCGCTGATGACCGCCCGTCCCCCGCGCGAGCACGACCCGCGGATTACGGTGATCCAGCAGGAGCTGTTCAACGAGACGCGATCGAACGCCGACAAGTACCGCGAGCTGTTCGTGGGCCGGCCCGGGACCTGGGCGCTCGTCAAGTACGAGCTGGCGATGGTGCTGGCGAGCTGGGTCCCCGGTGCGATCGGGCTGCTGCTGCGCAAGAAGCTGTACCCGCTGGTGCTGGGCTCGGTCGGCCGCAACGTGGTGTTCGGCGTCGGCGTCACGCTGCGCCATCCTCATAAGATCCACATCGGCGACAACGTCGTCATCGACGACTTGTGCTGCCTCGACGCCAAGGGCACCGACAACCAGGGCATCCGGATCGGCAGCGGCGTGTTCGTCGGCCGCAACACCATTCTCAGCTGTAAGAACGGCGACATCGTCATCGACGACCGCGCCAACATCGGCTTCAACTGCGAGATCTTCTCGGCCTCGCGGGTCCACGTCGGCAAGGACATCCTGATGGCGGCCTATACCTACCTGGTGGGCGGCGATCACCTTTACGACCGCACTGATATCCCGGTGCTGGCGCAAGGGCGCACGGCGCGCGGCATCGACGTGGCCGACAATGTCTGGCTCGGTACGCACGTGGTCGTGACCGACGGCTCCACGATCGGTCGCGACGCCATTATCGGCGCCGGCGCGGTCGTGGTCGGGGCGGTTCCGGAGTTTGCCATCGCGACAGGGATTCCCGCGAAAGTCGTCAGGGATCGCCGGGAACCG
Source organism: Acidobacteriota bacterium (assembly GCA_030697165.1). Classification (NCBI taxonomy): domain Bacteria; kingdom Pseudomonadati; phylum Acidobacteriota; species Acidobacteriota bacterium. Next base: position 116,598 of record JAUYQQ010000003.1, read on the forward strand.
CAGGCGTAGTCATGTGCGGCATCGTCGGGATTGTCGACCGTGATCTCAGCCGGCCGGTCGGTGACGGTGAACTGCAGCAGATGGTGCGCATGCTGCACCACCGCGGCCCGGATGAAGAGGGCAGCATCACGCTCCCCGGCGTCGGCCTGGCCATGCGGCGGCTGGCGATCGTCGACCTGGCCACCGGCCAGCAGCCGATCTTGAATGAGGCCGGCGACATCAAGATCGTCGCCAACGGCGAGATCTACAACTTCCAGGCGCTGCGCGACGAGCTCGAGGGCCTCGGGCACACCTTCCGGTCGCGCCGATCCGACATCGAAGTGTTGGTCCACGCCTACGAGCAGTGGGGCGAGGAGTTCCTGCCGAAGCTGCGCGGCATGTTCGCGCTCGCGATCTGGGATGGCCGCACCGAGACGCTGATCGCCGCGCGCGATCGCGCCGGCGAGAAGCCGCTCTATTGGACGCTGACGCCGAAGGGGCTGCTGCTGGCGTCCGAGGTCAAGGCGTTGCTCGTGCGGCCCGAGGTGACGCGCGAACTCGATCCGATCGCGTTGGACCAGTTCCTCACCTACGAATACGTGCTTGCGCCACGCACGATGATCAAGGGCATCCACAAGCTGCCCCCGGCCCACTTCCTGAAGTACCGGGCGGGCGAAGTCACCGTGCACCGCTACTGGGATGCGGCCGAGGTGCCGCTGCGCGAGTGGGACGACCGCGAGGCGGCCGAGGCCCTGCGCGTTGCCCTGCGCAAGGCGGTCACGAGCCAGCTGATGGCCGACGTGCCGCTCGGCGCGTTTCTGTCGGGCGGCATTGACTCGAGCTCGCTCGTCGCGTTCATGAGCGAGGCGGTGTCGCAGCCGGTCAACAGCTTCAGCATCGGCTTCAGCGACGGCACCTATAACGAACTGCCATACGCCCGCGACGTGGCGGCGCTGTTCAAGACCAATCATCGGGAGCGCAGCGTCTCGCCCGACCTGGGTGATCTGTTCGAGCGCCTGGTCGTGCACCTGGACGAGCCGTTCGCCGACGTCTCGATGTTTCCGACCTTCAGCGTGTCGGAACTGGCGCGCGAGCACGTCAAGGTGGTGTTGTCCGGGGATGGCGGCGACGAACTGTTTGGCGGCTATGACGCCTACCAGGCCCAGTCGCTGTCGACGAAGCTGGGTTGGATGGGCGACGCCCTCATGCCGGCGCTGGCCGGGGTCGCCTCGGCGCTGCCGCCCACCGGGAAGAAGAAAGGCCTCGTCAACAAGGTGAAGCGCTTCAGTGCCGGCGCGACCGCGGCACCGGCCGATCTCGGGCACTACCGCTGGATGGTGTACTTGAGCGCGCGTGACAAGACGCGGCTGTACCGGGGCGGCTTACGCGACGCGCTGGGCGCCACCGACGTGTATGCGCCGGTGCGCGATGCGCTCGGCCGTTTTGGCCAGGACGATGCGCTCAACCGGCAGCTCTATGCGGATCTCTGCTTGTACCTCGCCGACGACATCCTGGTGAAGGTCGATCGCATGAGCATGGCGACGTCGCTCGAAACCCGCGCGCCGTTTCTCGACGGCGACCTGATGGAACTGGCGTTCTCGATGCCCGGGCACCTGAAGATCCGCAACGGCGAGCGCAAGTGGATCCTCAAGCAGGTGATGCAGGGTATCCTGCCGGACCGCATCCTGTCGCGGCGCAAGGAAGGGTTCAGCATCCCGATGAAGAACTGGCTGCGGCGCGAACTGCAGCCGCTGATGCGCGACCTGCTGTCGCCCGAACGCGTCGCCCGCCGGGGCCTGTTCGATCCGGCCGCGGTGACCGCGCTGATGGACGCCCACACCGCCGGCCGCGAGAACCACGCGCACACGCTGTTCCCGCTGATGGTGTTCGAACGCTGGGCGACCGCGCATTTACGATAACGCCGGGTGTAATTTCCTCGAACACATCGGAAATTACACCCGGCGTTTTCGTACAAAAGAAAAGGCGCACGGTTGACCCGTGCGCCCGTGATCTTCAGAAGCTATGACTACTTCAGGTGCTTGCTGACCAGCTTGGTCATCTCGAACATGTTGACCGTGGCCTTGCCACCGAAGACGGGCTTCAGTGCGGCGTCAGCTTTGATCATGCGCTTGTTCTTCGCGTCCTGCAGGCCGTTCTTCTTGATGTAGGCCCAGAGCTTCTTGGTGACCTCGGTACGCGGAATCGGCTTGCTGCCGACAACTTCCGCCAGGGCGGCGCTCGGCGTCACGGGCTTCATGAACGCGGCGTTCGCTTTACGCGCCGGCTTCTTCGCGGCTTTCTTCTTCGCAGTCTTGGCCATCTGTTCTCCTATAGGCAATCGCTCAACGACAGCGTTGCAGTGGGGAGGTTACTATAAGTTCGCACTTTTTCTCTATGAAAAGTGCGCCCGCTCCCTCTGAAAACGGTGTTCGGACGACATTTTCCCCTCTGGGAGACCCTCCCGGGGAGCCTCCCAGGGCCCGCGCTAGTCTCTGGGCAGGCGGTAGAACGCTTCGACCTCGGCGACTTCGTTGCGCACGCGCCACTCGTCCCATGCATGCGCCCGGGCCATGATCGCGGCGGCCCGCTCGAGGGCGTCGGTGCCGGGGTGCCCGGCGGCGCCGGCTTCAGTTCGCCTGATGACGGCGTCCCCCAGCTTGAGGGCCATTTCAGAGCGCGCCGCATAGAGGATTTCGGCCCCGAGCACGTCGCAGTTGCGGCCGAGCGGACGCGCCAGCGCCGGCACGTCGCGGGCCATCTGCAGCACCCGGTCGTAGCCGGTGCCATAGGTCGTGGCGATGCGGCGCAGGGTCTCGGTGGGGACGCCCTCGACGTCGCGCAGGAGGACGGCCTTCAGGAAGTTGTCGACGTGGTTCATGCTGCCGCCAAGCAACGGCGTCTCGGCGGTGCGGCAGGGGGGCGGCGTGGCATGGCCCATCGACCGGAAGACCGCGTCGACCGCCTGTTCGGCGGTGTGCCGCGCCGTCGTGTAGCGGACGCCGAACACCGAGACCAACCCCGCCAGGCCGTGGCGGCTGTGGTCGACGACCCGGCTGTCCTTGAGCAGGCGAACATGATGGCCGTCGCCCGACACCATGGGCAGCAGCCCGCGGTGAATCAGTCGCACGTCGGCGGTCGTCAGGCCGGCGTGGGGAAAGGCCTCGCGCGCGTCCTTCAGGAACGCCTCGAGGTCCCAGCGGGTCACTTTCAGCTGGTCAGGCGACCCGTCGTAGGCATCGTGGCTCGTACCCAACATCGAGACGTCGCGCCACGGGACGATCAGCAGGTAACGTCCGCCGGCCATGCTGCCGCAGGCGTGCGATCCGACCACTTTGCGGGTCACGACGTTCATGGCCCGCGACAACCGCGGTGGCGGTGTCCCCTGCGCTGCCAGCGGCAGGTCGGTGAGCATCGACGCGGCCCACGGCCCGGCGCAGTTGACGACCACCGTCGCGCGCAGGTCGAAGGTGTTGCCGGTCAAGCCGTCTTCGGCCTGCACGCCGACGATGCGGTCGCCCTCGCGAATGAAGCGGTTGGCCTTGACGTAATTGGCGGCGGTCGCGCCGGCGTCGACCGCGGAGAGCAGGAACGACAGCGTCACGCGGTCGGTGCTCACCATCTGGTAGTCGTACCACATGGCGCCCCCGGTCACCCCCTTGGGGTCAATGATCGGGTTGAGTCGAAGCGTCTCCTCCTTCGACAGGATCTGGCTGTCAGGCAGGTGGGTGCCGGGGTCGGCGAGGCCTTCGTTCCGGTCGCTGCCGATCGCGTCGTTAATCGCCAGTCCGACCCGCATGACCAACGCGTTGCGTTTCAGGGTCCTCGTCGTCGGCACCACGAACGGCAGCGGCCGGACCAGGTGGGGCAGGATGCGGGCGAGGGCACGCCGCTCGCGGATGAACAGGCGCATCTGCCGGAAGTTCAGGCTCTGGAGCGAGCGCAGGCCGCCGTGCAGCGTCTTCAGGTTGTTGAACGAGGTCGCCGCGCCAAAGTCGTCCTTGTCGATAATGGCGACCGCCAGGCCCCGTTGGGCGGCATCCCAGGCGACCGTCACGCCGTAAAAGCCGCCGCCGACCACGATCACATCAAATTTCGTGTCGGCCAGCCGGCTGAGGTCGCGCACCATCAGCCGGTCATTGTACGATACAGGGTCGTGATCAACGAGATTCAACGCTACTGGAACCACCGCATCCACGACCTGGAGATGACCGACGCGCCGGTCGGCACCAAGGCCTTCTTCGACGACCTCGACGACTACCGCTACGACAAGCTGCGCTACCTGCCCCAGTTGGTGGATTTCCCGTCCTACAAGGGCCAGCGTCTGCTCGAAGTGGGGTGCGGGATTGGCACCGACCTGGTCCGCTTCGCCGTCGGCGGGGCCCGCGTCACGGGCGTCGACCTGGCGCAGACCGCGATCGACCTCGCACGGAATAACTTCGCGCTGCATGGCCTGGAAGCCGAGGAACTGCGTGTCGCCAATGGCGAGGCCCTGCCGTACCCGGACCAGTCATTCGACGTGGCCTACGGCCACGGCGTGGTCCAGTACACGGCCGACGCAGCGCAGCTGATTCGCGAGTGCCACCGGGTGCTCAAGCCGGGCGGCACCGGCATTTTCATGGTCTACAACCGCGTCTCGTGGCTGAATGCCTTGTCGAAGGTGATGAAGGTGCCGCTCGAGCACGAGGATGCGCCGGTGCTGGTGAAATACTCGATCGGCGAGTTCAAGGCCCTGCTGGCGCCGTTCGCCGAAGTGCGGATCGTGCCGGAGCGGTTCCCGGTCAAGTCGCGCCTGCACGGCGGCTGGAAGGGGCTGGCGTTCAACACGTTCTTCGTCGGCACCTTTAACGCCCTGCCGCGAGAGTGGGTCCGGCCGCTCGGCTGGCACCTGATGGCGTTTTGTCGCAAGGGCCGCTAGGCCACAGATTCGCACCGATTAAACACCGATGCTCGGGTAAGCGCCTGGTCCTAGCGCGAGGTCTTCACCCCGTAGATCGAGATGGTGCCGTTGCGAAAGAGCAGCGGCATCAGTTCCGGAAGCGAGTCGAGCCGCTCGGTCACGCCCGGGTGCGTGTCGAGCTCGGGAGGACCGACCAGCACGTAGTTGATGCCGGAACGGACCGCTCGTTCGTACGCCGACAGCGGGGGCTCGTCGAAAATCGATCGCACTTCTTCGGACGCTTCCTGATATTTCTTCAACGGCACCATGGAGATGGGCAGGCCGGCCGCCATGCGGCGCTCGGCGAACGCCGGCAGGTAGGCCCAGGTCTCGGCATCGCGGGCGAAGGGATCGACCTGGATGATGGCGTCTGGTTCGGTGTTGAGTCGAATCCAATGGAACGCCTGCCGATCATCGGGGGTCAGGCGCAGTGTCCAGCGAAACCCAGGGGCCTCTCGGTTATTGGTGATGTCCTGCGTGTTGTAGATATCGATGATGGTGGTGGGCAATCCCGCCACGAAGACCGCCACGATTGCCGCCACGGCGATCCGCCGGTGGGGCATGGTCGGCAGCCGGTCGAAGAGGATGCCGGCGAGCACCGTCGCCGCCATGAACAGCAGGTGGCCGACGCGCCAGCCGACGTAGACGTCCTGGTGATCGCGGACGTTGATGAAAAAATAGAACACGCCGCAGGCAGCCGCCAGGGCGGCGAGTCCGCCGATATCCTGGCGCTTCTGGCGCAGAATTACGGCGATGGCTGCGGCCGACACGATCAGGACTGGACCGAAGCTAAGCGCCGTGACCAGCCAGAAGCTCTGGGTCGCGAGCTGGTTCACGCCGAACTGCACGATGCTGGCATCGGCGTCCACGTAGCGAAGCGCGAACACCATGCCACTGGCCAGAGCCAGGGGAATTGCGCTCGACACCGCGTGTGCCAGCCCACGCCGCCAGTCTGCCTGCCGCGCGACCGAGACGGCCTCGAAGAGCGCGGCGCCGGCTGTGAACATGACGCCCGCAAACGAACTGATCGCGATCGACAGCCCCAGCAACAGGCCCGCCACCGCCATCACCACGGGATCGAATGCCCGGGAACGCTGCGACACCGCCAGCACGCCCATGAGGCCGGCGGCATAGCCGACCACGTGGTGCGGCTGGTAGAACAAGAGGCGTTGGAGGCCGTCGATCGGGATGCCGCGGAGGTACCAGCGGGTGATCGCATCGATATTCAAGTTGGTGAGCTCGTGCGCCGGTACGCCGTGACTTGCGAAATCCAGCCACGCGTAGAGCCCCTCGAAACTCGACGACAGGATGACGAAGGCGACGCCGGCCGCGGAGGCCCAGGGCCGCACGCCGAACACCCGCACCACCCCATAGAGGAAGGTGACGAGGAAGGCGTCGATGCACACCGAGCGGATCAGCAGCAACTCGTCGAGCGTGGCCCACGCGCCGGCAAAGCGGTACTGTGCTGCGGTCAGCAGGTGCGGCATCCAGTAGTAGTTCAACGTATCGGAAAAAAGGTAGGGGTTGACGGGCAGGAACGCGCCCTTGGCCAGTTCGGCCACCACCGCGCGCCGCCACACGTAATCGGCGGTGAAGTACGCGCGATAGAACTGTCCGTCAGCGGTGATCTCGCCAACGTGCGCAAACGGTAGTCCGACCACCACCGGCACAATCAGCAACAGGGCCGCCAGCGCCAGGCGATCGCCGGGCGCCGTGGCGGGCAGCCGCCAGCGCCCTTGCAGTCGCCTGGCGGGCACGATCGCACCCGCGGCCAGTAGCGACGCCGCCAGCACCACCCAAATTCCGCGCCCGCCCGCCGCCCAGACGGCCGTCAGCGCCAGGCTGGCCAGTGCCTGCCCGAGCAGCGGTCCGACGGCGAGCGGCACCAGCCATCCAAGCGCCGGCCCGGCGACGGCCCGGGCAATCGCAATGCCTGGCAGGATGAACGCGATCTGCAGGCTGACGCCAAACAGCAGGACGGCCGGCGCGGCGACCGCCGCCAGCAGGCCCAGGAACCCGATGGCCGTGACGGCGACCACGACCTGGCTGATCTTTCCCTCGCTCATCATCCGCGGTCAGCGCGTCGTCGCCCGGCGCGGCTTCTCAACCTCAACCGACATCGTTTCGTAGGCGCTCCAGCGCGCGTTCACGCCGGTATCCCGCTGTTCCAGGTCGGCCAGGTGCGGGTCGTTGCTGAGGTTCGCCTCAAATTCCTGCACGTTGCGGAATCCTGCTCGTGTCAGCGCGCCCCCGAGCGTGGCCACGTCGTACATGAACTTGTGGCCCCACGACGACATTTGCAGGTTGAGGATGATCGCCGCGGAGTTCGGTTCGGTCGGCCATTCATGCCACTGCAGCTTGCCGACGATGAATGCCTTGGCGTCGTCGCTTGGATCCTTGGAGAACAAGTCGATGAACCTCGTCAGGTTCGGCGTGGAGGTGCGCATTCGTCCGCCTGGGGCCAGGACGCGGTAGGCCTCGGCCATCGCCGCCTTACCCTCGTCGTAGGTCAGGTGCTCAATAACGTGTTCGCTGAAGATGTAGTGGATCGACTCATCCTCTAATGGGAAGCGCTTGGTGGCGTCGAGGAACGCCAGCCCGTCTCCCGGCTCGATGTCGGTGTTGAGCCAACCGGGCGGCCGGCTGCTCCCGGCGCCGATCTGCAGCTTTCTCACTTGGTGTTGACGCAGGTAGGTGTCGATCACGGCGGGACTGCGGTCCTTGAACGCCGCGAGGGCTTCTGCCACTGGCCCCACGGGTGGCTCTCCCACAACCGCGGCCCCTGGCGGCAGGTCCCGTGCGGCGTCGCGCCACTGCTGAGTGACGAGCAGCGCTAAGGCCACCCCCACGGCCATTCCGAAAATCGAACCGACAGCAAACGATTGTCGCATCGCTTTGCAGCTTACCGCACAGAGGCCAGACCAGCGCAGGCAGAGGAGGTTATGCGGGCGCGGGCACGGCGAGGGTGGGGCGGCGGCGTTTTTCCATCGAGGCGCGCACCAGGAAGCGCGCGTAGGGCACGACCTGCTTGATGGCGGCCACGTTCATCTGGCACGGGCTCAGGCAGGTCGGGCACTTGTGATCGCGAATCTCGCGCCGATGTGCCTGCGAGGACTCGCGGAAGTAGATGGCCTCCGCGTCTTCTTGCGTCACGTTGCCCATGATCTCGCTGAGCTCGCAAAAAAACAGGTCGCCGTTCGGGTTCAACATGACGCCCTGGGTCTGGAACGGGCAGGGCGCGGTGCGGTGATAGCCGTTGGCGATCATGTCCGCATAGTGCATATAGATGTAGTTCTGGCCGTCGAGCAACGGATCCTGCCGCACGCGGTCCAGGAAGAACTTGCGCATGGTCTGCTCTTCGACGCCGATCGGCTTCAGGCCGGCCTCGAGCTCGCTGTTACCCAGCATGGCGTCGGTGAAGCGCACCATGTTGAAGACGATGTCGAGCTTCTCCTTTTTCGCCCACGCCAGGATGTTGTCGGCGTCTTCGAGGTTCTTGGAGAAGATGGTCGAGGAGATGCCGAAGTTGAACTTGTGGGTCTTCTGCAGTTCCTGCATCGCGGCAATCGTCTTGCCGGCCTTTTCGAACGCGTTGCGCACGTTGCGGACGGAGCCATGCATCTCGTTCACGCCATCGATCGAGACGCGCATCGAGAAGATGATGTTGCGCTCGTTGCACAGCTGCACCACCTTGGTCAGCATCGGGATGGCACGGTGATGCGTGATGCCGGTGGTGTTGAGCGTGAGCTTGCGCAGTTTCGGGAACTTGTCGATCATCACGCGGCAGATCTCGACCATGTCGTTGCGGGTGGTCGGCTCGCCGCCCGAGAGCGACGCGTTCTCGATGTCCTTCCACAGCGGCGAGCTGAACGCCTGCTCGATCTGCTCCAGCGTCATGTCCTCCTTGCGGTTGCCACGCGTCCAGTTGCTGCACATTTCACAACGGGCGTCGCAGACGAACGTGCAATGGAAGATGAAGACGGTGGGGTGGAGCGGGGTGTACTTGGCGACCATGCCGCGGACGAGATCGCGCGGGGCGCTCATCGCCGCTTTGGCGAGATACTTGGCAGCGTAAACCTGAGCCATGCTAAGTACAAGATTCTACAGGATTTCGACGAACAAACCTACAGGATTGTCCCCACGTAATGCCCCCGAGAACCGTGGCGACAAACCTTCAGGTTTGTCGAGGCTGCCTGGCTTTCAACCACAGCAATAACCCGGGAAGGTTGCCGGCAAGACCGGTCAAAACGATGAGGGTCGAGAGCGCCAGCGCGGTGCTCTCGGGCACGCCAGCCGGCTGCAACATCCAGACAATCGCGGCCTGGGGCGCGCCGAAGCCGCTAATCGACACCGGCAGCAGCAACATCAGCAGCCCCGCCGGCATGAACAGCAGGAAGTAGCCGAACGGCACCGTCATGCCGAGGCCCAGGGCGAGGATGTAGGCCTGCACAATCCGCAGCACCTGGACGACCAGCGACCACGCCATGACGTGCACCAGGACACCGCGGCGGTTGCGGTAGCGGCCGACCGCGTCGCTCAGCTTCAGGACCCGTCGGGTCACCGACCGCTGATGCCGGTGTGAGGGCACGATCCAGCGGAGCCACTGGTTGGCCCAGAAGGGCGCGACCGACGCGGCGACCAGCACTGCCAGCGCGGCGGCCAGCCGCCAGTCGTTGCGTGCCTCGGGGGTCCACGCCAGCAGGCCGACGAGGCCCATGGCGACAAGCGACAACACCCCCAGCATCCGGTCGACCGCAACCGACGCGAGGGCCTCGCTGCCAGTGGTCGGACCCTGGGCGAGCCCGTACGCCCGGGCGGCGTCGCCGCCGACACCCGCGGGCAGGAAGCTGCCGACAAACGAGCTGACCAGGAACAGGCGGGCGGCGTCTCCGGCGCTAATCGCAATGCCGCTGGCCCGCAACAACAGCCACCATCGCGTGAACATGACCGCGCGATCGATGCCGACCATCACGAGCACCACACCCAGGTGCCAGCGGCTGACGTCGGCGACGGCCCGCGCGGTAGCCGCCATGTCGATGCGAGTGGAGAGAAAAAAGAGGATGGTGATGGTGATCGCCAAGCGCACCATCGAGGACCGCGTCGCCCGACCGAGAAGGTTCGACACCGGTCACCGTGCCAGCCGCAGGCTCATCGCGGCGCTTCGCCCGGTTTGCGGGCAACGAACGTAAGGGTCTCGAACAGGTTCTTGCGAATCTTGAAGAGCAGGTCTTCCGTGCCGGTATAACGCGACAGCGCGTCGACACCAGGAATGTTGACGAGCAGCGCCCCGGCAGCCAGGGCATCGCGCTTGAGGCCTCGGGCAAGCCCGATCGCGCGTTCGATGTGAAGGATTTCGAAGCCGCCGTCGTTGAACAGTTGCCGGACGCGCCGTTCCGTGGTGACAAAATTATGGGTGTAGTCCACGTCCCAGAAGAACTCGCGTTCCTTGAGGTAGTCGGGTACCACCACGAACAGCACGCCGCCAGGTCGCAACGCTCTGAGCGCCTCAGCGGTGAAATGACGCGCCGCGTCGATGCCACTCATATGCTCGAGCACCTGGTCGGCGTAGACCACGTCCACGCTCTGGTCGGGGATGGGGATCGGAGGCGCCCACGATTCGATCACGCGGAGGCCTTTGCTCCTGAGCAGTTCGATCAGGATGGGACTGGCTTCAATGGCGGTGTAGGACCATCCGGCGCCAATCGCCTGCTCGGCGAGCGTACCGTGTCCGGGACCCACCTCGACCATGTCCCCGGGCGGCGGCACAAAGCGGCCCAACAGGTTCAGGCGGTGCCGCTCAATCCGCGTCCGTCGTCCGCTGCCGTAGCCGGTGAGCTGCTTCTCGGAGAACGATTTGTAGAAAGAAGACGATTCAGGCAAACCAGTAGATTGTACAGGACTGGCACGTCCGGCGTACGGACGGGCTAGGCGTGGATTGTCGTTAGAGTAATTGCGGCTCGGCAGTCGCGGCGGTATAGTGGGTGGCTGTATGCTGATGTTCCGACGATCCACTTCTGCAGCCGCCTTTGCGGTTGTATGCGCCACTTTACTGGCCGGCTGCGAAGGGGGCATGACGTCTCCGGTTGCGCCGTCCGCTGTTTCGGGTTCGGCTGGCGCCCTGAACGCCGACGGCTCCACGCTGAAAGCCGGCGCGCCGAACGGCGTGTTCCCGCTCGCCGAAGCCACCAGCATTCCGGTCGCAGCGTTCCTCACTGCCCAGCCCGCCCGGGCGGCTTACGTGGTGACCCACTTCGCGCATCGATTCGAAGTGAGCGATTCCACTTCATTCGCCTCGCTGCTGTCGGCCGGGATGGGGGTCGTGGATTCACAGGGTCTCATTCGCTATGCGACCGTGCCGCTGCCGGCTGGTAGAAAGTTGTACTGGCGCGTCCGTGCCGAAAGCGACGACAAATACGGCCCGTGGTCGCCCGTCATGTCGTTCACCACGACGGGGACTGCGACCGCGGCGCCCCCGTCGACTGACCCGAACGCCGTGGTCGGACCGCGGCCCAATGACCCCCCGGTCGGCAGCCGCTTGCCGTTGCCCGACGCCCGCCCCTTCATCAATGCGATGTCCGGTCTGCTCGGCCAACTGAATCAGTGCCCTAACGGCCGCAAGTATGAGAGCAACCCGTGGCTCGATCGACTGATCGACAACCTGCGCGCGAGCGACGCACGCTGGGGCTACAACGGCAAACCGACGAAGCAACCCTTTGACAACGGCGGCTTCCCGGTGACCGCGGCCGGCGATGAGATTGCTTATCACTACGGCGCCGGCGAGAGCATGAATTCCCCTGACGTGTATTTAATCGACGTGATCGAGGGGCACTGCGGCTCATCCCCGCGCACAACCTACCGCGACTTCACCGGCGAAGAGCCTGGCCGCTGGACGTTAACCCGCGCGCGCTGAACGCCGGTCTCGGGAACGTCGTGAAAGGGCGGGCTTCGGGCCCGCCTTTTCCTTGTACGGTTGTCGCATCGACGATGATTCGCCGTGCGTGACGTCGACTGCCGTCAACGCGCCGCGCGTCGCCGGGCGAATGCCGAGGACAGGAGTTCGAGGGGGAAAGTGGAGGAGGACGGGCGGAGGAAGGAACGGTAGGGACAAACCTTCACGGCTTGTCCCTACCCGCGAGTTGATTACCGACGGCCGGGCCGGCGATACATGTAGCGCCCGAGACTGCCGGAATCGTAGGTGATCGCGGTCACGTCACCCCAGCTCACCGACGGGTTCGAGCCGCAATGACCGGCGATGATGTCAATGATATAGACCTGACTGTTGCCTTCGCTGGGGCCTGCGCCCCAGTGATAGGACACGACGTCGTGTGAGGGATCGTTCATGTTGCCCCGCTTGGCGTTATAGCCCCAACGCAGGTCAGTGGCCTGCAGGGCTTCGACCACGAGATCCATGAACAGCCACGAACCGCCATGGTCCTGGCAGGAGTTGCGCAAGGCGGCCGGGTTCCGGCTGGCCACCTGCTGCACCAGAGCCTGCATGTTCGGACGCGGCAAGCGCTGGCCGGCGGGCGGGTCAGGTGTCCGGAAGGTGGGGCTGCTCGGGTTGGTCGCGACTGGCGCCGACACTGGGGCCGGGGTCCTGAAATCGCCCCAGATCGACCACGGGCCGACCAGGGTGCCCAGTGCCGCACGCGCGCGCCACGAGTAGACGACGTTGGGCGCCAGTTCCAGTTCGACCCGGTGGGCGCCGGTGTTGGGCGTTTCGCCGACCTCGCGGGTGTAGACCACGGCGCTCGGCGAGCTGACCTCAATTTGGTACGCCAGGCCGACCGAGCCGTAATTGCCGTTGGAATTTCCCCACACCAGGGTTGGGTTCCGGGTATCGAGCGTGATGCCGTCGATCGGGCTGATGATTGCGGGAGGGCTCACCTTGAGGGTGGACCCGTCTGCGGCGGCGCTGGTGGTCCCGCCGATGGCGGCTGAGGGGGCAGTTGGCAAAACCGGCTGCGCCGAGCACCCCGCCAAAGCTATTGACAAAGCAAGGCACGCCGCCGGCACAGAATATTTGATCTTCAAATTGCAGTCTCCATGCCTCTCGCGAGCCCTTGCGTACCGCGCCTGGGAGGCGGGCCGGGAGGCAAACGACCAAAGCATACCTCACCTGGCCCTTCTTGTGCAGGAATCGCGTCATTTCTGCCATAAAACTCGCAGATCTTCACAGCTATGTTAGAGTGCTCCACGAACGGGTCTTCCCACGACCCACACCTTTTGGAGCGAAACACGACCATGCGTAGATTTGTTACCACCTTCTTAATGGCCGGCCTGATCGGTGGCTCGGCATCCGACGTGGCGGCGCAGACCGCAAAGTGGGAAGACCGGGTCTATCTCAATATCGGCTTTGGCGTCGAGTCGGGTGACACCAGCCTGAACGATACGCGGCCGCTGACGATCTACGAGGAAGCCGGTAGCGTATCGAGCACCAGCATCTACACGTCGGGCAGTCTGTTCGATGCCGGCATCGGCTTCCGCGTCTGGAAGAATCTCTCGGTCGGTGCCGGGTATCACCAGGAGCAGAACACCGCCGATATCGGGATCACCGGCAGCGCGCCGCATCCGGTCTTCTTCAACACGCCGCGAAGCTTCAGTGCCACGGCCGGGGGCGATCAGTTCCGAAAGGAACGCGCCACGCACCTGCAGGTGGGCTGGATGATGCCTTTTGGTACCAAGCTCGATGTCATGCTCTTCGCCGGGCCGTCGTGGTTCCGGCTGGAGCAGCCGGTCGTGAGCGAGGTCACCATTGGCGAAGTCGGCACGCCATACTCGCAGGTCGTGGTCAACCCCACCGTCGCCGTTCGCAAGAAGAGCATGGTCGGCTACAACGTCGGCGCTGACGTGTCGTACATGATCTGGAAGAACGATTCGGTGCGCGTGGGCGCCGGGGTCTTCATCCGCTATACGGAGGCGTCCACGACCGTCCTCCTGCTGCAATCCGAGCAGGAAACCAAGGCCGGCGGACTGCAGATCGGCTTCGGCGGCCGTCTCCGCTTCTAGCCTCGGCGATTTGCTGCCAGGGTGTCTTCGGCACCCAGGCAGCTCATCCAGTCATCGCGGAGGACCCCACGGCAAATGATCGAACGACCGCTTGAGTTCGCTGGCGGCGCGGGCGAGCGAAGCGAGCACCGCCGCCTCGCGCTGGTCACGCTGTTCTACACCGCGCTCACGATCGTCCTCGCCTACCCGGTTTCGCTGAGCCCCGCCACGACGCTACTGGCGGACAACCCTGATACCCATCTGTTCTTGTGGACGCTCGGGTGGAACGTCCACGCCGCGATTGCTCAACCGCTGGCCATTTTCGACGCCAATATCTATTTTCCCAATCCAAATACGCTCGCGTATTCCGAGAATCTGCTCGGCAGCGCGGCGCTGGCGGCCCCGGTCATCTGGCTGACCGGCAATCTGGTGCTCGCACTCAACCTGGTGCAATTGGCCACGTGTGTCCTTTGTGGCGTGGGTGCGTACTTGCTGGCGCGGCGCGTCGGCATCAGCGCACTCGGCGCGACGCTCTGCGGAATTGTCTTCCTGGCGGCGCCGCCGCGTTTTTTTCGCATTGGCCAGTTGCATCTCACCGCCGTGCAATGGCTGCCGTTCGGCCTGGCGTTCCTGCATGCCTATCTCGACCACGGCCGCCGGCGCGACCTCCGGTTGGCCGCGGGGTTCTACACCTTGCAGGCGTTCACCAGCGGGCACGGTGCCGTCTTCATGACGGTGGCAATGGCCGGCCTGATCGCCTATCGACTGGCGCTCGGAGAGTCACTGGCACTCGGCCGGCGGCTTCGGGATTTCGGTCTCGGCGGTCTGGCCTTGGTCGCGCCGCTGGTGGCTCTGCTCGTGCCGTACCGCATGGCGCAGCGGGACATCGGATTGAAACGCTCGCTCGAAAATTGGCTGCCCACCCCAGAGAGCTACCTGGCCTCACCGTCGCATCTGCACCAGTACCTGCGCACGCTGGTCAGCGACGTCAACTTCAATGACCTGGCCAGCGCGTGGCTCTTCCCGGGGGTGATGGTCGTGGTGTTTGCACTGATCGCGCTGGTGCCACGGCCCACCGTCACCGAGCAGGGTTGGCGAGCCCGACTGCGGCACAATCCGGCGCCGTTTTATTTCTTGCTGGCGGTGATCGCCGTCTGGATCTTTGTCCCAGCGCCGGTCGGTCTCTGGCCGCACCTCTACGACTGGCCGGGATTGAACTTCATCCGCGTGCCGTCGCGTTTCATGATTCTGGTCATGCTCGCCCTCGGCGTGCTGTTCGGAGTGGGGTTCGATCGCCTCTTCGCGCGTCGCGGGCCAGCCTCCCGGGCGGTAGGGGCCACGGTGCTGGCGCTATTGCTACTCGCCGAGTATGCGAGCATGCCGCTCGCGCACGTCCGGTACGCCGTAGAGATCCCGCCGATCGATCGCTGGCTCAACACCCTGCCGAAGCCGTTTGCAATTGCCGAAGTGCCGGTACCCAGTCTGGGTGACCTTGGCGCGTACGAACGTCACCAGACCATGGCCATGCTGCACGCCACGGCGCACTGGCAAAAGACCGTCCACGGCTACAGCGGCATTCGCCCGGCTCTGCACGAGAGGCTGAATCAGGAGCTCACGGCTTTTCCGGATGCCACCAGTCTGGCCAGTCTCCGCCAGCTGGGCGTGCAGTACGTCGTCGTGCACAGCGAACGTTATCCCCAGGACCGGCGCGCCGAGATCCAGCAGAGGTACGAGCGGTTCGCCGCCGAACTCCGGCTCGAGCACGTGGAGGGGGAGGGGATGGTGTATCGGATTCTGCCTGCTCAGGGCAGCACCGCCGCAAGGTGATGTTCGCCCGGACGGATCTCTTGAACTAGAATCGATCTACTCGTCCATGACATTCGCAAGGATCCCTGGGGTGACGTTGTTCGTCGCCCTGATGTTACTGGCGGCAGCGTGCGGCAGCACCCCGACCGCGCCGACGCCGCCGCCACCCCCGCCGCCGGTGGTTGCCGATCCGCCGACCCTGGCATGTCCGGCCTCCATCGCCGCGAGTACCACGGCGACCACTGGGATTGCGGTGACCTTCACCACGCCGGTCGCCGAGAAGGGCGCCTTGCCGGTGACCGTGTCCTGCACGCCGCCAGCCGGGGAGACGTTTCCGATCGGCGACACGCGCGTGGAATGCACGGCGAAGGATAGCCTCGAACGGTCCGCCACGTGTTCCTTCCAGGTATCGGTGTCGCGGACGCCGCTCCTGAGCAAGACACGCTTTCTGGCTTTTGGCGACAGCATCACCTTCGGTGAGGTAACGGTCCCGGTGTCATCGTCACGGTCCCTGGGCACGCCGTCGACGCGGTTGATTCAGGTCCCGTGGGCGGCGTACCCTACAGCCCTTACCCGGTTCCTCGAGTCGCGGTACACGACCCAGGAAGATGCCATCATCGTTGCCAACTACGGTCTCGGCGGCGAGAAGGCGATCAACGCCAGAGACCGTTTCATGGCGGCGTTGAACATCGTCCGGCCTGAGGTGGTGTTGCTGATGGAGGGCAGTAATGACATTGCCCGTGGCGAGGACGGCGCCGCGAGCGGCGCCGCCAGGGAGATCTCGGTGATGGCGGCTGAGGCCAGGCTCCGCGGCATGCGGGTCTTGCTGGCCACCGTACCGCCCGGCCGTCCGGGCTTGAGCAAAACCATTTCTCCGTTTCTGATTGCGGACTACAACGCCCGAATGCGGATTGTCGCGCAGAGCCAAGGCGCGCTGCTGGTCGATATCTTCCAGGCGCTGTCCACGGATGTGAGTCGGTACATCGGCATCGACGGCCTGCATCCGACGGAACTGGGCTACGCGAAGATCGCCGAAACCTTTTACAACGTAATCCGATCAGAGTTTGAAGTCCGCTGATCGATCGGAGCAAGTCATGAGATACGCGCGGATTGTGCTCGCGATCGCCGTGGTCACTGCGTTGGCGGCCCTCGCGGGCGCGCGCTATCACAACCGAATCGTCCCGCTCACGGAAGTCTACATGCCTTCGTTTTCCGAAGTGCAGTTCGCGTCCGCCGGCGAGTCGGTGCGAGCGCTCGACACGCGGCTTCAAGCGGACGAGCGCCTCTCGCGGCTTCGACAAGTCCTGCCAGACCAAGCCGGTGCGCTGTGGCTTGGCTTACTGGTGTTCCTGATAGTCGGCTTCGATTACGCGCGGCCCTGGAGCGCGCGAAACATCGACCTGCTGATCGTCCAGGCCATGGGCTGGTGCCTGATTGGATCGCTCGACCTCCTGGTGACGGTCAGCCGGCACGGCGATCCGACCTACTACGGCCTGCTGCGGTTGATATTTGCGGGGGCGACAGCGCTCTCGACCATCCTGATGGTGCGCATGGTCTGGAGGTCGAGGCAGTCCGACACGTGGACCTGGACGCCGGCCATCGATGTTCGCGCGCTCGCGGCCCTGGCCGCGTTCACCGTGTCGCTCGCGATTGCCTATCCCTTTCTGCGGCCCGTCGAAGACGCCAGCTACTTCACGAACCTCGGCGGCCAGAGGCTCCGCGAACGAGGCTTGCTGCCATACGGCGATCCGATGTTGACGAATACGCCCGGCGCCGCGTACGGGCCGCTGATGTATGTCGCCCAGGCCGGCATGCAATCGATCCTGCGGGCGCCGGCCAATCGTCCGTCGCCCGACCTGCCGCAGCTCGGGGAGCAATCCAGTTACCTGGCACCTTCACCGCTGTCGCCGCAATTGTTACTCGCGGCATTTCAGTTGCTGGCCGCATGGGCGCTCTTCAAGATCGGCCAGCGCTGCAGTGGGGACAATTTGGGCATGGCCCTGGCCGCGCTCTACTGCGGGTCGGTCAGTGTCCTCGGCGTGGGCGGCAGTGGCGATCAGATTGGCGGGATGACGTTCGCGTCCCACATCATTCCAGCCTCGGTCACGCTGGTGGCGTTTCGCTATCTCGATCGGCCGTGGCTGTCGGGGGCACTACTGGCGGCGGCGGCGGGCTTTGGGTTCTACCCGGCCTTCATGTTCCCTGCGTGGTTGGGTTACAACTGGGGCCTTTCGCGCAAGTCGGCCCTTCAGTTCGTGGGCGGCTTCTGCGCGCTCTCGCTCGTGGTCGGCGTGTGGGTGCTCCTGGCATCAAGGCCCGCCGATGGTCTTGGCCTCATCGCGACGGTCATGCGTGACACGCTCGGCCACCAGACAGATCCTCGCGGTTACGGCATGACCCCATTCGGCTTTTGGGGGCAGCAGACCGGCGTGTGGCGCTGGCTGATCCAGCCGCTGACCGGCGAATCGGCTCTACTCTCCCCGTTCTTCATGATCTACTTCGCGTTCCTTTGCGTGACGGCGGCGATGGCGAGAAACGCCGGGCTCGTCGGGTTGGCGCTGATCACCGCCGCGGTCGCCATGGGCGCCAATATCTGGAAGATCAACGCGACCTCAGCCTACCTGGCGTGGTACTACCCGTTTCTGTTGATTGGTGTGTTGGGGCCGGGCATGCTGATCAGACGCGGCCAGGGGCAAGCCGGCGGTCTGGTGCCGTCACCGACAGCCCCAGACCGCCCGAGACCTTGACCTGCGCGCCAGACGCCCGCCGGACTTGTTAGAAGCGACCGCGAGACGTCCAGCGACCGATCGAGCCCGAACTGAGCGTGACGCCGGTAACGTCCACCCACGAGGGTCCAGGGGTGGGGCCGCAGTGACCGCTGATCACGTCAATGATGTACACCGAAGTGCTGCCCTGATCGGCGCCTGACCCGTAGTTGTAGGCCACGACGTCGTGTGAGGGATCGTTGATGTTTCCGCGCTTGCCGTTGTAGCCCCAGCGCGAATCATAGGTGCGCAGGGTGTCGACGACCAGGTCCATGAACTGCCACGTGCCGCCGCCACTCTGACACGAGCTCTGCAGCGCGGACGGGTTGGCCCGGGCTACCGCCTGGACGACGGCGAACATGTTCGGCAGTGGTCCGTTGTCGGGGCCGCGTCCGCCGGTCCCCAGGGGAACGCCGGTGCTTGGCCCCGGTGTGGGCGCGGGCGGTGCGGGCGCGGCTGGCGTGCGGAACGACAGCGTCGACGAATACGCCGACTGCGTGCTGCCATCGCTGCCATAGACGCGCCAATAGAAGGTGGTGCTGTACGGCAGCTCGCCCAGGGTCGTGGTCGTGGTGCCGTTGCCGGGGGCGGCGGTCACGATGGCGCTCAGTCTGCTCATGTCGGCTGTCGTGGACACTTCAAATCGATAGACGACACCGGTCGTGCCCGAGATGTTGCCGTTGGTGACCCTGAAGTCGGGCCGGTTGGTCGACACGGTGCCGGTCGGGGCGATGGGCGTCGGCGGGTCGATCACGACGGGTGGAACGACGGTGAACGTGGACACGTTGGAGTAGGGGCCCGTGTTCGCGCCGTCTTGGGCGCGTGAACGCCAGTAGTAGGTGAAACCAGCGCCCAGCGGTTCGGGCAGCCGGTACGTCGTGCGGCCTCCGTCGCCTGGCGTCAGCCGGTCCGCCGAGTGGACCACCTGCTGGAACCCGGCGTCGGTCCCGACTTCCACTTGGAGCCAGAGGGTACGGACACCACTGGAACCGGCGTTCTCGATCAAGAGCGTGGGCGGTTCCGTGCTGAAGGTCAGGGTGGTGCCGGCCTCCGGCTCGAGGGGCTTGGGGGCGGTAATTGACACGCCCGGAAGGGGGCCCGCGACCGTGGGGGCCGTCGGGTTGGCACTCTTCGCGGCCTCACAGCCGGCCAGGCATACGATGGCCGCCAGCGTGGCGGCCGTCTTGGGGAGGTTAGTGAAAATCATCTGGGTTCCTGCCGCCACCGCTTATCGGCACGGTTCGCGCCGGCCATTACAGTTCCGCCCAGCCGTGCTTCGTTTGGCACAGAGGGTCACCGTCCAGCGGGACGTTCCTGCAAATAAGTGGATGGTCGATCCTGCGCAAGCAAGACCGCTGCCAACGGGGGCCTTGTGATTTTCGGGCCTGTGTGGAGGATGCGGGGGATGTGACCACCGGAAATGACATTGCGATCACAAAAATTGCACGCCCGGCTCTGGCCCGTCAGTCGGCTTGACACCCCCCGCACCGTACACTACGGTTCGACAGATGGTCACCGAGCCGAATCAGCCGCTGGTCACCCGGCTGATCGCAGAGCGTGCCGAGGCCCATCGCAAGTACAACGAAGCGCTGACCGCGCTCGACCGCGCGATTCAATCCTCACCGTCGTGGCCGTCGCCGCCCGCGCACTACGACGAGCAACGGCTGCCCGCAATCAACGAGTCGTGGACCATCGTCCCGCCCGGCGGGCCGCCGCGTCCGGCGGGGTGGCGGGGCCGCATGGCCGAGGCCGCCTGGCAGTTGGTGGCGCCAGTCTTCGAGCGCCAGATGGCGTTCAACGCCGCCGTCGTCGAACACCTCAATCGCAACGCCGTGCCGCACCGCGAGGCCCACCAGGCGATTGCCGCCGCGCTGCCGGCCTTGCGCGAGGGATTCGACGGCCTCGTGCGGTTCGAATCGCTGCTCATCCAGTTCCTGCAGCAGTTGACGCCGCTCGCCGATGCGCGCGCGCGGGAGATGCAGGACGCCATCGACGAGCTGCGCCACGTGGCCGACGTCGCGCAGCGTGCCGCGGTGATGGCCAAGCGCGAGGTGGAACGGGTGGCCGCGAAGACGGGACCGGTTGCCGGTGCCACCGCCGCGCCGGCGGCTGTCACAGCGAGCGCGCTCCAGACCGAGGCGTTCAAGTATCTGGGATTCGAGGATCGGTTTCGTGGCTCCGAGCAGGAGATTCGCGCGCGGCTGGCCGACTACGTGCCGTACTTCACCGGCGCGGCCGACGTGCTCGATGTGGGCTGCGGCCGAGGCGAGTTCCTGGACTTGTTGAAGGGCGCCGGCGTGACCGCCCGCGGTCTCGACCTGAACCCCGAAATGGTGGAGGTGTGCCGGGCGCGAGGTCTCGACGCTGCGGCCGGCGATGCCCTGGGCGTGCTGCGCGGCTTGCCGGATCATTCGCTCGGCGGCTTGATTGCCGTGCAGGTGATCGAGCACCTGGACCCGGCGTATCTGTCGGAGTTCCTGCAGGTGGCGTATTACAAGTTGCGGCCGGGTTCGCGCATGGTGCTTGAAACCATCAACCCTGCGTGCTGGGTGGCCTTCTTCGAAAGCTACATCAGGGACTTGAGCCATGTGCGGCCGATTCATCCCGAGACGCTGCAGTACATGTTGCACGCCAGCGGCTTCAGCCCGGTCGAGATCGTCTATCGTGCGCCGATTGCCGAAGACGCGCGGCTGCAACGGGTGACGCCGCGGCCGGAGCACTTCGGCGAGGCCGCGGCCGACCCGCTGACCGAGTTGGTGTCGGCGTTCAATCGCAACATGGATCGCCTCAACGGCCGCCTGTTTACGTTCCAGGACTACGCGGCGGTCGCGCGGGCCGGCGGCCGGCCCTAGGAAGCGGCGTGCGAGGTTGACCGGCGGCGGAGAAACATGAGCCCGCCGACGAGCGACAGGCCCATGACCAGGCCGGTCGAGACCAGCGACAGGGCTACGGCCGCATCGATCGGCAGGCCGAACCGGCGAAAGAAGAACGCGAACACAGCTTCACGAACGCCGAAGCCATTGATGGACACCGGCACCATCTGCACTGCCAGGCTTACCGGAATCAGCACCGCGCCCAGCAGAATCGGCAACGGTATCGCCAGCCCCTCGGCCGTGAGCAGATAAAACACCACGACCGTGACCTGAACCACCAGCGCGCCGGCGAACGCGCCGAACAGGGTCGAGGGCGTCTCTCGAAACCGGCCAATGGCATCGTCGAGGCGCTGGACCCGTTCATCGACCCATGGCCGCTTCAGCAGCCGCAAGGGGCGCAGCAGGAAAGCCGTCAAGCTCGGGATGACGATCACCGGAATCGCGAGAACGACGCTGGTTCCGGCGACGATCCACAACCACCGGGCGCCGGGCACGTGAATGCCCACGAGCGAAGCCGCGAACGCGCCGAGGCAGGCCACCAGGATCATCGCCGCCAGCCCGATGGCGCGATCGACGAGGATCACCGTGGTCGCCAGCGTCTTGGAGCCGGCCGCCGGTGCCGTGTCGGCAATGCGCATGACGTCACCGCCAATGCCGCTCGGCAGGAAGTTGTTGAAGAACAGGCTGACCCACATCGATTCGCGGAGCGTGCCGGTGGCCACGTCCACGTGCTGCGCGCGCAGCAGCCGGCGCCAGCGCCACACGTTGACGGCCTGGATGAAAACGTACGAGACGAGCGCCAGTGCAATCCACGTGGGATTCATGCCCTTGACGCGCAGCCAGAGCGCGGCCAGGTCGATGGAGCGCAGCACGAAGTACATGAGTGCGACGCTGACGAGGAGGCGTACAAGGACCTTCAACTAGGGACTCAGTCTGGGAAAATTGAAACCACGATTCTACCCTAACTGCATTAGGCTCAGAGAGATATAATGACGCGTGCGCATCCTGATGCTCGCGCCCGAGCCGTTCTTCGAGCCGCGCGGCACCCCGTTCAGCGAATACCACCGCATCAAGACGCTCGGTGAACTCGGTCACCAGATCGATCTGGTCACCTATCCGATCGGCCGGGATGTCGCGCTGCCTAACCTGCGGATTTTCCGATCGCTGCGTCCGCCCTTTGTCAACAAGGTGCGCATCGGCCCGTCGCCCACCAAGCTGCTGCTTGATGGTCTGATGGTCTTCACGGTCTTGCGGCGCGTGATCGCCGAGCGTTACGACGCGATCCACTCGCACGAAGAAATGGGGTTGCTCGGCGTGTGGCTGGCGAAGTGGCTGGGCGTGCCGCATCTTTACGACATGCACTCGAGCCTGCCGCAGCAGCTTACTAACTTCAAGTACAGCAAGTCGGGCGCTCTGCGTACGCTGTTCACGTGGGCTGAAAGCCAGATGGTTCACAAGTCGCAGGTCGTGATCACGATCTGCCAGGAACTGCAGGACACCGTGACCGAGATGGGCGCGGGCGAGCGGTCGCTGCTGATCGAGAACGTGATGGGTGGCGACGTGGACGACCCGCCAACCGGCACCCCGGCCGACGTCAGGAGGACGTGGGGCATCGATGCCTCGGCGCCGCTGGCGCTCTACACCGGCACCTTCGAGGCCTACCAGGGCGTCGACGTGCTGATCGAGGCCGCGGCGATTATTGGACGGCGCCGGCCCGAGACGCGCGTCCTCGTCGTCGGCGGCGAGCCGGCACAAGTAGCGGCGGCCAGGGCCCAGGCCGAGGCGCGCGGCGCGGCGGCGGTCATGATCTTCACCGGGCAGCAGCCGGCCCGGGAGATTCCCGGCTTCGTGCAGGCCGCCGATCTGCTGGTCTCGCCACGCATTCGCGGCACCAACACGCCACTGAAGATTTACTCCTACCTGCGATCGGGTAAACCGATCGTCGCGACGAATCTGCTGACCCACACCCAGGTGCTGACGCCGGCGATCGCCAGGCTCGTGGAGCCCAACGCCGAGGCCATTGCCGAAGCGGTGCTGGAACTGGTTGAGCAACCGGAGCAGCGGGAGCGGTTGTCGGCCGCGGCGCGGATCGTCGCGCAGGAAAAATACAGCCGCGAATCGTACGTGCGGCGCACCGCGCAAGCCTACGAACGGTTGGCGGGCGACCCGCGCCTGAATGTCGGGTCGGGGGAGCTGGCGCGCCGGTGAGAGTGCTGGTGACCGGGGCCACGGGATTCACCGGCGGCTACCTGGCGAAACTGCTGGCGTCCAGCGGGGACGAGGTTCGCGCCCTGGTGCGGCCGAAAAGCCGCGCGCGATTCGATCGTTCGCCGCTCGCCGCTGCGGGCGTGCAAGCTGCTGAAGGCGATCTCACCAACGCCGCCGCCATGCGCCGCGCCAGCGAAGGCGTGGAGGTCGTGTATCACATTGCCGCCACCTACCGGGAGGCCGGCCAACCCGACTCGGCGTATCGCGCGATCAACGTCGACGGCACGCGCAACGTGCTCGAGGCCGCCCGGGCCGCGGGTGCCCGCCGCGTCGTGCACTGCAGCACCGGCGGCGTGCACGGGCACGTCGCGAACCCGCCCGCGAACGAAGACGCCCCGTTCAATCCCGGGGACGTGTATCAGGAGACCAAGCTCGAGGCGGAAACGCTGGCCCGGGAGTTTGGCCGGACGACCGGGTTCGAGGTCGTGGTGGCGCGGCCCATCGGCATCTACGGCCCGGGCGACCTGCGTTTTCTCAAGATGTTTCGTGGCCTCGCGCGCGGCAAGTTTCCGATGATCGGCGATGGGCAGGTGTTCTATCACCTGACCTTTGTCGAGGATCTGGTGGAAGGCTTCCGGTTGTGCGGCACGGTGCCCGGCGCCGCCGGCCGCACCTACCTCCTCGCCGGTCCGCGCTACACGACACTCGAGGCCCTGGTCGGCATGGTGGCGAAGGACCTGGACGTCGCGCCGCCCGCCCGGCATTGGCCGGTGTGGCCGTTCTGGACGGCCGGCTTGCTCTGCGAAATGGTGTGCGTGCCGCTACGGATCGAGCCGCCCATCTTCCGGCGTCGCGTGGACTTCTACACCAAGAGCCGCGCCTTCGACACCACCCGGGCGAAGACGGAACTGGGCTTCTCACCTAAGGTTGACCTCGAAGAAGGCATACACCGGACAGCCGTTTGGTATCGGAGTGAGGGACTGCTGTGAGCGACTCCCGACTCCCGACTCCCACCTCCGCCAAGGCTTCGGCGGGCGAGCCCGACTCCCGGCGACTAAACATCGTCCACGTCTGCGACCACCTCGGGTGGGAAGGGTCGCGCATGCACGGCGTGAAGCGGCTGTTTGCGTGGATGATCCCGCGGTTCGATGCCTCGCGCTTCAACGTCTCGCTGATCAGCCTGCGCCAGAAAGACTTGTCGGCCGACACGCTCGAAGAGTTCGGCATTGACGTCACCTACATGGCGCGGCACAAGTTCGATCCGGCGACGTTCACCGCAATGCTGAAGGTGCTGCGCGACAAGCAGGCCGACCTCGTGCACCTGCACGGCTATGGCGCGACAACGTTCGGGCGGTTGTGCGCGTGGCGGATGGGGATTCCGGCAATCCTGCACGAGCACGCGAACCATACCGATACGCCGTGGTTCCAGAAAGTCGCCGACAAGATCCTCGCGCCGCACACCGACCTGGCGATCGCAGTGTCGGAGTCGACGGGGGAGTTCACCACCCGCGCCCGGCTGATGCCGGCCGAACGGACGAAGGTGGTCTACCTCGGCGCGCCGCTCGATGAGTTTGCGCGGCCCCGCAGTGTCGCAGAGATTGCCAAGGCAAAGCAGGCCCTCGGGATTGCCCCCGGCACGATGGCGCTCGGCACCATCACGCGCTTGATGCCGTCGAAGGGCAATCAATACCTGATCGAGGCCGCGCCCAAGGTCCTGGCCAAGCATCCGCATGCGCGGTTCTTCATTGTCGGCGAAGGCGAGTTGCAGCCGGAACTGGAGGCGCAGGCGCGGGCGCTCAATTTGGGCGACAAGCTGGTGTTCACCGGCTTCACGCGCGACGTGGCCGCCGCGCTCTCGGCCCTCGACATCGTCGTGTTTCCGTCGCTGTGGGAAGGCACGCCGCTCACGATGTTCGAGGCCCTCGCCATGGGCAAACCGATTGTCGCGACCGACGCCGATGGCCTGTTGGACGTGCTGACCGATGGCCGCGACGCCCTGGTCGTGCCCAAGGCCAGTGCCGGCCGCCTGGCCGACGCCATCTGCCGGCTGGTCGAGGAGCCGCAACTGGCCGCTGCCCTGGGCGCCCAATCCCGCAAGACCGGCGCCCGTTACGATATTGCCGCGTTCGTCCGCAAGATGGAGCGGCTCTATGTGATGTTGCACGAAACCTCGCGCGCGACCGGCCGAGCGGGTATCCTGCAAGCCGACTTGAGTTTCCTGACCACCGAACGATGATGGACTTCACTGTGGCGTCCGGCTTTAGCCGGACCGGGAACTCCAATGTGGTGTCCGGCTTTAGCCGGACCGGGGCGCAATGACACTGGATCACGACGTCGCCACGCGGTTGCGGGACCGGAGCCTGGCCTGGCGCCTCGGTGCCAGCACTACGGCCGCGATTGGCGTCGTGCTGCTGACGTGGGCCCTGTCGGTTGACGTGGCAAAGGCGTCGGGCGGCTTCTTCGGAGATGCCGCGACCTACTACACCCTGGGCCACAGTCTGGCGACCGATCTCGACTTCGAATACCGCCGCGACGATCTCGCACGGGTCTGGAAGGAGTTTCCGTCCGGACCAGAGGGCTTGTTTCTCAAGCGCGGGAGCGAGGGCCGGCTGTTTTACGCCAAGGCTTATATCTATCCCCTGGCGGCCGCCCCCTTCATCTGGCTGTTTGGTACCAACGGGTTCCTGGTCCTGCACGCGCTCCTGATGACCTTGTGCTTCCTGTGCGCCTACTCGTTCTTGTGCGCGCGCAGTCACCCGGTGGGCGCCCTGGTGTTCGCGTTCGCGTTCCTGTTCGTCTCGCTCGTGCCGATCTATATGGTGCAGCTCGCACCCGATTTCTTCATCTTCGCCATCGTCCTGATGGGCTACTACTTCTGGTGTTACAAGGAAGTGGCTGCGCCCATCGCCGAGGACCAGCTCGCC
The DNA here is from genome assembly GCA_030697165.1 of Acidobacteriota bacterium. NCBI lineage: Bacteria > Pseudomonadati > Acidobacteriota > Acidobacteriota bacterium. Next base: position 143,077 of record JAUYQQ010000003.1, read on the forward strand.
TCGTGGCGGACCCGCTGGCTGCTCGGGCCGCGCTCGGACGTGGTCGCCGCGGTGCTGCTGGGCGTGGGCGCCTTCGCCAAGCCCACCAACGTCCTGTTGATCGCGCCGCTGCTGGTGTCGGCGCTCCTGCGGGGCCAGGGGCAACGGGCCATGAAGATCGGCGCCTCGTTTGGCGTGGTCGTAGCCGCGTTGTTCGCCCTCAACATTGCGCTGACCGGTGAATGGAACTACCAGGGCGGCGAGCGCAAGACGTTCTACAGCCGCGACGGCGTTAACTTTACGGGCGGCTTTCCGTACCAGAACGACGCCAAGACGTTCGACTCGGTCGGCCTGGGTCGGGTCGGTGGCGGTTCCTTCGAAGTGTTGTTCACGCGCGATGCGTTGCTCGAGGTGTTCCGGCGTAACCTCGCCTACTTCGTGATCGGCCGTCACACCGGGTTTGCCATCTACTTCTTCCCCGGCATGATGGCCATCATCCTGTTCCTGGCCGCGACGCGGGACCGCGCCATGTGGCAGTGGCTGACCCTGGCGGGCGGCGTGGGCACCGCCGTCGCGTTGCTGCTGTACATGCCGTTCACCTGGTCTGGCGGCGGCGGCCCGGTCGGCAATCGCTACTTTCTCGGGACGTACGGCGTGTTCCTGTTCCTGGTCCCGCCGCTGCAGACCGCGGTGGCCGGCCTGGTCACTCTCGCGATCAGCGGGATGTTCGTCATGCGGATTGTCTCCAATCCGTTCTATGCCTCCACCCACCCGGCCGAGCACAGCAAGTCGGGGCTGTTCCGCCGGCTGCCGATCGAGTTGACGATGGTCAACGATTTGCCGGTGAACGTGCTGCCGGACCGGACGCGGCAGCCGCTCGGCGGCACCCCGAGCACGCCGCCGATCTTTGCCTATTTCATCGACGACAACATCTATAACCGCGAGGGCGATGCGTTCTGGGTGAAGGGCGAATCGACGGCCGACCTCCTGCTGCGCGCGCCGATCGCGCCGGAATCGCAGGCCGCGGGTGTGGAAGAAGCCCGATCGCTGCGCATCGCGAAGTTGACGGTGATTCTCGAAACCGGCCCTCGGCCCAATCGCGTGACCGTGGATGCGGGCGCGGGCCGCCAGGTGGTCGACATGGCCGCCAACTCGCAGCAGACCTTCGAGGTGGCGATGCCGCGCGGCGCGCCGTACAAGTACCATCCCGATTACCCGACCAACTACGTCTACAGCCTGTCGATTGGGTCCGCGACCGGCTTCGTGCCGATGTTCGAGTCGGGGGCCAGCGACAGCCGCTTCCTGGGTGTCATGGTCCGGCTGATTCCGGCCTACGGGGACGCGCCGTAGTGGCGACGATTGCGGTCGTGACGTCGAGCCCGCCGTTTGCCGAGGGCGGGCACCTGGTGATGGCGCGCGAGCTGGTGCGCGCGCTGAAGGAGGAGGGCCACGAAGCGGGCCTGATCGTCACGCCGCAGAACCGGTTCGGGCAGCAGGCGAGCGCCTACCTGGCCGCGTGGTGCACCGACGTGCAGATGGCGCACGAGGAGCAGAAGGTCGACCAGGTCATCAGCCTGCGGTTCCCCGGGTTCGCGGTGCAGCATCCGAAGCACGTGCTGTGGCTCAACCACCGCATGCGCGAGTACTACGATCTGTGGGGGCAGTTCAGCTCGCACTTGTCGTGGAAAGGCCGGATCAAAGAGCGCACCCGGCGCGCCATCATCCACCGGGTCGACCAACACCTGTTTGCCCGGATGCAACGGCGGTTTGTGATTTCGGGCACGGTGCAGACGCGGCTGCGGCAGTTTGGCGGTATTTCGTCGGACGTGCTGTATCCTCCGCCGCCCAAGCGCGACTACCGTCATGACACCTATGGGGACTACCTGTTCGGCGTGTCGCGGCTGTCGCCGCTCAAGCGCTTTGACCTGGTCTTGCGCGCGCTGGCTGAACCCATGGCGGCCGGCATCAAGTGCGTGATTGCCGGCGAAGGCGCCGAGCTTGCCGCCTTGATGAAGCTGCGCAGCCATCTCGAGCTCGAGCATCGCGTCCAGTTCGTGGGGCGGCTGGATGAAGCCGGTCTCGTGCACCACCTGGCGCGCTGCCGCGGCGTGGTGTTCCCGCCGTTCAACGAAGACTACGGCTTCGTCACGGTCGAGGCCTACATGTGCGGCAAGCCGGTGATCACCTGCACCGATAGCGGGGGGCCGGCCGAGCTCGTTCGTGACGGCGAGACCGGTTACGTCACCGCACCGACGCCCGAAGCGCTCGCGGCCGCGATGCGCCGCGTAATGGACGACCGCAACCTCGCCGCGCGGATGGGCGAGGCCGGGCTGGACGTGGCGAAGCAGATGACGTGGTCGGGAGCGATTCAGAAGCTGTTGCTGTAGCGGTCGTGTCGTAATCGCCATGTCACGAAATCGCCAGGTCGCCAGATCTACGACACCCTGCTAACATCGAGTTGGTCATGGCATATCGTTCGCCCCTTGAAACGCGCCTCGCCAAGAAGACCACCAAGGCGATCACCGACTTCAACCTGGTTGAAGACGGCGACCGCGTCATGGTCGGTTTGTCGGGCGGCAAGGACAGCTGGGCATTGATCCAGATCCTGGACGAGCTGCGAAAGCGCGCCCCGATCAACTTCTCACTGGTCGCTGTTAACGTCGATTCGGGGTACGAGGGTTACCAGCACCAGCAGGTTGGCGAGGCGTGCCGCGGGCGCGGCTGGGAGTTCTACAGCGAGCACACCAACATTGGCGCCGTCATCGACGACAAGCTCGACAGCGACGAGACGCCCTGCTCGCTGTGCGCGCGGCTGCGCCGTGGCGTCTTGTACCGCATGGCGAAGCAGACCGGCGCCACCAAGATCGCCCTGGGCCACCACCTGGACGATTTCGTCGAAACCGCGTTGTTGAACCTGTTCTTCGCCGGTGCCCTCAAGGCCATGCCGGCGCGGCTGACCTCCGACAACGGCGCCCACGTCGTGATTCGTCCGCTCGTCTACGTCACCGAGGCCGAGGCGCGCGCCTACTGCAAGGAGCGCGAGTTGCCGATCATTGGCTGCTGCTGCCCGGCGTGCGGCGACCTCAGTCTGCAGCGGCAACGGGTCAAGCGGCTGATCGCGGAGCTCGAACGCGAACATCCGGCCGTGAAGAACTCGATGATCAAGGCGCTGGCGAACGTCATGCCGCGCTGGCTGCTCGATCGGCGTCTCAATCCGCCAGGTGAGGTGCCCCAGGCCATCGCCACCCAGCTCGAGGAGTTCGACGATGTGCCGGCCGATGTGCCGCTGATCCCGTTGATGCTGTCCCGGCCCACCGTTCCCGTCAAACCGTGAGAGCTGTCGTTCAGCGCGTGACCTCGGCGAGCGTGACCGTTGCCGAGCGGGTCATTGGCGAGATCGGCCAGGGCCTGCTCGTGCTGCTGGGGGTTGAGCAAGGCGACGGTCCAACCGATCTGCAGTACATCGCGTCAAAAGTTCGTGACCTGCGCATCTTCGCGGACGAAGACGGCAAGATGAACCGATCGGTGCTCGACCTCCAGGGCGGCGTGCTCGTGGTGTCGCAGTTCACGCTCTCGGGCGACGCCCGTAACGGCCGGCGTCCATCGTTCGCCTCGGCAGCTCCGCCGCAGATTGCCCGCGCGCTCTACGAAGAGGTCGTGCGAGAATTGTCGGCGAGTGGCCTGCGCGTCGCCACTGGAGAGTTCCAGGCCATGATGCAGGTGTCGCTGGTCAATGACGGTCCCGTGACTATTCTTCTCGACAGCAGGAAAACGTTCTAAGCCCATGATGCGAACCTTCACGACCACCCTACTTGTGCTCGGCATGGCGGCGGCCTCGCCGGCGCTGGCGCAGCAGCGGCCGCTGCAAACCGAAGATCCGGAGACGATCGGCTCCGGGCGCGCCCTGATCGAAACGGGGATTGATTACCAGCGCGACATCCTTTTCCCTGTCTCGGGACTGCGCGGCAACCACGTGACGATGCCGGCGTTTGGCCTCAGCCTCGGGGTGAGCTCGATCGCCGAGATCCAGTTCGATTGGGGCATCTATCAGAAGCTCAACATCACGGAACGGTCCTCGGGCGCGCCCCTCGCGTACCTGTTGCAGATCGACGGCGACAGCACCAACGACTTTGGCGACATCCGCATCGGCGCGAAGGTGAGGCTGCTGTCCGAGACCGCGCGCCGGCCCGCCATGGGCAGCTGGTTCTCCACGCGGTTGCCGAACGCGGGCAATGAGTCCGGTCTTGGCAAGGACGTCCAGGATTTTGCGTCGGCCCTGACCATTGGCAAGACCATTCAATCCGTGCGCGTGGTCGCGAACATTGGCTTGTTGATGATCGGCCGCCCGACCGAAGCGGTCGCGCAGGATGACTTGCTGATCTACAGCCTGTCGGTGGCGCGTGCCATCAGCCAGAACACCGAGCTGGTCGGCGAGTTTGTGGGCCGCGCGAACTTCGCGGATATCGTCACCCCGGGCGCCGAGGATCGTGGCCTGCTGCGCTTTGGCGCGCGCTACACCAAGAGCGCGGTGCGCCTCGACGGCGGCCTCAACCTCGGGCTGACTTCGTACGACCCGGCGGTTGGCTTCACCGCCGGCCTGACGTGGGTCTTCAACGCGTTCCGCGTGCCTTGATGCTGTCGATCGCCAAGGCCCACGCCTACGGAAACGATTTTCTGTTCGTCCCGGCCGAACCGGTCGAGGGGCTGCGCCTCGACGAACTGTCGCGGCGGTTGTGCGATCGGCATTCGGGTCTCGGGGGTGACGGCGTCATCTACTACACCGTGGCTCCGGATGGCACGGCGCGGATGAAATTGATCAACACCGACGGCAGCCCGTCGGAGTTGTCGGGCAACGGCTTGCGGTGCCTGGCCGCGCTGGTGATGCATCAACGGGAAGCCGGCGGCCTCGCGCCCCTCACCGAAGTGCGCGTCGACACCGACGCCGGGTGGAAAACCCTGTCACTGGTGGGGCGCAGCGGCGGTCGTTACACCTTTCGCGCTGCGTTGGGACACCCCGAGCGTGTCGCCGAAGAGACGCTGGACGCCGCCGGCGAGCGGCTGAAAGTGACCACCCTGGCCGTTGGCAACCCGCAGTGCGTGGCGCTCGTGAAGGAACTGCCCGACCTCGCGCGGTTTCACCGGCTGGGGCCGGCGCTGGCAACGCATCCGCGCTTCGCTGAAGGTACTAACGTCGAGTTTGCCGTGGTCGAGGCGCCGGACCGCGTGCGCATCCTGATCTGGGAGCGCGGCGTCGGGCCGACCCACGCCTCGGGGACCGGCGCCTGCGCATCGGCCATTGCCGCCATCGCCCATGGCGGTGCGGCCCGCGACATCCAGGTCATGGCCCCAGGCGGCACGCAACGGGTCGAGTGGACCGGCGACGGCGTGTTCCTGACGGGCTGGGCCGAAGTGGTGGTCGACGGCCACTGGGTGCCGTCTCACGCCGACCTCTCGTAGGCAGAAATCGCGACAGCGAACGGCGGTTGGGATCGCGGGAATCGCGATCTCGGGGCACGCGCCCTAGCGCTTGCGGCGCGCCGGCGTGGCGGCCGGCGGCCGGTCGATTTGCGCCAATGCGGCCTGAAGCGCCACGGCGGTACCCTCGAGCGCCGGTGCCACGGCCAGGTAGTCTTCCTTCTCCAGTGCTGAGCGCGCCTTTTGCAAGGCCACAGTCGCCACGTCGATCGTGAGTTTCGGTGCGGCCAGGCTGCGGGCGGGTAGCGGCGAGGCCTTGAACTGGGTCTCGGCAGTGGCCAGCAGGGTGGCGACCTGGGCCACCGCGCGTTCGGCTTCGCCGCGCGCGTTGGCGCGGCCTTCCACCGCCAGCTTCGCGGCGTTCTGGGCGCGCTCGAAACTGTCAATCGCGTGGCTCAGGGCCTGCCGGTAGTCGTCGCCGGCCGCGGCCTCGTTCGAGCGAACGAGCGCGTCGACGGCGGCCTTGAGTTCGTCAGCCGCGAACCGTTCGGCACCGGCGGCGCGGGCCGCCTCGATCGCGCCCTGGGCCAGGTTCATTTCCTTATTCGGGGGTTCGGAGCACGCGGCAGTGAGGAGGGTGAGGATGACCAGCGCCAGGCGGCGAGCGACACGAAGCATGTCCGACGAGTATACGACAGCGTCGCCGCGCCGCCGCCGCGCGATCGCGGCAGAACGCGCCTCAATCAGCTACCATGATGGGTCGGCCACGATGGCGAGCGTCCCGGTGGAGGACCGTCCGCGGGAGAAGCTGGCACGGGCGGGCGCCGACGCGCTCGGCGACAACGAGTTGCTGGCGCTGGTGATTGGTTCCGGCACGCGGTCGCGAGGGGCCTTGGCGGTGGCGCAGGATGTGATCGCGATGGCCGACGGCCTGTCCAGCCTGGCCCGGCTCGGGATGGACGACCTGGAACGGGTCCCGGGGATCGGCGCCTCGCGAGCGGCGCGGGTGTTGGCGGCGGTCGAACTGGGCCGGCGCACGTTGACCCGCGACAGCCCCGATCGGCCGCGGTTCCTGACGATCAAGGAGGCCGCGCACTACCTGATGCCGCGGTTTGGCGGCTACGTGGTGGAACGGGTGGGCGTGATGCTGCTGGATCAGAAGCATCGGTTGATTCGGACCGCGGTGGTGTCAACCGGCACGCTCGATGGGACCGTGGCGGAACCGCGGGATATCTACCGGCTGGCCGTCGCCGCGTCGGCGGCGAGCGTGGTGGTATTTCACAACCACCCGTCGGGCGACCCGTCGCCGAGCACGTTTGACCGGCTGTTGACGCGCCGCCTGGCCGTGGCCGGCGACATGCTGGGGATCGAGTTGGCCGACCACATCATTCTGGGCGACGGGACGTACTTCAGCTTCAAGGAAGAATCTAAACGGTGACGATTCTCTACTTCGACTGCTTCGCCGGCGCGGCGGGCGACATGATTCTCGGGGCGCTCGTCGACGCCGGCCTGCCGTTCGACGAGCTGAAGCGCGCGCTCGGCAGCCTGGCGGTTGACGGCTGGGACGTGTCCGTCGACAGGGTCATCAAGACCGGCGTGACCGCCACCAAGTTTCGGGTCATCGAATCGGGCCATGTGGCGTCCGGCGATGCCGATGTGGCGTCCGGCTTTAGCCGGACCTCAAGCCGCACGCATACTCATGCAGGCGTGGCCAACCACACCCACGCCCACTCACACCCGCACGGCCATCACACCCTGAAAGAGATCGCGGCGGCGATTCGCCGGTCGGCGTTGTCGGATGGGGGAAAAACGAGGGCGATCGCCATGTTCGGGCGGTTGGCAGCAGCCGAGGCGGCCATTCACGGCCTGCCGATCGACCAGGTCCACTTGCACGAGGTCGGCGCCATCGATTCGATTATCGACATTGTCGGCGCCGTGTTCGCGATCGAGTGGTTCAAGGCGGATCGGGTCGTCGTGTCCCCCCTGAACGTGGGCGGCGGCATGGTCCGCTCGGCGCACGGCGTCTTTCCCGTGCCGGCGCCGGCGACGGTCGCCCTGCTGAAGGATGCGCCGGTGTACTCGTCGGGCATCCAGGCCGAACTATTGACGCCCACCGGCGCGTTGATCCTGACGGAGTACGCGGCGAGCTTTGGTCCGGTGCCGGCCATGCGGGTGACGAGCGTGGGTTACGGTGCTGGCGACCGGGATCTGCCGGAGACACCGAACGTGGTTCGGGTCCTGGTAGGCGAGGATGCCGAGCTCCACTTGTCCGCCGTAGCGCCGAGTGCGAAGGTGGACGCGCACGGCACCCAGGCGCATGCCGTCGTCGTCCTCGAGTGCGAGATTGACGACATGAACCCGCAAATCTTTGGCCACCTGATGGACCGGCTGTACGCCGCCGGCGCGCTGGAAGTGTTCTACTCGGCGGTGCAAATGAAAAAGAACCGCCCGGGCACGCTGATGACGATCGTGGCCCGGCCCGGCGACCGTGAGACGCTCTGCGAGATCGTCTTCCGCGAGTCGACCACCATTGGCGTGCGCTACCACGAGATGTCTCGTGATTGCCTGGAACGCGAGATGGTGAGCGTCGGCACGGCAGTCGGGCCGGTGCGATTCAAGGTGGCGCGCCGCCACGGCCAGATCGTGAACGCGCAACCCGAGTTCGAGGACTTGGCGAAACTGGCGGCCGAGCGGAGCATCCCAATCAAGGAGATTCAAGCGTTGGCGCAGAAGGCATGGCTGGAGCGATGAAGTATTTTCTGACGACCGCAATCGACTTTGTGAACAGCCGGCCGCATTTGGGCACGGCCTACGAGAAGGTCACGGCCGACATCATCGCGCGCTACCGGCGGCTGGCCGGGTTCGACACTCATTTCCTGATGGGCAACGACGAGCACTCGCAGAACGTCTACCGCAAGGCGATCGAGCAGGGGAAGGACCCGCTCGCGTACTGCGACGAGATGGAAGGCGTGTTCCGCGAGGTGTGGCAGCGCCTCGACGTGTCGTTCGACGACTTCATTCGCACCAGCGACAAGAAGCGCCACTTTCCGGCCGTGCAGAAGATGGCGCAGGCATGTCTCGATAACGGCGACATTTACGAAGGCGCGTACGAGGGCTTCTACTGCGTCGGCTGCGAGGCCTTCAAGCAGGAGAAGGACCTGGTGGACGGCAACTGTCCGATCCACAACACGAAACCGCAGTGGATCAAGGAGAAGAACTGGTTCTTCCGCCTGTCGAAATACCAGCAGCCGCTGCTGAAGCACTACCAGGAGCATCCCAGCTTCATCGAGCCCGACATTCGCCGCAACGAGATCCTGCGGCTGGTCGAAGGCGGCCTCGACGACATCTCGATGACCCGCGCCGGTCAATCGTGGGGCATTCCGGTGCCGTTCGATCCATCCAGCGTGGTCTACGTCTGGTTCGACGCGCTGATTAACTACGCCGCGGCGGTGGGCTACGGATGGGACGAGGAGCGGTTCAAGGAATGGTGGCCGGCCAGCCTGCACGTGGTGGGCAAGGACATCACGCGCTTCCACTGCGTGATCTGGCCGGCGATGCTGATGAGCGCCGGCGTCGCGCTGCCGAAGCAGGTGTTCGGCCACGGCTGGGTCTACTTCAAGGGCGAGCGCATGAGCAAGACGATGGGGAACATCGTCGATCCGCTGGATGCGGCGTCGCGTTTCGGCCCCGATCCGCTGCGGTTGTATCTCGCCAAGGAGATCCCGTACGGCGGTGATGGCGACTTCACCTGGGAGCGGTTCGAGGAGAAGTACAACGCCGACCTCGCCAACAACCTGGGCAACCTGGTGAACCGCGTCGCGTCGATGACGGAACGCTACCAGCAGGGGGCGATCCGGGCGGCCGGCGGCGGCCCACTGGCCGCCATCGCGGCCGAGAACGTGGCTGCCTATAAAGCCGCGATGGACGTGCATGCGCTGCACGACGGCGCCGCGGCGGCGTTCCGGTTGGTCAGCGCCGCCAACAACTACATTGCCGAGACACAACCGTGGGCGCTGGCGAAGGACCCGGGCCAGGCCGACCGCCTGAACGGCGTGCTCGCCGATACCGCTGAAGCGGTGCGCATTGCCGCAGTGCTGTTGTCACCGGTGATGCCGGCGTCGGCGACCGAGATCCTCCGCCGCCTCGGCGATTCTGCGCCGGCCTCCGACCGCCGGCTCGACAAAGACACCGCCTGGCGCGCGTCAGGTGAGAAGCAGGTTCTGAACGCGGGCGCCCTGTGGCCCCGCATTGAAGCAGACAAGGGAGTGAATGTGACGGAAGAGAATAAGGCGGGTCAGGCTGGTCAGGCGGGTGAGGCTGGTCAGGCTGGTCAGGCTGGTCAGGCGGGTGAGGCCGGTCAGGCAATTGCTGCGACCCCGGCAACCCAACCTGCCCAACCCGCCCAACCCGCCCAACCTGTCCCACCAGCCCCACCAGCCCCACCCGCCCTGATCACGATCGACGACTTCATGAAGATTCAGCTGAAGGTCGCGAAAGTCCTCGAAGCGGAGCGGATGCCCAAGTCGCAAAAGTTGCTGAAGCTGACGGTGGACGCGGGCGAGGCCGAGCCTCGCACGATTCTCGCCGGCATTGCCGAGTCGTACGAGCCCGAAGCCATGGTCGGCAAGACGGTCGTCATCGTGGCCAACCTCGCGCCCCGCAAGATGATGGGCCTCGAGTCGAACGGCATGGTGCTGGCCGCCAGCCCCGACGGCGGCGCCGCCATCGTGCTGAACGTCGAACCCGCGACACCGGGCACCCGGGTGAGGTAGACAGGAGATCAAGAGATCAGGAGAAACTTCCTCAAATGCTTCTGATCTCCTGATCTCCTGCGACCGATCGCCGTAGTGTAGAATCGGCGCGCGTCCCCCGAATGCCCCTGTCTCCAGGTTCCCGTCTCGGTCACTACGACATTGTCGCCGAACTTGGCGCCGGAGGGATGGGCGCGGTGTATCGTGCCCGGGACTCGAAGCTCAATCGAGACGTCGCGATCAAAGTGCTGCTCGCATCGGTTGCCGACGATGCCGACCGCCTGGCGCGCTTTGGCCGCGAAGCGCAGGTCCTGGCGTCGCTGAACCACCCCAACATCGCGGCCATCTACGGGGTGGAAGAGACCAACCCCGCTGGTCCGGCTGGAGCCGGACGCCACATGGCGTTGGTCATGGAGCTGGTGGAAGGGCCGACGCTGGCAGACCGGCTGGCGACCGGCGCGCTCCCTCTGGACGAGGCGCTGGCGATCGCGCGGCAGATTGCCGAGGCCCTGCTCGCCGCGCACGAGGCCGGGATCGTTCATCGCGACCTGAAGCCGGCGAACATCAAGGTGAGAGACGACGGCACCGTCAAGGTGCTGGACTTCGGCCTCGCCAAGGCGCTGGATCCCGCGGGTGGCTCGAGCGCCAACGCCATGAACTCGCCGACGCTCAGCGTCCACGCCACGCAGATGGGCCTGATTCTCGGCACCGCCGCCTACATGGCGCCGGAGCAGGCGCGCGGCCGCGCCGTCGATCGCCGTGCCGACATCTGGGCCTTCGGCGTCGTCCTGTTCGAGATGCTGACGGGTCAGCGTGCGTTCGAGGGCGATGATGTTTCGATCACGCTGGCGGCCGTGCTGAAAGACGATGTCGCCTGGACGGCGCTTCCGGCTGACTTACCGACGCCGCTGCGACGTTTGCTGCGGCGCTGTCTCGAAAAGGATCCCCGGCGGCGACTGAGTTCGATCGGCGATGCCCGTCTGGAGATGGACGATGTCAACGCGAGGGCGGACGAGGCTCCCCCCGCCGCGCCTGCGACGGTGATCGCCGCGCCGGGGTCAGCGTCCAAGGCTCCGTGGATCGTGGCGGCGTTCGCGACCATCGTCGCCGTTGCCGCCGTCGTGCTCTGGGCTCCGTGGCGTCGTGAAGCCGATCCTCCAAAGGCAACGTTCGAAATACGCGTTGATTCTTCGGGCGTCGTCCCGCCGTTGATGCTGGCGCTATCCCCTGATGGCCGCCAGTTGGTGGCGCGCGTCACGGAGGAAGGGATCGGAAAACTGTGGCTGCGCCCAATCGAGCGCGTGAACGGGATGATGTTGCCCGGAACCGAAGGCGGCACACACCCATTCTGGTCGGCCGACGGCCGACACGTCGGGTTCTTCGCCGATGGCAAGCTGAAGAAGGTGGACACGCTCGGTGCTACTCCACAGACCGTGGCTGATGCTGGCGGCGGCCGTGGAGGTACCTGGAATGGTGAAGGGGTCATCCTGTTCGCGCCGGTGGCGAACGGTGGCCTGATACGCATCGCTGCGTCGGGTGGCCCGCAAGCATCGGTGTCGGAGTTGGACCGATCTCGCGGCGAGACGGCTCATCTGTTCCCGCGCTTTCTCCCTGATGGCATTCACTTTCTATACCTGGTCCAAAGCAGCCAGCCGGAGAACACCGGCATCTACGTGGGCTCGCTAAATTCAAAAGACAGGAAATTTCTGGTCGCCGCCACGACCAAGCCGGAGTTTGCCTCGCCGAACCTGCTCCTGTTTCTGCGCGAAAGTACGTTGATGGCGCAGCGGCTCGATCCGATCACATTCGAGATGTCTGGAGACTCATTTCAAGTGGCCGAGGGCGTCGGTTCGGGCCCGTCCACCGGCACGGGTGGCATGACGGTCTCGCAGAATGGCGTGCTTGCCTATCGGAGCGGGGGCACGGGTGGTCGTCAGCTCACCTGGATTGATCGCACCGGAAAAGTTGAGCCAAGCGTCAAGCCGGCAAGCATGTACGAAAATCCCAGACTGTCGCCTGACGGCGCGCGCCTCGCCGTGTTTCGGGCAGAGGGCGGTGGCGATATCTGGATTGATGACCTTGCACGAGGCAGCAGCACCCGCTTCACCTTCGATCCTGCGGCAGACAACGTCCCGGTCTGGTCTCCGGACGGAAAGCGCATCGCCTTTGTCTCGAACCGCGACGGTGGTGTGTTCAACCTCTACGTGAAGGACGCCGGTGGAACCGAGGTCGAGAAGTTGCTCTTGAAGACGCCGTTCAACAAGTTGATCAACGATTGGTCACCGGACGGCCGATATATTCTGTATCAGGAAGACGATCCCGTTACGAAGGCAGACCTCTGGGTGCTGCCCTTGGTCGGAGACGCCAAGCCGGCACGCGTGGTCGCGACTCCATTCAGTGAGTTCGGGGCCTCGTTTTCGCCTGATGGACGCTGGATTGCCTACACGTCGGATGAGAGCGGGCAGGCCCAGGTGTTCGTGCAGAGCTTTCCACTCGCCGGGGGTAAGTGGCAGATTTCATCAACGAGCGGCTACTACCCGCGCTGGCGCTTGGACGGGAAGGAATTGTTCTTCGACAGTGGCGGTACGCTGATGGCAGTGGATCTGACAGGCGCGGTTCCGGGAGGCGCTTTCAGAGCCGGCGTGCCCCAGGTATTGTTTCAGGGCCTGCTGAACTTGCCGCCGCACAATTACGACATCACACCAGACGGGCGCCGCTTTCTCATCGTCTCCACGCCGACGGTGCTGGACGGAACCGCGCCGATCGTGGTCGTGCTGAACTGGATGACGGGGCTGAATAAGCAATGACCCAGCAGATCAGGCGGCGTCTAACAGGAGATCAAGAGTTCAGGAGAACCTAACCCAAATGCTCCTGGCCTCCTGATCTCCTGTTAGCGGGACCTTACGTGACTGACTCACACTGCCACATCGCCGGCGAGGAGTTCGCCGGCGATCTCGTCGAGGTGGTCGCGCGCGCGCGCGCGGCCGGCGTGCGGCGCGCGCTCGTGATCCTGGCGGCCGAAGACGAGGCGGAGTTCGCGCGCGTCCCGGTGGTGGCAGCGGCATGGCCCGAGTGCCGTTTCGCCGTGGGCGTGCATCCGCACCATGCCAATCACTACGCGGCCGATCCGCAGGCGTCGGCGACCGCCGTCGTCGCGCGCCTCGACGCGCTGCCGGCGGTGCGGGCGATTGGCGAGATCGGTCTCGATTACCACTACGACTTCTCCCCGCGCGAGGTGCAGCAGGCGGTGTTTCGGGCCCAGTTGCGGCTGGCGAAGAGCCGCGATTTGCCGATCGTAATCCATACGCGCGAGGCAGAAGATGACACGCTCCGCATCCTCGCCGAAGAGGGCGGCACCGACTTGCGTGGTGTGTTCCACTGCTTCACCGGCGATTCGGCGGCGGCCGACCGCGCCCTGGCGACCGGGTTCTACCTGTCGATTCCCGGAGTGGTGAGCTTTCCCAAGGCCGAGGCGCTGCGAGCTGCGCTCACGCGGGTGCCGGCCGACCGCCTGCTCGTCGAAACCGATAGCCCCTACCTGGCGCCGGTGCCGTACCGCGGCAAACGGAACGAGCCGGCCCACGTGGCCAAGGTCGTCGACTACGTCGCCACGGCCCGTGGAGTGGCGCCAGCGGTCGTCGCCGCCGAAACCGATCACAACTTTGACGCACTGTTCCGGCCGTAGGATTCCTGCAAAGCTCGCCCCTGCAAGCATTAACAGGCGTTCCCTTTCGTTGACACCGCCCTCTGCCTATGGTGAGATTGAGGCCACGTGTCCAATGCCGCACCCCGGACCCAAGCGGACCTGATCCAACTGTTCGAACCCGTACGCGAAGACTTGCTTGCGGTCGAGCGTGAGTTCGCGATGCAGGTCCAGTCGCAGATCCATATCATCCCGGAGATCGGCAACTACCTGCAGAAGAGCGGGGGCAAGCGCGTGCGTCCGGCTGTGCTGCTCATGGCCGCGCGGCTGTCCGGCTATTCCGGCCCGCGCGCCATCACCAACGCCGCGGTCGTGGAGTTCATTCACACCGCCACGCTGGTGCACGACGACATCATCGACGATGCCGAGGTGCGGCGGGGGCGTAAGTCCGCGCACGCGCAATGGGGCAACGACGTCACGGTGCTCGCCGGCGACTTTCTCTACATCAAGTCGATGGCCATGGCGCTCACCCAGGACTCGCTGGACGTGGTGCGCCTGCTGTGTGATGTCACGCTGCGCATGATCGAAGGTGAGCTCTATCAGCTCACCAAGAACGGCGTGGTCGATCTCACCGAGAACGAGCATTTCGACATCATCCACCGCAAGACCGCTTACCTGTTTGGAGGCTGCGCGCAGATCGGCGGCATTCTGGGCGAGGTTGGCGCCGAGAAAGAACAGGCGCTGCGCGAGTACGGGTTCGGCCTCGGCACGATGTTCCAGTTGGTTGACGACCTGCTCGACTTCACCGGCGCGGCTGAAGTCATTGGCAAGCCGGTGGGCGGCGACTTGCGCGAAGGCAAGATCACGCTGCCGATCATCCACCTGCTCGAGCACGGCGGCGCCGAGGCGAGCGACCTCATCCGCAACGCCGTTCGCGATCGCGACGTCAGCGCCGAGAACTGGGCGCGCATCAAGGCGCTGCTGGCGGAGCACCGATCGCTTGATTACGCCTATGCCCGCGCGGTGGAGTTTGGCGAGACCGCCAAGCGCCAGCTGCGGCAGTTTTCGCCCAGCCGCGAGCGCGAGGCCCTGATGGGGCTCGCCGACTACGTTCTGCTACGAGACCGGTAGAAATGCATCGCACTGAAACACAGAATCACGGAAACACCGCCAACCATTGAGTTTTATGTGCTTCAGTGCTTCCGTGTAAGGCATTGAATGATTCCCGCCGAGCGCACCGACCAACTCCGACAGCAGATCCGGCGGCACGAAGAGCTCTATTACCTGCACGCGGCGCCGCGGGTCTCCGACGCCGAATTCGACGCCTTGATGAACGAGCTGAAGGCGATCGAGGCGGCTCACCCCGAACTGGTCACACCCGACTCACCCACGCAGCGCGTCGGCGGACGTCCGGCCGAAGGCTTTGTCACGGTCGATCATCTCCAGCCGATGCTCAGCCTCGACAACGCCTACAACGAGGAAGACCTGCGCGCCTTCGACGAGCGTGTGCGCAAGGGCCTGGCGCTCGACAGATCACCGGGGTACGTGGCCGAACTCAAGATCGACGGCCTCAGCATTGCCCTGACCTATGATCACGGCCGGTTGGTGCGCGGGGCGACGCGCGGCGATGGGTCGCGAGGTGAGGACGTGACCGCGAACGTGCGCACCGTGCGCGCCATCCCGCTGGCGTTGAAGAACGGTCCGGAGGGTCGCCTGGAGATTCGCGGCGAGGTCTACTTGCCGAAGCAGGCGTTCGAGCGGATGAACGAAGAGCAGGAAGCCGCGGGCGAGCCACTGTACGCCAACGCCCGCAACACCGCGGCCGGCACCATGCGCAACCTCGACCCCGCGCTGGTGTCGAAGCGCGGACTGTCGGCATGGCTGTACCAGGTGGTGTCACCGGGCGGGTTGGGCGGGTCGGACGGGGCGTCTCTGCATTCGGAGATGCTGCGCGATCTCAAGAGTTGGGGACTGGCGGTGGAGCCGCACTGGCGTGAGTGCGACGGCATTGACGCGGTGATCGTCTTCTGCGACGAGTGGCGCGAGAAACGCGGCCAGCTGGCCTTCGAAACCGACGGCGTCGTCATCAAGCTGAACGACCTGGCGGCTCGCGAACGGTTGGGGACGACGTCGAAGTTTCCGCGGTGGGCGACGGCGTTCAAGTTTCCCGCCGAGCGCAAGGTGGCGATGCTGCACCGGATCGAGGTGAACATCGGCCGCACCGGCGCGGCGACCCCGTTTGCCATGCTCGAACCGACGGTCGTGGCCGGATCGACCATCTCCATGGCTACGCTGCACAACCCCGACGACATCATCCGCAAGGACATTCGCCCGGGCGAGATGGTGATTATCGAGAAGGCCGGCGATGTGATCCCGCGCGTAGTGGGTCCCGCGCACCCCGAGGCGGCCGACCGCCCGGCGCCGTGGGTGATGCCGACCGCCTGCCCGGTGTGCAACAGCCCGCTGCACAAGCCTGAAGACGAGGCCGTCTGGCGATGCGAGAACAGTTCGTGCCCCTCCAAGCTGCGGCGCGGGCTCGAGCACTTCGCGTCGCGCGGCGCGATGAACATCGAGGGAATGGGCGAGTCGCTGGTCGGCCAGCTGGCCGAGTCGGGCCTCGTGAAGAGCCTGGCCGATGTGTATCACCTGACGCCCGAGGGGCTCGAGAGCCTCGAGCGGATGGGCAAGAAGTCCGCCGCCAAGGTGATCGGCGAGATCGAGAAGTCGAAGGCCAACGAGGTGTGGCGGCTGTTGTATGGCCTGGGCATTCGTCACGTCGGTGAGCGCGGCGCGCAGGTGCTGGCCGACCACTTCGGGTCGGTCGCCGAGATCCAGGCCGCGTCGCTCGACGCCTTGCAGCAGGTGCGCGAGATCGGGCCGGTACTGGCCCAGGCGGTTCGCACGTGGTTCGACGAACCGCGCAACCGCGAGCTGGTCGAGCGGCTGCAGGCAGCCGGGCTGAAGATGACCGGCGAGCGCAAGGTGGCGCCGGCTGGTCCGCAGCCGCTGGCGGGCAAGAGCTTCGTGATCACCGGCACGCTGGCGTCGATGTCGCGCGAAGACGCGCAGGCCAGGCTCGAGGCGCTTGGCGCAAAGGTCACCGGTTCGGTCAGCAAGAAGACCACGGCGCTCATCGCCGGCACGGAACCGGGGGCAAGCAAGACCGAGAAAGCGCGCGCACTGGGCATTGAGACGCTCGATGAAGAGGCGTTCTTGCGCCGTATAATGATCGAATCATGACGCGGCAGTTCGCGTGGATCATCGCCACGCTCACCGGCATCATCGGCCTCCTGGTAGGCGTCATCCTGTCGACGCCGCGGCTGGCCGTGCCGGGAAGTGAGGCTGGCCTGGACGCCTCCGGTGCCGGCGTGTCGACCCTCCAGGCGCGCGGTGACGCGGAGTCCGGCCCGGCAGGAACCGGAACCGTGGAGCGGTTCAGCCCGGGGCCCGTGAATTTCGCCGACATCGCCGCGCGGCTGAACCCGGCGGTGGTCAACATCGACGCCACGGCCCGCGGCCGGCGGGCACGCCGCCTGCTCCAGGAGGGCGCGCCGCGCGACGGCGACCCGTTTGACCTGGGCCGTCGCGGCAACGAGGCGCCCCGGCGCGGGACCGGCACCGGCTTCCTGATCGACGCCGCCGGCCACATCCTGACGAATCACCACGTGATCGAGGGCGCCGAGCGGCTGACCGTGAAGCTGGCCGATGGCCGCAGCCTGCGCGCCGAGGTGGTGGGATCCGATCCCGACACCGACATTGCTTTGATCAAGGTCTCGGGAGCCACGCCGTTTCCGCACGCCCCGCTCGGCGATTCGAGCGGCCTGCGGGTCGGCGAATGGGTCTGCGCCATTGGCAATCCGTTGGCGTACGAGCACACCGTGACGGTCGGCGTGGTCAGTTTCATTGGCCGCAAGCTGTTCGACGCGAGCCTCGACAACTACATCCAGACCGATGCCGCCATCAGCTTCGGCAACAGCGGCGGGCCGCTGATCAACGGACGCGGCCAGGTGATTGGCATCAACTCGGCGATCAGCCGCCAGGCCAACAACATCGGCTTCGCGATTCCGATCAACCAGGCGCGTGGCATCCTGCCGCAGTTGAAGAAGCTCGGCCGCGTCGAGCGCGGCTACATCGGCGTGACGCTGCGCGACGTCGATCCCGATCTGCAGGCCTCGCTCAAACTGCCGCAAGGGGAAGGCGCGCTGGTCCAGGACGTGGCCGCGGGCTCGCCCGGCGCGCGCGCCGGCCTGCGCCCGTACGACGTGATCATGTCGGTGGACGGCCAGCCGGTGCAGACCCACGATGGCCTGATCCGCGACATTGCCGAGCGCGTGCCGGGCAGCAGCGCGCGCCTGGCCTACGTGCGCGACGGCCGCGCCCGCGAGGTGTCGGTGAAGCTGGCCGAGCGGCCGCAGCGGGCGCAGGAGACGCCGGTGTCGCCGGCCGACCGCTCGGTCCAGCGTACCGGCCCGGGCGAACTCGGGCTGAGTCTGATCGAGATCGACGACAGCAACGCCCACCGCTTCGACATCCCTTCCGGCATGACCGGCCTGCTGGTGCAGCGGGTCGAGCCGCTCTCGCTGGCCTACGACGCCGGCATCGAGCGGGGCGCCATCATCCTGGAGCTCAACCGCCAGCCGGTGAACTCGATCGCCGGGTTCCGCCGCGTGGTGGGCGCCGCCCAGCCGGGCGACATCCTGGCCGTGTTCCTGTATGACCCCGACGCCGGTACTCGCTCGATTCGCACCGTTCGCACGGAGCAGCGGTGAAGCCACGCATTCTCGTGATTGACGACGATGTCGCGATTCGCGACTCGTTCAAGATGACGCTTGAATACGAGGGGTATGAGGTGATGCTCGCGGCGAGCGGCGACGAGGGCGTCAAGCTGGTCGAGCGGGAATCACCGGACCTGGTGTTTTGCGACATCAAGATGCCGGGCATGGACGGCCTCGAGGTGTTGCAGAAGCTCCACCACATGGTCGGCGTCACCCCCATCGTCATCATCACCGGGAATGCCGACATCCAGAACGCGGTCGAAGCCACCAGGCTCGGCGCGTTCGACTTCATCGAAAAGCCGGTTGAACGCGACCGCATGCTGTTGACCGCGCGCAACGCGGTCGATACCCGCCGGCTCAAGAGCGAGAACAAGCACTACCGGCGCGATGCCGAGAAGCGCTATCAGATCGTCGGCGACTCACCCTCGCTGGCGGTCGTCCGCAGCGCGATCCAGAAGGCGGCGCCGACCAATGCCACGGTGCTGATCTGGGGTGAGAGTGGCGTCGGCAAGGAGCTGGTGGCGCGCGCCATTCATCGCGACAGCCTGCGGCGCGATGGCGCGTTCGTCCAAGTCAATTGCGCCGCCATTCCCGACGAGCTGATCGAGTCGGAGCTGTTCGGCCACGAAAAGGGGTCGTTCACCGGCGCGACCGACCGACAGATCGGCAAGTTCGAGCAGGCCGACAAGGGCACGATCTTCCTCGACGAGATCGGCGACATGAGCCTGAAGACGCAGGCGAAGGTGCTGCGCGTGCTGCAGGAGCAGGAGCTCGAGCGCCTGGGCAGCAACCGCATCATCAAGGTCGACGTCCGGGTCATTGCCGCCACCAACAAGAACCTCGAGGAAGAGATCGACCGCCACACCTTCCGTGAAGACCTGTTCTATCGCCTCAACGTGGTGCCGATCCACGTGCCGGCGCTGCGCGAGCGCCGCGACGACATCCCGGCGCTGGTCCGCCACTTTGCCGACCTGTTCGCGCGCGACAACAACTTCCACCGCAAGACCTTTACCGCCGCCGCCATGGAGCGGTTGAAGCAGCAGCACTGGCGCGGCAACATTCGCGAGCTGCGCAATTTCGTCGAGCGGTTGATGATCATGACCGGTGGCGAGGCAATCGACGCCCGCGACATCCCCGAGGGCGGCGCCATCCGCGGCGACGCGCCGATGCTGGCCGCCGGGGCCGGGGCCGGTGCCGACGGCGACGTGGCCGTGGCGGGCGCGGCGACGCCCGCATGGCTGCAGGCCACCACGCTCCAGGAGTTCAAGTCGGGATCGGAACGGGCGTACCTGGTGGCGCGGTTGAGGGAGAATGGATGGAATATCTCGAAGACCGCCGAGGTCATCGATACGCCGCGCAGTAATCTATACAAGAAGCTCGAGCAGTACCAGATTTCGCAGGAGAAAGATTCGAACTAGCTACGCTGCAGTGAGCCGGGTAACCGCTGCCATCAGTAACCTTGCCGCGAGGTGAGAAGTGCTGGCGGGAGAGGAAAGTCCGAACTCCACAGGGCAGTGCGCCGGGTAATTCCCGGGCGGGGCGACCCGACGGACAGTGGCACAGAAAATATACCGCCCTGAGCGAGGGGCGGCGGGCCGTGAGGCCCGTCGTCCCGAGTCGAAGGGTAAGGGTGAAATGGTGGGGTAAGAGCCCACCGCGCGCTTGGTAACAAGCGTGGCAGGCCAAACCCCGCACGGAGCAAGACCAAATAGGGAGACGAGGCCCCCCGGCGCAAGCTGGGGACCGCCACAGGCGGCCCGCCTGAGGTCTCCGGGTAGGTTGCTCGACCCCGCCAGTAATGTCGGGGCTAGAGGAATGGTTACCCTCGCGGCGCTCGCAAGGGCGTCGCGGGACAGAATTCGGCTTATAGGCTCACTGCGGCACTCTTTGGGAAAACGTTGATGTCCACTTATCTCGTGACCGGCGGTGCCGGCTTCATCGGCTCTCACCTGTCGGCCGCGCTCGCCGCCCGCGGCCACCGCGTGCGGGTCGTCGACAACCTGGTGACCGGCTTTGAGCACAACCTGCAGCCGGGCGTGGAGTTCACGGCCGGCGACCTGGCCGAGGCCGACACGGCCGCGGCGGCGGTGGTGGGTGTCGACTACGTGCTGCACCAGGCCGCCATTCCGTCGGTGCCGCGCTCGGTCAAGAATCCGCGCGAGTCGCACCGGGCCAACGTCGACGGCATGCTCAACATCCTGGTGGCGGCCAAAGACGCGGGCGTCAAGCGCATCGTGTTCGCCGGGTCGTCGTCGGTCTATGGCGACCAGCCGACGCTGCCCAAGCGCGAAGACATGCCCACCAAGCCGATGACGCCGTACGCGTTGCAGAAGCTGGTCAGCGAGCAATACGGGCAGATGTTCACGCGCCTCTATGGGCTGGAAGTCGTGACCACGCGCTATTTCAATGTGTTTGGGCCGCGGCAGGATCCCGGCTCACCGTACTCCGGCGTGATCTCGTTGTTCATCAAGTCGCTGCTCGATGGCACGCGACCGGTGATCTACGGCGACGGCGGCCAGACTCGCGACTTCACGTTTGTGAGCAATGTCGTGGACGGCGTGCTGCGCGCGGCCGAGACGCCTGGCGTGGGCGGGGAAGTCTTCAACGTGGCGACCGGCGGGCGCGTGTCGCTCAACGAGCTGCTGACGACGCTGAAGAAGATCATCGGGTCTGACGTCGACGCGATCTACGAGGAGGCGCGGACCGGTGACGTGCGCGATTCGCAGGCTGACATCGCGAAAGCCGAGCGCCTGCTCGGCTACCGGCCGACGGTGACGCTCGAGGACGGGCTTCGCCAGACCGTGGCCTGGTTCCGCTCCGCGTCGTCTATGTAGTGTCCGCCTTCTTGACCGCCGTAGCCTTGGCGAAGGTGGTTAGGCGGACCTTCGAGCGGCACCTTCCCGTCTTCGTAGATGGCGGTGAGTACGTCGCCTTCGATCAGCAGGGCCGACGCGCGGCCCTTGTAATAGCTCAACATCCCCGTATCGATCAGGATCGCGCGGCCACCGAAGCGGGCGTTGATCCGCCGGTTCTGCTGCGGCGTGTGGCCAGTTACGAACCGCCTGGCGTCGTACCGCTGCAGCAGCGCCGCGAACGGCCCGCCACTCGCGTCGTCTGGCAGCGTGGCGAGTCCGCGATACCAGAGCGGGCCGTCGCCGGCCACCACCAGCCACGTGTCGATCTTCAGGATCTCCTGCGCCTCGAGCAGCAACGCCGTGTTCAGCTTTGAGCGGTCAGGTTGCTTGCCTTCGGCCTGGGCCGCGGCGATCAGCGCGTTGGCGGTGCCGATTTCGTTCGAGGCGACCTGCAGGATTTCCTGCAGCGTGAAGAACGGCAGCGCGAGCTTCTGGGCCACCAGCAGGTCCCTGAACCGGTCGAGCCGCCGCACTTCGGCGCGGAGCAGGGTGTTCATGTCGTCGAACTTGGGTGGCGCGGTGTCGGGGTCGAACCCGGCGTGCATGAAGATTGAGCCTTCGTGCCGCAAGACCATGTCCTTGTCGCGCAGCCACCGGCCGTACTTCCCCTTCGGCGCGAAGGCCTCGCGATACTCGACGTAGCCGGGCGGGTGCGTGGTGAGCCACGCGTCGCGCGTTTGCCCGTAGACCGGCGGCACGGACGCGCCCTTCGCCACGCGGGCGGCCGCCAGGGCGGCGTACTGCGACCAGGCCTCCTGGCGCCGCGCCTCGGAGTTGGCATCGGCAAAGGTGGCGAAGATCTCGCGGGTGACGTCGCGCGTATCGCCGATGAGGTTCATCACCTCATGATTGCCAAGCAGCGACACGACGCGGCCGCCGGCCTTCCTGGCCTGCGGTTCAAGCGCCATCAGCAGGTCGAGCACGGCGCGCGTGCCGTCGCCGCGGTCGGTGTAATCGCCGGTTTGAATGAGGTGGGTGCGGCCGCCGGTCCAGCGGCCGTCAGCGCCGGTCAGTCCGGCAACCTTCAGGATCGAGGTGAACTCATCGATCGCGCCGTGGATGTCGCCGATCGCGACGACCCGCGGCGAGCCTTGCGCGGTGAGGAGTGCGGCGGGCGCACCCAGGAGCGCGCCGGCCAGCAAGGCTGCAACAATCCGCATCCCTAATCGTAGAACACAGACTCCCCGCGCTTGGCGACCATTTTATTGATCTCTTCAGCCATTTTGTCGCGCCGCAGCAAGAGCGCCTTCTTTTCCTTCTCGCCGACCCATTCCCCAAGCCCCTGGTTGAGCTGGTCGAACGTCAGCGCCTGCATCTTCGTC
Source organism: Acidobacteriota bacterium (assembly GCA_030697165.1). NCBI lineage: Bacteria > Pseudomonadati > Acidobacteriota > Acidobacteriota bacterium. Next base: position 165,877 of record JAUYQQ010000003.1, read on the forward strand.
CACAACTGCCGGTCCACGCGGCCGAGTGGCGCCATGCCCTTGAGGTCTTTCTTGTCGATGAAGGCGCGCGAGTGGTCGATCAGGAACAGGTGCCAATCGTCGTCGTAGATCAGGTTGCCCTGGTTGCGATCGATGTTCGCGATTAGCTGATCGAACATTTTCATGCGGGTCAGCTGGATGCTCCATTTGGGCTCAGGCCCCTGCGGGGGCTTTTCGACGCTCCATGGCTTGGTGTTCTCGACCCACAGGACCGCTGCGCCCTTCCGGCCGCTGATCGTGCGTTCGACGATGGGCGGGACCATGTGGAGGTCGAGCATGCGGTCGAACTTGTAGGCGGCGATTTCGGCCTTGTAGCTCTCCATGTAGCCCTTGCTGTAGCCGGGGTTCAGGGCCTTCCAGGCAAAGCGCTCGGCGGGGCCGCCCGGTTCGAGCGTGGCGCGCTGCGGCTTCGTGACGCCGATCGGCACCGCCTCCATCTTGAGGATCGCGCCTTCGGCGAGGTGCTTCTCGATGGCGTCTTCGTGGCCAGCCCACACCAGTGAGCACTGCGCCATCCGCTGGGTGACCGGGTTCTGCGCCGACACCGTGGCCGTGAGCACGGCCGCAGCAGCAAGGGCCGTCAGGCCGGCGGGAAGGAAAGTGTGTTTTCGCATGTTCATCCTCTGGTGGCCGATCGCCGGTGTCAGGCGCGGCGGCTCGGTCGGTCCGGATTGTAGCAGGACACGGGAACCGCAGTTGCCTTCGGCGCAACCGCGGTTGCCCGTGGGACCCTCGCCGATCAGGCCCGAAATGGCCTTCCTCACCACCGAGAGGGAACGCGAGTTGGCGCCAGCCCACGGCCGACGCGTCCAGGACCGCGGCGGGAAACGCCGGAAGCACCCCGCGGTGAATCGGTTGCGGCGATTCACCTGAGCCGGAGCGCGCCTTGCTCTGCTGCGCACTGACTGCGCGGCTCTGTCCGCTGATGGCCGCCTGACCGTACGTCGTCATCGAACCTTCCCGCGCAGTCACCAAATCAAATCACCAACTCACCAAATCACCACGTTACCCACTGATTAGGAGGAACCCCATGCGATCAACTCTTTCGACGGCCTTGGCCTTGTGTGCACTGCTCATCGCCGGCACGCCGGTCGATTCGGCGCCACTTTACGCCCAGGCACCGGCGGCCGAGAAAACGACGGTCAACCTCAACGCGGCGACCCTCGATCAGCTCGCCACCCTGCCGGGCATCGGTCCCAAGGTGGCCGAGCGCATTCTCGAGTACCGAACCAAGAATGGCGGCTTCAAGAAGATCGAAGAGCTGATGAACGTAAAGGGCATCGGCGAGAAGAGCTTCCTGAAGATCAAGCCGCTTGTCAGTGTGGCCAAGCCTGACAAGGCCAGCGGTGGCGGCGAGTGAGCGTGGACTCGCGCTGATCGACGTGGTCGTCGCCGCTGGGCTCAGCCTGGTGTTGGCTGCGATCGCGGTGCCGGTGGTCGGTGGCACCCTGGATCGCGAGCACGTGATTGTTGGGACGCAGTACCTGGCGGCGCAACTGCAGCGGGCGCGGCTCGAGTCGCTCAAGCGAGGCGCGGCCGTAGCGGTCAGGTTCGAACAGCTGGACGGCCGGACGGCCATCCAGCTGTTCGTCGACGGCAACGGCAACGGAGTACTTCAGAAGGACATCGATCGGCTGGCGGATCCGGTACTGACGCCCGTTAACTGGATCGACGATCACGCGCGTGGCGTGGCGTTGCGCATCAACCAGCCGATTGCTGACGTGGGTACCGGCGGCGCCATGGCCACTGGCGCCGATCCGCTGCGCATCGGCAACTCGTCGCTGGTGTCGTTCAGTCCGCTCGGCGGTTCGACCAGCGGCACCTTGTACCTGGCGGCTCAGCGCGGACCGCAAATGGCGATTCGAATCTACGGTGCTACCGGCCGCGTGCGCGTCCTGATGTTCGATGCGCGGGCGCGGCAATGGCGGCCGTAGCGCGACAGCTGATCGAGCGCCGTCTCGAGCGGCGCCTGTCGGGCGGCGGCCCACGGTTTGCGGCGGGCGCCGTGCTGCGGCCCGGCCAGGCGGTGGTCCTGGTCAACATCAGCAGCCGTGCCGCGCTGGTCGAATCGGGAACGCGGCTACGGCCTGGCGCTCATACCGAGTTGCAGTTGTGCGGTGGCGGGGCTCGCTCGTGCGTGCGGGGCCGCGTGGAACGGTGCCACGTCGCGCGCCTTGATCCGCTGCGCTATCACGGCCTCGTGGTCTTCGACGACCGCGTTGAGGTTGGCGCGGCGACGGAGGGTAGCGAGTAGCGGGTGCCCGGCGTTTGCCGCCTGTGTGGCGGCATCACGGGCAGCGAATACCCAGGCAGCGCGAGGTGAGTCTGGCGAGCCGGCTGACGGAGCGGGATTTGCGCCAAACCCAAGCCGGCCAGAGTTGGCATCAGCTTTGTTAGCCGTCCCAGCACTCGTCATGGAGAGGGGCAGCGTATGAGGGGCGGCAACAGAGTCATGGCCTCGGCCGGCGCGTCGGGCGTGCAGCGCCGGAGCGCCGACCGGCGCAGTGGCATCTTTCCGATCCTCCGCCAGGTGGCGGCGGACCTGGTGGGTACCGAAGATCGTCGCAACCTGGCGGCGTTGCTCGTCCAACGCCTGCGCCGCCTGAACGGCGTGCGCAGCATCCGGTTGAACGAGCTGTCGGCTTCGATGCCGACGCGGTCGTTGCAACCGATCCGGGCCCGCGACTACGTGGCGTACGTGGTCCCGGTGAAGGAACCTGGGCGGCAGGTCGTGCTCGAGGCGGCGTTCGATGCGCGGCGCGGGCCGGATGCGTGGACCTGCCAGGTCATCGAGGCGGCCGCGAACCTGGCGGCGCTGTTGATCGAAGCCGAGCGGCTGGCGAACTCGTCGACGCTGTTGAGGGCCACCGAGCGCGATGGCGCCGCCCCCTTGATTGGTTCGAGCGAGGTGATGCGCGCGTTGCGCGACCGGGTTGAGCGCGTGGCCAGCACCGACTTCACCGTGCTGATCGAGGGCGAGAGTGGCGTCGGGAAGGAGCTGGTGGCCCGACAGATTCACGAGTTGGGACGGCGCCGGCAGGGACCGTTCGTCGCCATCAACTGCGCGGCGCTGGTCGAAACGCTGATCGAGGCCGAGCTGTTCGGCATCGAGGAACGCACCGCGACCGGCGTGCGCGGCCGGCGCGGCAAGTTCGAGCACGCCGATGGCGGCACCCTGTTTCTGGACGAGGTGTCGGACCTGTCGACGGCGGCGCAGGCGAAGCTGCTGCGCGCCATCCCGGACTTCACCGTCGAGCGGGTGGGCGGCAACGGCGCGCGGCGCATCGACACGCGGATTGTCGCCGCCACCAATCGGCCCCTGGCGGCGCTGGTGGAGCAGGGCCTGTTCCGGACCGACCTGTTCTATCGCCTTAGCGGAGTCGAGATCGCGGTGCCGCCCTTGCGGCGCCGCAAGGGCGACATCCTGGAACTGGCGCAGTACTTCCTGGCGCGCCACGACGGCCGCGGGCGGTTGAGCATGACGCCGGCCGCCGTCGACGCACTGATCGCGTACGACTGGCCTGGCAATGTGCGCGAGTTGGAGCGGATGCTCGAAGGCGCGATCGCGACGGCCGAATCGCGCCAGATCAGCGTGGACGACTTGCCGATCAGTCTGCGGGGCACGTATGGCGACGTGCTGGTGCCGGCGTTCCGGCTCGGCGACACCATGCGCGCGTGGGGCAGCCGTTATGCCCGGCTCGTGCTCGAACGTCATGCGGGCAACAAGCGACAGGCGTGCCGCATGCTCGACATCAGTTACCACACGCTCAATGCCTACCTTCGCTATCGCCCGGCGCCGTCAGCGCCGCCGACCGACGGGGTGAGCGCACTGGTGTCGCCGCCGTAAGCCGACACGCCTCAACGGTTTCGTACTGGTTTGCCGGAGGCCTCCGGCAGGTTGAAGACGGCGAGGCAGGGCGGGGGTGCCGTGCGGTCATGCGCCGATCTTCGAGATGGGTGCGCCAAAAGCACACCCGGGTCGGAGGAAGTCATGAATCGAAAGCTGTGGTTGGGAATCGTGATGTTGGCAGCCATCGCCACGCCGTCGGCGCGGCCGGAAGCCGCGCCTCGCAAGGCTGGTGAGACGACGTTCACCATGGGATGGGAGAAGGAGCAGCCGACGCTGCGGGCTGAAGGGCGCGGCGTCAAGTTTTTCAAGCGGGTGGGGCGCGACACGGTGTCCCTTCGCGTGGAGGTGCCTGGCGACGTCATTGAGTTGGAAGCCGGTACCAACGGGGCCATCCGAGTCGGTCGAATGGGCCGTGTCCTGCGGCTACAGATGGCCGATCCCTTCGAGGCCAACATTGCGAAGGTGCAAAAGCTGATGGTGGGGTCGAAGGCGCTCGACGGCTTCGAGAGCTTAATCGTCGCGCTCGCCGCGAACGACTCGCCGCAGGCCCAGTCGTTGAGGTCGTCGCATGCGCTCCTGAACGCGGTGCGCGGCCTCGCGGTGACGGCGACCCGGCCCATGCCAGCCGGCACGCGACAAGCGACGCTGGCGTCGTTCAAGGATCGCACTGAGGGACCTTACGCTTGCTGGGCGGAGTACGCGCACACCGTGAATGTGTACAACTGGGAGTTCAACGCCTGCGTCTCGGACTACTGGTGGGTTCCCGGGTGGACGGCTGCCTGCGGGTTCCAGTTCGCGCTGCAGTCCGAGTTGGCCTGGTTCTGGTTGATCGGTTGCTCCGGCGGGGTGCCGGTCTAGGATCTCTCTGTTCACTGCGGAAGGAGGCCGTTGATGCTGCTTCGGATTCTCGGTGAGGTCGTCGTCGGGGTGCTGGTCGCAGGAATCGTCGCCGCTATTTTGGTGCCTGCGTCGATGCAGCTGGGTTACGAAACGGGGCCCTGGCTGGTCTGGGTCGCGCTCGGCGGCTCGATTGCCGCGTGCGTGGCGATTGGCGAGCGCAGGAACAGGCGCCAAAAGGCCAGTCAGTCGCCTTGACCGTGGCGGAGCGGCATAGTACCGTTTGGGGGTTCACCTTATCAGGTGAACCCCCTCATTAAATGACTGATTCCGCCGCTCCACTGAAACGCACCCCGCTTCACGGTACGCACGTCGACCTCGGCGCCCGCATGGTCCCCTTTGGTGGGTGGGACATGCCTGTCGAGTACTCGGGCATTACCGCGGAACACCTCGCCGTGCGCACGGCGGCCGGCCTGTTCGACGTCTCCCACATGGGCGAAGTCGAAATTGCCGGCAAGGGCGCCCTCGAGGCCGTCCAGCACATCACCAGCAACGATGCCTCGAAACTGCAGGTCGGCCAGATCCAGTATTCGGGCCTGACCTCGCCCGAAGGCACGTTCGTGGACGACCTGCTGGTCTACCGCTTCGGGCCGTCACATTACCTCCTGGTCATCAACGCCGGCAACATCGACCAGGACTGGGAATGGATCTCGACACGGGCCAAGGAAGCCTCGCCCGACGTGGCGATCGTCAACTCCAGTAACCGCTACGCGCTGATTGCCATCCAGGGGCCGCGCGCGCAGGAGATCCTGCAAGAGCAGACCGCCATCGACCTGGCCGCCATCAAGTACTACTGGTTCGCCCACGGCGAGATTGCCGCCGTCCGCGGCACCGTCTCGCGCACCGGCTATACCGGCGAGGATGGCTTCGAGATCATGATCCCCCCCGCGATGGCGCCCACCGTGTGGGACGCGCTGATGCAGGCGGGGAAGCCACACGGCCTGATTCCGGCCGGCCTGGGCGCGCGCGACACGCTGCGCCTCGAAGCCGCCATGCGCCTGCACGGCAACGACATCGACCAGACCACCACCGTCGTCGAAGCCGACCTCAACTGGATTGTCGGCTGGAACAAGACCGAGTTCCTGGGCCGCGACGTGCTGCACGCGCAGAAGGCCAACGGCACGGCGAAAATCCTGGTGGGCTTCGAGATGACCGAACGGGCCATTGGCCGCCACGGACATCCGGTGTTCCACAACGGCCAGCAGGTGGGCGTCGTGACGAGCGGCACCCAGACCCCGTTTTTGAAGAAGGCCATCGGTATGGCCTACGTGCCGCCGACGCTGAAGGCGCCGGGCACCGAGCTCGAGATCGACATTCGCGGCCGCCGCGCCAAGGCGGTGGTTGTTCCCATGCCCTTTTACAAACGTCCCAAGAAGAGCTGACCCATGGCCTATCCGACCGACCTCCAGTACACGAAAGAGCACGAGTGGATCCGCGTGGACGGTGACACCGGCACCATTGGCATCACCGACTTTGCCCAGCAGCAGTTGGGCGACGTCGTCTACGTCGAGCTTCCCGAGGTGGGTTCGACGATGACCGCCGGCCAGGTGTTCGGCACCATTGAGTCGGTGAAGGCCGTGTCGGAACTGTTTGCGCCGGTGACGGGCGAAGTGGTGGCCACCAACGGCGACCTGAAGGACCGCCCCGACCAGGTCAACAGCAAGCCGCACGAGTCGTGGATGGTGAAGGTCAAGATGACCAACCCCGGTGAAGCCGCGTCCTTGATGGATGCCGCGGCGTACGAAGCGCTGATCGCGAAATGAAACCAGCCCCCTTTCTCGACCCTCTCGACACATTTGCCCCTCGCCACATCGGTCCTCGCGGCGACGACGTCGCGGCGATGCTCAAGCAAGTGGGCGCCGCGTCACTCGATCAACTGATCGATGAGGCCATTCCCGCCAGCATCCGGCTCAAGGCGCCGCTCGATCTGCCGCCGGCCGAAAGCGAATCCACCTACCTTGCGCGGTTGAAGGGAATTGGGAAGAAGAACAAGGTCTTCCGCAGTTTTATCGGCCTGGGCTACTCCGACACGCTCGTGCCGAGCGTGATCCGCCGCAACCTGTTCGAGAACACCGGCTGGTACACCCCTTATACGCCGTACCAGGCCGAGATCGCGCAGGGGCGGCTCGAGTCGCTGCTCAACTTCCAGACCATGGTCACCGACCTCACGGGGATGGCGGTGGCCAACGCGTCGCTGCTCGACGAAGGCACGGCGGCCGGCGAGGCCATGACGCTGCTGCACCGCGTGCAGGGCAAGAAACTGGGCGATGCCAACGGCACGTTCCTGGTGTCGGACCGCTGCTTCCCGCAGACGATTGCGGTGCTGCGCAGCCGCGCGGAACCGCTGGGCATCGAGTTGAAGATTGGGCCTGTCGACCAGATGCCGCTCGGCGAGCCGCTGGTGTTTGGCGCGCTGGTCCAGTATCCAGACGAGGCCGGCCGCCTGGAGGACCTGAAGCCGTTCGTCGACAAGGCGCACGCCGCCGGCGTGCGCGTGGCGGTGGCGACCGACCTGCTGGCGCTGGCGCTGGCGACCTCGCCGGGCGAGATGGGCGCCGACGTGGTGTTCGGCAACTCGCAGCGCTTCGGCGTGCCGCTCGGATTCGGCGGCCCGCACGCCGCGTTCTTCGCGACCAGCCAGGAGTATGTCCGGCACATGCCGGGCCGCGTGATCGGCGTGTCGGTCGACTCGCATGGCCATCGCGCCTACCGCATGGCCCTGCAGACGCGCGAACAGCACATCCGCCGCGAGAAGGCGACCTCGAACATTTGCACCGCGCAGGCGCTGCTCGCCAACATGGCGGCGATGTACGCCGTGTATCACGGCCCAGAGGGCATCAAGGCGATTGCATCGCGCGTCCACACGTTTGCGCGCTCGCTCGAGGGCGCGCTGGCTTCGCTTGGCTACCAGCAGTCGAACCTGCAGTACTTCGACACGCTGCGCATCAAGACCGACGCCGCGAAGGTCAAGACCATCCGCGCCGCGGCGGAGCAGAGCCAGATCAACTTCCGTTACGTCGGCGACACCGAGATCGGGATTGCGCTCGACGAGACCGTGACCACTGCCGACCTCACCGCGATGCTCGAGGTGTTCGCGGCCGCCGCCGGCAAGAAGGGCACCGCCGTGGCCCTCGACGCCAAGGGCGCCCAGCCGCCGTCGTGGCCCGCCAGCCTGCGCCGCACCAGCGCGTACCTGACCCACCCCGTGTTCAACACGCATCGCTCCGAGAGCGAGATGATGCGCTACATCCGCAGTCTCGAGCGCAAGGACGTGGGGCTCGACACGTCGATGATTCCGCTCGGCTCGTGCACCATGAAGCTCAACGCCGCGACCGAGATGTACCCGGTGTCGTGGGAAGAGTTCTCGCGGATGCACCCGTTCGCGCCGGCGGATCAAACCGAAGGCTACCGGCAGATCTGCGCGGAACTCGAGGCCGCGCTCTGCACCATTACCGGCTTTGCCGCCGTGTCGCTGCAGCCCAACTCGGGGGCGCAGGGCGAGTTTGCCGGCTTGGCCGTCATGCGCGCGTATCACCAGTCGCGCGGTGACGCGGCGCGCGATGTCATCCTGATCCCGTCATCGGCGCATGGCACCAATCCCGCGAGCGCCGTGATGGCCGGCTTCAAGGTCGTCGTCACGGCGACGGATGCCAACGGCAATGTGGATGTGGCTGACCTGAAGAAGAAGGCTGTAGAGCACGCCAAGGTGCTTGCCGGCCTGATGATCACCTACCCCTCGACACACGGCGTGTTCGAGGATTCGATCCGTGACATCTGTGCCACTATTCACCAGCACGGCGGCCAGGTCTACATGGACGGCGCCAACATGAACGCGCAGGTGGGTCTGACGAGCCCGGCTACGATTGGCGCGGACGTGTGCCACCTGAACCTCCACAAGACCTTCGCCATTCCGCACGGCGGCGGTGGTCCCGGCATGGGGCCGATCGGAGTGGCCAAGCATCTCGCGCCATTCCTCCCCGGCCATCCGCTCGTGAATGTGGCGTCCGGCGCGGAAGATGTAGCGTCCGGCTTTAGCCGGACCCAAGCCATTCCCCCAGTCTCCGCAGCGCCGTGGGGTAGCGCCAGCATCCTGCTAATCTCCTACGCCTACATCCGGATGCTGGGCGCGTCGGGCGTCACCGATGCCACGCGCTTTGCGATTCTCAACGCCAACTACATCAAGTCGCGGCTCGAGAAGCACTACGACGTGTTGTATACGCGTGAGAACGGCCGTGTCGCGCACGAGATGATCTTCGACCTGCGCGCCTTCAAGGCCAAGGGCGTGGAAGAGGGCGACGTCGCCAAGCGGCTGATGGACTACGGGTTCCATGCGCCGACGGTGTCGTTCCCGGTGCCCGGCACGCTGATGATTGAGCCAACCGAGAGCGAGCCGAAGGCTGAACTCGATCGCTTCTGTGATGCGCTCATTGCCATCCGCCAGGAGATCGAGGAAGTGATCACCGGCAAGGCTGATCCGAAGGATAACGTGCTGAAGCACGCGCCGCACACGGCCGCGGCCGTCTCGGCCGATGCCTGGCCGCACGCCTACTCGCGCGAGAAGGCGGCCTACCCGCTGCCCTGGGTGCGCGCCAACAAGTTCTGGCCGACCGTGGGCCGCATCGACAACCCCTACGGCGACAGAAACCTCGTCTGCGTCTGCCCGCCGATCGAATCCTACACGTAGGCGACGCGCCGATACTCCGCTAGCAACCTCTTGGTGATGGGCCCGACCTGCCCATCACCGATCTTCTTGTCGTCAACCAGGACGATCGGGACGATTTCCTTGGTCGTGCTGGTGAAGAACGCCTCGTCCGCCCCGAACAGATCCTGATCCTTCAAGACCGCTTCTTCGCAGCGGATGCCGGCGGCCGTCCCCACTTCCATGGTGAACGCACGCGTGATGCCCGCGAGCAGGCCCGCATCAACGGGCGGCGTCTTCACCACGCCCTTCGAGACGATGAACAGGTTCGACTGGGCGCACTCCGCCAGCTCGCCGCGATAGTTGCGGAAGATCGCCTCTTGTGCCCCGGCGCGAATGGCCTGTTGCATGCCCAGGGCGTTGTTAATCAGGTTGTTGCTCTTGATCAGCGGCGACACCGACGCGGGATGGTTACGGATGATGTCTTCCACCATCACCACCTTGGTGCCCTGCTCGTAGTGCGCCGCCGGCGCCTGAGGGAGTGGCTTGGCGATGATTACGAGCGACGGAACCGGGCACGCGGCCGGGTCGTAGGTGATCTCGCCGACGCCGCGGGTCAGCAGAATGCGCACGTACGCTTCGCTTGCCGCGCCGGAGCCTTGTGCGGAGGCGGGTCCTAGTCCAGCCGCAGCCATCGTCGCCAGCGACCGCTGCAGCACCTCGTCATCCGAGAACGGCACATCCAGGGCGATGCGCGCCGCCGAGGCCCGCAGGCGCGCCTGGTGGCGGTCGAACAGGAACGGCACGCCCCGATAGGTCCGAAAGACCTCGTAGACCCCTTCGCCATAGAGAAAGCCGTGGTCGTAAACCGGGATCACGGCGTGGGCGGCGTCGGTAATCACGCCGTTGACGTTCACGTAAGCGCTCATCGCCCAGCAGCGTACCCCAAGGCCGCTTGATGGTGCTAGAGTCCATGTAGCATCCGGCTTTAGCCGGATAGTTCGCCGCAGGCCGAATGGTCCGCCTGAAGGCGGACGCTACATCAAGCATGAGAATCCTCAACGCCGACCAGATGCGCGAGGCCGATCGTCGCACCATCCAGGACATCGGCATCGCGTCCCTCGTGCTCATGGAGAACGCCGGCCGCCAGGTGGTGGCAGCGGTCGAGTCCCTCTATCCCGACCTGGCCGAGCGCCAGGTGGCCATCGTGTGCGGCAAGGGCAACAACGGCGGCGACGGCTTTGTCGTGGCCCGCACGCTGCACCAGCGCGGTGTGGACGTCTCGGTGTTCGTGATCGGCAAGGTCGCCGAGATCAAGGGCGACGCCCGCATCAATCTCGAGATTCTCGGCCGCATTGGCCAGAGCGTCGTCGAAGTCGCCGACGAGACGGCGTGGGAACTGCACGGCGCGGAGATCACCGGTCATGACCTGATCATCGATGCGATGTTCGGCACGGGACTCTCGGCGCCGCTGACCGGCTTCTACGAGACCGTGGTCGCCGACCTCAACGAAAGCGGCGTGCCGATCGTGGCCATCGACATGCCGTCGGGCATGTCGGCCGATACCAGCGACCTGATCGGTGATGCAATCGACGCCACGGTGACGGTCACCCTGGGCGCGCCGAAGATGCCGTTGGTGCTGCCGCCCGCCGAATCCAAATCGGGTGAGGTGGTGATTGCCGACATCGGCATTCCGGCCGATGTCTTCGACCAGCTGGAAGGCCCGCACATCGAGCTGCTGACGCGCGAGCAGATGCGGCCGCTGGTTCCGGCGCGGGCCGTGGACGCGCACAAGGGCGACTTTGGCCGCGTCGTGGTGGTGGCCGGCTCGGTGGGGAAGGTCGGCGCGGCCGTGCTGTGTGCGCACGGCGCCCTGCGTTCGGGCGCCGGCCTCGTGACCGTCGCGTCGCCGCGGTCGTGCCAGCCCACCATTGCGGCGCACGGCATCGAGTACATGACCGAGGGCCTGGATGAAACGCCGGATGGCACGGTGCACTTTTCGGCGGCGCCGGCGGTGCTGGCGATCGACGCCGACGTGATTGTCGCCGGCCCGGGCCTCGGCCGCGGCGAGGGTGTGACGACGTTCGTGCGCGAGCTGCTGGATAAGTACGACGGCCCGCTGGTGCTCGACGCCGATGCGCTCAACGCGTTCGCTGACGAGCCGTCACTGCTGGTGGGCCGTGAGGGCCGCGACCTGATCATCACGCCGCATCCAGGGGAGATGGCCCGGCTGGTCGGCTGCACGGTCGAGGACCTCCAGGCTGATCGCATCGGCATGACCACCGACTTCGCGAGGCGCCACAAGCTGTACGTGGTGCTCAAGGGCTACCGCACGTTAGTGGTCACGCCCGACGAGAAGGTGTTCGTGAACCCGACCGGTTGCGCCGGCATGGCCACGGGCGGCACCGGGGATGTGCTGGCGGGCATGCTCGCCGCGTGGCTGGGCCAACTGCTGGACGCGGAGGCCGCGTGCCGGCTGGCCGTGTACCTGCACGGTTCGGCCGGGGAACTGGCCGACGCCGACAACGGGGAAGTGTCGATGACGGCCGGCGATCTGATCGATCACATCGGCGATGCCGTGCTGGAGCTGACGGCGCGCCGCCGCGTGGCCACGAAAGCCGCCGATTGAATACAGCCACAGATTAGCCAGAGATTAGACACAGACACTCAATCCTCTTAATCCTGGGCACAGACAGACACTTGTCCTCTTCCTGGAACACGGACGCTTAAGCCTCATCATTCACGTGGTCTACGAATCCAACTCGGAGTCCGATACTCGCGCCATTGCGGCTCGTCTTGCCGCAGAACTGCAGCCGGGCGCGGTGCTGTTGCTGTCGGGCGACCTCGGGGCGGGGAAGACGGCGTTCACTAAGGGGCTGGCTGAAGGACTCGGCATCGATGCTGCCGACGTCACGAGCCCAACGTTCACGCTGGTTCACGAGTATCGCCAGGGTCGGCTGCCGCTGGTCCACGTCGATTTGTACCGGTTGGAGAAAGTGGACCTGGACGAGTTAGGCATGGATGCCGAACTGGCTGACCAGGGAGTGCTCGCGATCGAATGGGCAGATCGCCTGATCCGGGTGCCGGTGGGTGCGGTGTCGGTCCAGATTGTGGCGACCGGTGACGACACCCGGGCGATTGCCATTGCTGCGGTCTGACTTATGTTAAACTGGTTAACGACTGGTTAATACTGGAGTGCCGATGACCAAGGTAACTGCCTTCGAGGCGAAGACCCGGTTCGGCGAGCTGTTGGAGCGCGTCGCACAGGGCGAGGAAGTCGTGATTACCCGGCACGACAAGCCCGTTGCCCGGCTGGTACCCGAGGGTGCGCAGCGGGTCGATGACGTGCGGCGTGCCGTCAGTGGCTTGCAGGAGCTGCAGCAGCAGATCCGCAAGCGGTCCCGCGCGAAGCTCTCGGACCGCGAAGTCCGCTCGGCCATCGACGAAGGCCGGCTGTGACGAAATCGTTCGTGGCGGACGCCTCGGTGGCCGTGGGCTGGGTCCACCCCGCGCAGTCGAACGAAGACACAGCCGCGACTCTGATTGCGATTGCTGAGGGCGCAACCCTCGAGGTGCCGGCCCTTTGGCCGCTGGAGGTGGCCAACGCGCTGACGGTTCTGGAGCGGCGCGGCAAGCTCAGCGCAGGCGAGCGGCAGATTGCGCTCGGTTGGCTTCGCGGGCTTCGATTGCGCCTCGATCACGAGATGGCCGGCCTGGCCTTCTCGCGCCTCGCCGAACTTGCGAGCACGTACCGGCTGTCAGTCTACGATGCGTCTTATTTGGAATTAGCCCAGCGCCGTCGATTGCCGCTCGCGTGCAAGGATGGCCCGCTGCGAACAGCCGCCATGAAGGGCGGCGTCGCCCTCTACCGCGCCGGCGCCTAGATCGGCGCCCTCAGCGGACCGGCCCCCGGCGGGGGATCAGGTAGGAACGCGGGCTAGCGGAGGCTGATCGGGCGGATGCCTGGCTCTGACAGCGACGCCGCGCCGCCCGAGGCTTCCAGCATCTCCCGTGGCTCCATCGGGCCATCGGCCTGGAAGAGCAGCATCAACAAGAACGTCAACACCAGCGAGATACCGGCGGCGGCCGCCAGTCGGCTTACGAACGTCATGCCCATGCTAGTTTGCATATTGCATGCCCGTTTATCGGCTGATGTGCAAAAGGGGATAGCGGCGAGATCGGGTCCGGGCGCGCCGCCGGGCCGCGTCAGGCCTGCAGGTTCGTCACGGCGGGCGTGTAAGTATTGCGGACGCCTTCGGCGATCAGGATGGCCACCCCCGCGATAATGGCCATGTCGGCGACATTGAAGACGCCGGTCCTGAGCGGACCGATTCCCACATTGAGAAAATCGATCACCCGGCCCATGGCCACCCGGTCCACCAGGTTCGAGACCCCGCCGGCCAGGAACAGCGCCAGGCCGGCCTGGCCCAGGCGCGAAAACCGGCTGCGCAGCGCCAGCACCGCTGTCGCGAGCAGGAACAGTCCGTTACCAAACTGAAAGAAGGTGGCTCGTAGTTCGGGGCGCCACTGCGCGCCAACACCCAGGAACGCCCCTGGGTTCTCGTGGTACGTCAGCCGGACCGTGTCCGAGAAGAACGACTGGTCGGGCGCGCCCGTCAGGGTCGTCATGGCGTAGTGCTTCGTCGCACGGTCGCAGGAGGCGGTACCGGCGAGGAGCAGGCCGAGCAGGAGTAGCCGTCTGAGGTCTTTCATCGCGGGGCTACTCCACGCGATAGTTCGGCGCTTCTTTCGTAATCGTCACGTCGTGGACGTGGCTTTCGCGGAAGCCGGCATTGGTGATGCGGATGATCTCCGCGTCGCGCTGCAGGTCGGGGATGGTCGCCGCGCCGCAGTACCCCATGCCGGCCCGCAGGCCGCCCATCAACTGGTGCACCACCATCGACATGCTGCCCTTGTGCTGCACGCGGCCCTCGATGCCCTCGGGCACCAGCTTCTCCATGCTCGGCTTGCCGGCGGGACTGGTGCCGCTTTCGAGCTCGAAGTCGTCCTGGAAGTAGCGATCGCGGCTGCCCTTGCGCATGGCGCCGATCGACCCCATGCCGCGGTACTCCTTGAACGTCCGGCCTTGATAGAGGATCAACTCGCCGGGGCTCTCGTCGGTGCCCGCGAACAGGTTGCCGGCCATCACGCAGCTGGCGCCCACGGCCAGGGCCTTCACCACGTCGCCCGACGTGCGGATGCCGCCGTCGGCAATCACCGGGATGTCATGCTTGGCCGCGGCCGCCGCGCACTCGGCGATCGACGAGATCATCGGCATCCCGATGCCGGCGACGATGCGGGTGGTGCAGATGGAGCCGGCGCCGATGCCGACCTTCACCGCGTTGACGCCGATCTTGATCAAGGCCTCGGTGGCCGCTGCGGTCGCCACGTTACCGGCGATCAGATCGAGATCGGGAAACGCCTTGCGGATCGCCTGCACAATGTCCATCACGCCCTGCGAGTGGCCGTGCGCGGTGTCGATCACCAGCACGTCCACGTGCGCGTTGACCAGCGCCGTGGCGCGCTCGAGCGTGTCGCGGGCAATGCCCACCGCGGCGCCGGTGCGCAGGCGGCCGAGCGAGTCCTTGCACGCATTGGGATACTTGATTGCCTTCTGGATGTCCTTGACGGTGATCAGGCCCTTCAGCATGAAGTCCTTGTCGACGACCAGGAGCTTCTCGACCTTGGCGTGATGCAGGATCTCACGGGCCTGGTCGAGCGTGGTGCCAACCGGCACGGTGATCAGCTTGTCCTTGGTCATCACCTCCGCCACCGTGCGCGAGAGGTTGGTCTCGAAGCGCAGGTCGCGGTTGGTGAGGATGCCGACCAGCCGTCCCTCGCGGCTGCCGCCCTCGGTGATGGGGACGCCCGAGATGCGGTACTTCTGCATCAGCTCGAGCGCCTCGCGAATCAGCGCCTCGGGCGCCACCGTGATCGGGTTGACGATCATGCCGCTCTCGGAGCGCTTCACGCGATCCACCTCGAGCGCCTGGTTCTCGATCGACAGGTTCTTGTGGATGATGCCCAGGCCGCCCTGCTGCGCCATGGCAATGGCCATCTCCGACTCGGTGACGGTGTCCATCGCCGCGCTCAGCAGCGGCACGTTCAGCTTGATGTTCTTCGTGAGGCGGGTGGTGACGTCGACCTGTGCCGGCAGCACGGTGGAGTGCCGCGGCACGAGGAGGATGTCGTCGAAAGTGAGGGCAGTGCGCAGTCCAGATTCGAGAGGGTTCATTAGGCTCCGTGACACTTCTTGAACTTCTTGCCGCTGCCACACCAGCAGGGATCGTTGCGGCCCACCTTGGGCTCGTCGCGCTTCACCGTCTTGATCGGCGCGTCGTCGCCACCGACCCGAGCAGGCGCGCGTTCCTGCGTCAGGTCGTCAGGCATGCCCGCCGCCGCGGCCGGTGGCTGCGTGAACACCGACGGTCGTTCGGCGGCCGGGTTGTTGTAGTTCAGCGCGGCAGGTTTCTTTGGCGCGGGCCGCGCCGGCACCGCCAGCGTCGGTTCGGCGCCTTCGCGCTCGACCACCGGCTTGAGCCACCACAGATAACGGACGATCTCTTCCTCGATCCGCCGCCGCATGTCCTTGAAGAGGGCGTAGCTCTCTTTCTTGTACTCGACGAGCGGGTCGCGCTGGCCGTAGCCGCGCAGGCCAATGCCTTCCTTGAGGTGATCGAGCGAGTAGAGGTGGTCCTTCCACTGCTGGTCGACGATCTGCAGCATCAGGTCGCGCTCGACCCGGGTCAGGATCTCGCGCGGGACGATGTTCTCCTTGTCGACGTAGCGGGCCACGATCTTGGCCCACAGTGCGTCGCGGATCTCGTCGGCGTTCATCTCGTCGTACTTGAGCGAGGCGAAATCGTCGTCGCCAAGCGCGAACAGCTGCGCGGTATCGCGCTGCAGGGCGGGAAGGTCCCATTCTTCGGTCTCGACCTCGGGCCCCATGAACTCCTCGACCTTCTCGTCGAACAGTTCCTCGGCGGTCGCCATGACGTAGCCGCGGATGTCGCTGACCTCTTCTTCGCTGAGGTGGATCTTGCCCTCGAGAATCTCGCGGCGCAGCGTGTAGACGCTCTCGCGCTGCTTGTTCATCACGTCGTCGTACTCGAGCAGGTGCTTGCGGACTGAGAAGTTCTGCGCTTCGACCTGCTTCTGGGCGCGCTCGATGGCGCGGCTGACCATGCCGTGTTCGATCGGCACGCCTTCTTCCATGCCGAGGCGCTGCATCAGGCCCGAAATGCGATCGGAGCCGAAGATGCGCATCAGGTCGTCTTCGAGCGACAGGTAGAAGCGCGACGAGCCCGGGTCGCCCTGGCGGCCGGCGCGGCCGCGCAACTGGTTGTCGATGCGGCGGGCTTCGTGCCGCTCGGTGCCGATGATGTGGAGGCCGCCGAGGTTGACGACCTGCTTGTGTTCCTCTTCGCACTGGCTCTTGAAGTGCGTGAAAATGCGGTCCCAGTCGGCGCGCTTCACGCGGTAGAAGCTGTCGACGTGGAAGAAGTTCACGAACTCGTCATCGTCGATGTACTTCTCTTCGCCCTTGGCGACCTTCTCGGCGACTTCTTCGTTCAGGCTCTGCTGGCGCGCCATGTACTCCGGATTGCCGCCGAGCAGGATGTCGGTGCCGCGGCCCGCCATGTTGGTGGCAATGGTCACGGCGTCCTTGCGTCCGGCCTGCGCGACGATCTCGGCTTCCTGCGCGTGGTACTTGGCGTTCAGCACGATGTGCTTCGTGCCGCGCTTCTTCAGCATCGACGACAGCCGCTCGGACTTCTCGATGGAGACGGTGCCGACCAGGGCCGGGCGCCCCTCTTCCTGCCGCTTGATGATGTCGTCGACGATCGCGCCCCACTTCTCGGCTTCGGTGCGATACACCAGGTCGGGCTCTTCAATGCGCGACATGACGCGATTGGTCGGGATTACCATCACGTCGAGCTTGTAGATCTTCGCAAACTCCGGCGCCTCGGTCTCGGCGGTGCCGGTCATGCCCGAGAGCTTCTTGTACTTGCGGAAGTAGTTCTGGAAGGTGATGGTCGCGAGCGTCTGGTTCTCGCGCTCGATCTTGACGCCTTCCTTCGCCTCGACGGCCTGGTGCAAGCCATCGCTCCAGCGGCGTCCCGGCATCAGGCGGCCGGTGAACTCGTCAACGATCACGACGCCGCCGTCCTTGATCATGTACTGCACGTCGAGCTTGTAGTGGACGTGCGCGCGCAGCGCCTGCTGCACGTGGTGGAGCAGCGGCATGTTGGCGGGGTCGTACAGGCCGCCGGGCTGCATCCGGTGCGACAGCAACTGCTCGGCCTTGGCCATGCCGGTTTCGGTCAGCGTCGCGGTCTTGTTCTTCTCGTCGACGACGTAGTCGCCCGAGGCCTCGAGGCGGTCGCGGTCCTCGCCCTTGGTCTGGCCCTGGTGCACCTCGCCGCGCGTCAGCTTCGGGATGATGCGATCGACCTCGTAGTAGAGGTCGGTCGACTCCTCGGCCGGGCCCGAGATGATCAGCGGCGTGCGCGCCTCGTCGATCAGGATGCTGTCGACTTCATCGACGATCGCGAAGTGATGGCCGCGCTGGACCATCGCCCCGAGGTCGAACTTCATGTTGTCGCGCAGGTAGTCGAAGCCGAACTCGTTGTTGGTGCCGTAGGTGATGTCGCAGCCGTAGGCGACCTGGCGCTGCTGGTCGTTGAGGTCGTGCTGGATCACGCCGACCGACATGCCGAGGAAGCGGTACAGCCGGCCCATCCATTCCGAGTCGCGGCGGGCGAGGTAGTCGTTCACGGTGACGACATGGACGCCCTTGCCTTCGAGCGCGTTCAAATAGGCGGGCAGCGTCGCGACCAGCGTCTTGCCTTCGCCGGTCTTCATCTCGGCGATGGTGCCCTGGTGCAGGACCATGCCGCCGATCAGCTGCACGTCGTAGTGCCGCATGTTCAGAATGCGGCGGCCGCCTTCGCGCACGACGGCAAACGCCTCGGGCAGCAGGTCGTTGATGGTCTCGCCGTTCGCGAGCCGGGTCCGGAACTCCGCGGTCTTGCCCTTGAGCTGATCGTCGCTCAGGGTCTTGATGCGGGCTTCGAACTCGTTGACCTCGGCCACGCGCGGGCGCAGCTTCTTCAGGTCGCGATCGTTTTGACTGCCGAGGACTTTAGTGAGGAGCTGGCCAAACATGTTGGGAAAAAGGCGGGATGCCTATCTCCCGATTATATCTTTAGTTGCCGCTGGCGCGGCGGGGGGTGAGCAGGAGCTGGAGCGGGTTGAGGATGCGGCCGTTGGCGCGCACCTCGTAGTGCAGGTGCGGGCCGGTCGTGCGTCCGGTGGTGCCGACCAGTCCAAGCAGGTCGCCGCGCTTCACGGCCTGGCCGTCGCGAACCTTGAACGCCGAGAGGTGGCCGTAGCGGGTTTCAATGCCGTAGCCGTGATCGATGACCACCAGGTTGCCGTAGTTCCCGGCCATCGCGGCGCTGCTGACCGTGCCGTCGGCCGTGGCATAGACGGGGTCTCCCTTGTCGGCGGAGATGTCGAGACCGGGGTGAAAGTCTTTCTCACCGGTGAGCGGATCGGCGCGATTGCCCATGCTCGACGACAACCAGCCGTGGGTCGGCCAGATCGAGGGCGTCGCCGCGGCCAGCGCATTGCGCTTGTCCACGTTGGAGCGCACGGTCTGCAGGCGGCTCTCGAGGCCCTGGAGCAGGTCCCTCAGCACGTTAAAGGTGTTTTCAGGCGACGCCAGCCCGGGCGCCAGGGTAGTGAGCGTGGCGCTCGCGGTCGGCCCGCCCATCGCGCGGTTCTTGACCACGGCCGGCAGCTTGTCCATGGAGTTCTGCAGCGCGGGGTCAAGGGCGGCCTTGGCGCCGAGGTCCGACATCGTCGTCTGGAGCGCGACAATCTGGCCGGCCAGGGTTTCGGTCGCCGCCCGGTAGCTGGCGTTCTCGAGCTCAAGCGTGTCGTGCGCGACGTATAACGCGGCCACGTCGTACCGCGCCTTGAAGGCGGCGCCGACGCCAATCAACATGGGCAGGCCCACCGCGATCGACACCACAGCGGCCGCCACCTTCACGCTGATCGTGAAGCGACGCACGACACCGGTCGTGCGGTCGGCCAGAACAATGGTGTATCGCTTAGAGAGCATCAAGTACCTGAGTGATTTGGGTTTCCCGTCTCGGCGACGTGAGTTCGTAGGCTAGCACGGCCCCGGGGAATCCCGAAACGCAAATTGCCGAGTTGTGCAGATTTTCGCTGTTTGTTCGTCTCCAATATGAGAAAAGCTGAGCAGTCGGCCGTCTAGCCGGGTATGGCAAAGCTTCCGGTCGTCCTGGTCCACGGCTACAGCGACAAGGGGGAGAGCTTCGGAGGCTGGCGGACCTTCCTGGCGGCGGCCGGCTACGACGCCCGGACCATCCACGTCGGTAACTACGTCTCCCTCAGCAACGAGGTCAGCCTCAAAGACATTGCCGAGGGCTTTGACCGGGCACTGAGGGAGGCCGGTCTGAATGACACGGCGCCGTTTGACGCCATCGTCCACTCCACCGGCATGCTGGTGGTTCGCGAGTGGCTCGCGGGGACGAGCGGGGCGGCTGGCAGCCCACGCCTGGCCACCCAGCGGCAGGGCCGGCTCAAGCGGCTGGTCGGCCTGGCGCCGGCCACGTTTGGAAGCCCGATGGCGCACAAGGGGCGAAGCTGGCTCGGCGCCATGTTCAAAGGAGGACGTGAACCCGGCCCCGACTTCATGGAAGCCGGCGACCAGGTTCTGGCCGGACTCGAACTGGGCAGCCAGTACACGTGGGACCTGGCCCATCACGACTTCCTGTCGTCCACCGCTGTCTACGGCAAGAGCGCCAGCACGCCATTTCCCTTCATCTTCGTTGGCCTCAAAGACTATGGCTGGCTGAGGCGGGCGGTCACCGAGCCTGGCACCGACGGCACGGTGCGGTGGTCGGGCGTCGGCTTCAACAGCCGCAAGATCGCGATCGACCTGACCGTCGAGCCCTCACGACGCAAACGCGTCCAGATCGAACCGTGGAAGAACACCGCGGTGCCGCTGGTGTTCCTGGCTGGTCTCAATCACGCATCGATCCTGACGAAGCCGTCTCACGACTTGCAGCAGATGATCCTGGCCGCGTTGACGGTGTCGTCCGGCCCGGACTATGGAGCCTGGTGCCAACGTCACCTCGCCGCCAATGCGGCGACGCTCAGAGCCGCCCGCGCGACCCGCTGGCAACAGTTCGTGATCCACGCGGTTGACGAGCGGGGCGACGGCATCACGGACTACTTCATCGAAATGGGCACCGTCGGCCCGCGGGGATTCGCCGCGCTCGCGGCCTTCGATCTCGATGTGCATGCCTACAAGAACGATCGCAGCTTCCGTTGCTTTCACGTCAATCTCGACAAACTGCCAAAGCACCTGGGCGGCATGGCGATTCGTGTCATCGCGCAATCGGGCACCGAGTTGGTGGCCTACCACGGCTTCGACTCGAGCCACGGCGCCCTGGCGCGCCCGCGCGAGGCGGGCAAGTGGGATGCGGTGCTCGAATTCGATGAGGACCTCGGCCGCGATGACATCCGGTTTTTCTTTCCGTACACCACGACACTGGTGGAGGTGAAGTTGAACCGCGAGCCGATGCCGCTCGGCGGGGTGAACCGGGTGTTCTGGTTCAAGGAGGACTGAGGCGCAACCGAGGGTCGACTACGGCTCCGTGGTGAGCGGCTGGAGGAGCTGAAGGACAGGCTGCCGGCGCAATCAAGCCCCGTACGGACGTTAGGAGTCCGGGATTGCCAGTCGCCGCAACCGTTCTGCCAGCGCTTCGCGAAACGACGTCAGCTCGCCGGTCGACAGCGACACCAGCATCTGGGGCAGGGGCGTCACAGGAAACCGACTGAGCAGCCAGGCCATCACTCCCGGATCAATTCCCGCGTCTTTCGCCAGGGCGAGCGTGAGATCCGCCTCCGGTGGATAGCCGGCGCGATCCAGAAACAGCAGATCCACCAGGTCACGCGGCTCAGACCGGGAGAGGACGCACGTCAGCTTGTTCGCCCGCCGGTCAGCAAGCGATTCCACTTGGACGCCTTCAACCACGTCCGGGCCGCCGATGTCGGCCACCGCTTCGAACACCAAGTCGATGTCCACCTCACCGTCGGCACCAGTCAACACGCCGCGCACGAACGTGCCGGCATCACGGACCACTCGGATCGTGACGCCCGCCTCCGGTGCGATCTCCGGAAGCAGGGACACGGCGTCGCGATGAGTCTGCCGATCGTGGAAAACGAGGTCCGCATCGCGCGATAGACGGTGACGCAGATGCACGCCCGACAGCGCCGCACCTCCGGCCAGATGAAATGGCGTCCGCGCGTGGCAGACCTGCAGGAACCGCAGCGTCGAGGGCTGGACTATGCGACGGTCGAAGGTGGCCACGTCTGCTCCCCTGGATCGATCTGAAGCAACCATGCCCACATCGCGCGACTGCGACCGAGGTGTCGCACCAGATGCGGCCACTGCGCACGAACCGCCGAAGGGGTGGTGAACCGCCAGACGTCGGCGGTGTGAGCTTCGCGCAGCAGCGCGCCCAGCCAGTAGGCACGGATCGCGGGATCGGGATCGTTCAGCCGACGAGCGAAGCCAGCCTCGGTGAGGTCGGTCCACCACAGGAAGTATGGGCGAACCGGAGCAGGGGACATGGCGGCAGTTTACCATCGCCGTCCTCGGGCAGACCGCGTGCCGGGCGAGGCAAGGTAGCGCCGCGTTTGCTGCTCCGCGTGGCGTAACGCGGGCGGCCCCGGCCCGCTGAGCAAGAAGTGTCCCGGGCGCGGTAAGGCCCTATAATCACGCGGTTGACCCCTGGCACCCGGCTCGGCGCCTACGAAGTCCTCTCCCTGCTGGGCGCCGGTGGCATGGGCGAGGTGTATCGGGCCAAGGACTCGACGCTCAAGCGCGAGGTCGCACTCAAGGTCCTACCGGCCGACGTGGCGAAGGATCGCGAACGGCTGGCGCGGTTCCAGCGCGAGGCCGAAGTCCTCGCCTCGCTCAATCATCCGCACATCGCACAGATCTACGGCCTCGAACACGCGGGCGACACGTTCGCGCTGGTCATGGAACTGGTCGAAGGGGAAGATCTCGCACAACGTCTCGCGCGCGGTGCGATTCCACTCGATGAGGCGTTGCCGATTGCGCGGCAGATCGCCGAAGCGCTGGAAGCCGCACATGAACACGGCATCATTCATCGGGACCTGAAGCCCGCGAACATCAAGGTGCGGCCAGACGGCACCGTCAAAGTGCTCGACTTCGGGCTCGCGAAGGCTGTCGATCCGACCGCCGGATCATCGGCCACCGCGATGAACTCGCCGACCCTCTCAATTCATGCGACGCAAGCGGGCATCATTTTCGGCACCGCCGCGTACATGTCGCCCGAACAAGCTGCCGGCAAGGCCATCGACAAGCGCACCGACCTGTGGGCGTTCGGCGTGGTGTTGCTCGAAATGCTGACCGGCCGGCCGGCCTTCGAAGGCGAAACCGTTTCGCACGTCATTGCCGCGATATTGAAAGACCAGCCGGATTGGTCAGCGCTGCCGCCAACGGTACCCGCGCCGATCCACAAGCTGCTCCGACGGTGTCTCGAAAAGGATCGCAAGCGGCGCCTCGACTCGGCTTCGGCGGCGCGCCTCGACATTGACGACACGATTGCGACGCGCGGTTTGGATACCGGTGTGACGGACTTGCACGACGGTCCGTCGTCGCGAGGCCGCACGCCCTGGTTGCTGGCCGCCGCATTCGCGATCGGAGCCGTCGTGACTGGACTCGCCGTCTGGACTGTCGCGACGCAATTGCTGGCGCCGCGGACGGCCGACGTCGTGCGGTTCGGCATTCACGACACCGATGGCGTGATCGTCTCTCGCACCGCTGGCGACATCGCGCTGTCTCCTGACGGGCGCACGCTGGCGTTTGTTGGTTTCGGCGACGGTGGGCAGCTCATCTGGCTGCGAGATCTGGGTACGGCCGGCGCACGCGCCCTGCCCGGCACCGAGGGCGCCCGGGCGTTGGGCTGGTCACCTGATGGGAAGTCGCTCGCGTTCATGGCGTCCTATCGCATTAAGAAAGTGACGGTGGCCGGTGGCATGCCGGAAGTGCTGAGCCAGACCCGGTTGAGCGCGGCGCGGTCGCCGGTATGGACACCCGAAGGCACGATTCTTTACAGCGACAACAATGGCTTCTGGCGCATCGCCGCCAACGGCGGTCTGCCCGCGGCACAGGTCGTACCGCTCCCTGGCGAGCGACACGATGCGACCGCGTTTCTTCCTGGCGGCCGCTACTTCCTGGAGAGCGTGCAAAGCGCCGATCCCGCGAAGGCGGGGACGTGGGCGACGACATTTGATGCCACGACACGAACGCGGCTGCTCACATTTCCGACCATTGCCCGCTATGCCGAAGGGCATCTATTGTTCGTTCGCGATCGCGTGCTGTATGCCCAGGCATTGGACGTTGCCGCGTTGCGGCTGAACGGGGAACCGCGCCAGCTGGCGCCGAACGCCGCGGACCAGTTCAGCGTGTCCACTCGCGGCACCGTCGCGTATCGGCCCGTGAGTGCCGCCGGACTCGCCGATGCGACGCAACTCGAATGGATCGATCGCAGTGGCCGGATTCTCGAACGCATCGAACAAGCGGCCGGTGGCACCACGCCGGCGCTTTCGCCCGACCAACGTCGCGTGGCGATGGCTCGCAATGGCGGCGTGTGGGTCCTCGAACTGACGCGCGCGGTCCTCTCGCGAGTTGGCAGCAGCGGCGCTAACCCGAGGTGGTCACCCGACGGCCGGCGGCTGTTCTTCACTCGTGGCGTGAACTCCAAGGATGTCATCTTCGAGATGGCCGCGGGCGCCGAAGGCGCCGAAACCAGCCTCTACAAACCGGTCGGCAGGCACGCGCACCCCACCGACGTGTCCGCCGACGGGGCGTCTGTCATCTTGGAGGAGGGAGAGGGGCAACGCTCGGGTGTCAGCGACGATTTTGATATTCACGTGTTGCGCTTGACCGGCGATCGGCAGTCGGTCCCCTTCGTTCAGACACCCGCGAGCGAAACCTCAGGAACGCTGTCTGCCGATGGTCGATGGCTCGCGTATAGTTCGGATACTTCCGGACGAACTGAGATCTACGTCCAGAGCTTCCCCGATCCGGGTCCACGCGTCCAAGTGTCGCCTGGCGGCGGCAGCTTTGCACGATGGCGCCGCGACGGCAAAGAGATATTTTATGTCGCACCCGACGGCACATTGATGGGCGTTCCCGTCATTGGGGCGGCGCCGATTGAGTTCGGCAAATCGACCCCGCTGTTTCAGTTCTTTACCAATCAGGGCTCGGGCGCGCCACCCTACGACATGACGGCGGATGGCCAGCGGTTTATTGTCAGCGCCGTCGTCCGCCGCACTGACCCGTCCATTGAAGTCCTGCTCAACTGGCCGGCGCTGTTGACGAAGGCGGCCCAATGAGCCTTGCTCGTGCGCCGCTTCGAGCGCCTCGGCGATTTGCCGCGCAATCGGCAACGCTTCATCGAGTGGAATCGCCCCGCGCGCGATCTGCTGCGACAGATCCTCGCCTTGGAGGAACTGAAGGCCAGGCTGCCGGTGAAGTGACCGGCGCGTGTTTCTTCAACTCCGCGCCGGCTCACCAGGTCGTTCGGACGTGCGGATAGTCGCGTAGCCGCGCATCCTTCGTCACCACGGTGGCCGACAGCGACCGCGCCGTCGCGACGATGATCTGATCGGCGGGATCGCCGTGAAAGGGCAATGGCAGGCGGCAACTGTCGACCAGAATCGGGCGCGTCATTTCGGCGACGTGCAGGCCCTCGGCCGACAGGGCGGCCTCGAACCAATCATCGAGCGGGCGGTCGAGCGCGAGTTGGCCCTTCTCGACCTTCTTGGCCATTTCCCAGATCGAAATCATCGAGATCCAGACTTCGCCGCGGGCGAGGGGCTTCTGGATGGCCGCACGGGCGCGTCGCGACAGCCGCCGGTCGTTGGTGACCCACCAAATCCAGGCGTGCGTATCAAGAACGACCGGCATCCCACACCTCACCCGTGCTGAATGGGTCGCCTGACTCGGACACAATGCTGCCGGCGAGCGCTCGCGTCCGCCTGGTGGCGGCGATGGGGACCAGTCTGGCGACCGGGCGCCCCCGCTTGGTGATCACGATCGGTCGGCGGCTGGCCGCCACTTCGTCGAGCGTTTGCAGGCAGACGTCCTTGAACTTCCCGGCGGCGATAGTTCGCATATCCCCTATATAGCCATGGCCATATGGCCATGTCAATCTAACGGTGTCGGACCGACTCTCGAGTTGCTCAGTCATGATGAGGTCTCCACGAACCGGTATTGCAGCGCCTCCATCAAGTGTTCGGTCGTGATGGCCTCGGCGCCGGCCAGATCGGCAATGGTACGCGCGACGCGGACGATGCGGTGGAAGCCGCGGGCGGAGAGGTGGAGCTTTTCGGCCGAACGCTCGAGCAGGCGGCGTCCGGCGAGATTGAGCGGCGCGTGCTTCTTCAACTCCGTGCCCGCGAGCTGCGCGTTGACGCGGGCCCTGGCGCCGCGCGCGAGTTGCCGCGCCCTCGCCGCGAGCACCCGTTCGCGCACGGCGGCGGAGGACTCGCCGGCCGGTCCCTCGGTCAACGCCGTGATCGGCACGGCCTCGACCTCCACGATCAGATCCAGCCGATCGCGCAGCGGCCCCGACAAGCGCCCGCGATAGCGTGCGGTCTGTTGCGGCGTGCAGCGGCACTGGCGCTTGGGGTCGCCCTGATACCCGCACGGACAGGGATTCATGGCCGCGACCAGCACGAAGCGCGCAGGAAACATCACCGAACGCAACGCCCGCGACACCGTGATGCGGCCTTCCTCGATCGGTTGCCGCAGCGCCTCGAGCACGCGGCGGTCGAACTCCGGCATCTCGTCCAGGAATAACACGCCGTGATGGGCGAGGCTGACTTCGCCGGGCCGCGGCGTGGAGCCCCCGCCGACGAGGGCGACGTCGGAGATGGTGTGATGCGGCGCGCGAAAGGGCCGCTCGGTGAGCAGGCCAACGCCAGGACGTAGCTGACCCGCGACCGAGTGAATCGTCGTCGCCTCAATGGCTTCGTCAAACGACAGCGGCGGCAGGATGCCCGGCAACCGGCGTGCGAGCATGGTCTTGCCGGCGCCGGGCGGACCGATCATCAGCAGGTTGTGACCACCAGCCGCAGCGACTTCCAGGGCACGGCGGGCGAAGGATTGGCCGTGGAGGTCGGATAGATCCAGAGCTAGGGTGCCTAAGGTGCCTAAGGTGCCTACGGTGCCTACGGTGCCTACGGTGCCTACGGTGCCTAGGGTGCCAGGGGTGCCGGGTGCCACCGGCCAGTCATCCGGTGCCTGGTTCAGCCGCGTGACCGCCTCGACGAGCGTTCGGACGGGCAGGAGCCTCAGGCCGGTGACGACGGCGGCTTCGGGGAGGTTGTCGTGGGGCAGGAGCAGGGCGCGGGCGCCGTGGCGGCGGGCCTCGGCGGCAATGGCCAGCATGCCCCGCGCCGGCTGGATCGTGCCGTCCAGCGACAGTTCGCCCACATGCACGATGCCCGCAAGGCTGGCCGGCTGGACCTTGCCCGTCGCCGCCAGCATGCCAAGGGCGATGGGCAGGTCGAAGGCGGGTCCCGCCTTGCGCACGTCGCCGGGCGCCAGGTTGATGGTGATGCGATGCGCGGGGAACTCGAACCCCGAGTTGCGGATCGCCGCCCGGACGCGGTCGCGGCTCTCGCGCACGCTCGCGTCGGGCAAGCCCACCAACTGGAAGTGCGGGAGTCCGAAGCTGACGTCAATCTCGACGTGGACGCGGCAGGCCTCAATCCCAATGACGGTAGCGCTTTCGACAGTTGCCAGCATGCGCACCGAACTGCAAGCCGACTGCCGCCGGCCCGGCACGCGATTGAGGCGAAGAAACGGTCGGGCCGACGAAAGTGGGTGAGTGGGGGTCGCAGAAAGCGACGTCCCCGGCCCTCGGGGATGGCGCAATTTCTGCCTGCGCCACCTGTTCCGTCAGACCCGCCCCCGCTATATACTCTCCGGCATGCTCGACGCACTTTTCGGCGGCAATAGCGGCAACAAGAAACAGCAGCACGACGAGCTGCAGGCGCTGGTCACTCAGGCGCGTGAGGAACGCGCGGCGCTGAGCGCCATGCTGACGCAAATGGCGGGCGGCACCGCGAAGCTGGCCCAGACCAGCAAGGCGCTCGACCAGGTCGGCCAGAAGGCGGATCTCGCGCTGAAACGGCTCGAGGAGCTCGGCCAGAAGGTCACCGGCTACGACGAGCGCGCGAAAGGCCTCGAGCAGATCGAAACGCGCATTGCCCAGGTCCTCGACCAGGTGGCCGATGCCAATCGGGTGGCCGAGAAGATCACCGCCCCGGACGGCGAACTGCAGAAGCACCGCCTCGCCGTGAACCAGCTGGCATCGCAGGCCCTCGAGAACCAGGCCACCATCGAGACCCTGCGCAAGGAACGCGCGTCGTTCGAAGACCTGCGCGGCCAGCTGAAGGTCTCGACCGCCGAAGTCGTCCGCTCAGTTGAGGGCGTGTCGACGCTCAGGGGCGAGCTCGACGCCGTCCGTTCGGTCGGCGCCCAGCTGACGCAGGAGTTCCAGCGCATTCGCGAGACCTCGCGCGAAGCCAAGGCCGACTCGACCGCCGCCACCGAGTCGGTGAAGGAAATCGAGAAGAAGCTCGGTCCGCTGGTCCAGTTGCAGGAACTCAGCAAGAACACCGAAGAGCGGCTCAACTCGCTCAACGCCCTGGCCGAGCACGTCTCGCAGAAGGCCAAGGCCCTCGAGGCCCAGAAACACGCCGTCGAACGTGCCGTCGTCGAGGCCAACCGCCTGAACGAAATGGTGTGGGCGATGGACGTGCAGATCTCGAAGCTGAACGAGGGCGCCAAGCAGGTGGCGCGCGCGGAAGAAACCGTCGAGCGGATGGAGAAGCTGGCGCAGGAGACCACCGCCCAGTTGTCGGCGGCGACGACGGCCCGCGAGGAATTCTCGCGCGAGTTCGTGCGCCTCGACAAGGAAAGCCGCGGCCTGTCGGAGTATTTGAAGACGACCATCGAACGGCTGTCGGTCGACAAGAAGGAATTCGACGCCTTCGATCACCGCTTGCGCGGCCTGTCGAATGCGGTCGGCGAGGCCGAGACCCGCATGGACGGCGTGCTTGCCAAGGACAAGGCGCTGTCGGCCATGAACCAGCGCGCCGATGAGCTGAGCAAGGATTTCCAGACGCTGATGGCGCAAGCCGAGGAGATGGCCCGCAAGCAGGGCGCGCTCGAAGCACTGGGCGAGCGGCTGGCGCAGGTCGACGAGATCAGCCGCCGCACCATGGCGCAACACGAAAGCCTGAAGCAGTCGCGGCAGGACCTCGACACGCTGCGCGGCGAGATTGCCGAGTTCCACAAGTCCTACGCCGAAGCGTCGGTGCTGCGCGACAAGCTGTCGGCCGATCGCGCGGCGCTCGAGGCATTTGGCGAGCGCGCCACCACGCTGCTCAGCCGCACGCCCGAACTCGAGTCGAAGATGGACGCGGTGCTGAGCAAGATGGCGACCGTGGACGAAGGCACCAAGTCGGCGACGCGGCTGGGCGAACTGGCCGCCGAGCTCGACGCGCAGCTGACGCGCGTCGGCGCGCGGCTGCAGTTCATCGAGAAGCTCGAAGGCCGCATCAACAACCTCCACGTCGTCACCGCCGACGTCGATCGCAAGCTGGCCGAACAGCTGGCCCGGCGCAACGAGGTCGAGAGCCTGAAGAGCCTGTGCGACACGCTCGGCACGCAGGTGGGTGACGCACAACAGAAGCTCGACGGCGTGGCCGCGCTGCAGGCGCGCCTGCTGCCGCTGACGGCGCAGGTGACGACGCTCGGCGAATCGATCGCGCGGTCGCAACAGCTGGTGGCCGCCGTCAAGCAGGAAGAGACGGCGGTCCACGAACAGCAGGCCCGGCTCACGGAACTGGTGGAGCAGAGCAAGACGCTCGCGGCGGAAACCACCGAGCGGCTCAAGCAGGTGCAGACGGTTGGCGACGAACTGGGCCGCGCAGCCGGCATCAAGGAAGAGCTCCTGACCGAACTGGCCAGCGTTCAGGCCCGGCAGCGCGATGCCGTGGCGCAGACCGAAGCGGCCGAGGACCAGCTGAAGCGTGCCGAGACCATGGTGAAGCAGCTCGAACAGCGGCGCACCCAGCTGTCGTTCTCGGAAAAGAAGATCACCACGTTCGAGTTGCGCCTGAGCGACCTCACGCGCGCCACCGAAGGGGTCGAGCAGAAGATCAAGCTGATCGCCGAGAAGGAATCACTGGTCCAGGCGGTCAAGGCCGAAGTGGAGAGCGTCCACAAGATCAGCAGCCGCAGCAAGGCCGACCTGCAGTTTGTGACCGACCATCGCGCCGAGGTCACCGACCTGCGCGGCAAGGTCGAAGACCTGCTGGACCGGGTCAGCGATACCGACACCAAGATTGCCGACATCGAGTCGCGCCGCAAGGTGGTGGAAGAGGTGCAGGCGCGCGCCAATACCATCACCAACCTGCTCGACGACATCAACGTCAACCTGGAGATGCTGGGCGAACAGCGCGCCGTGATCGATCACGTCGGCGAGAAGCTGGCCCGGCTCGACTTCATGGTGCAGGAGGCGCAGAACACGCTGCGGGCGCTGCAGCGCGAGCGCGAAGTAGCCGAGCGCATCGAGCAGGGCATCAAGTCGCTGCGCAAGCACAGCGACTCGAGACTGGCGTAGAGCCCATCACAGGAGTTCAAGAGATAAGGAGAAACTCCTTACCTCTTGCTGTTTATTGATTAGCGGTCTTGGAGGCGGGTGGCTGGACGATGAGCCGGTCGCCGATGTTCAGCCTGGTGCCGCGCATCTTGTTCCAGCGCTGCAGTTGCACGACCGAGGTACCGGTCTTCCGGGAAATGGCCGACAGCGTGTCGCCGGCGCGCACACGGTATATTTTGGCAGCAGC
Organism: Acidobacteriota bacterium; assembly: GCA_030697165.1. Taxonomy (NCBI): domain Bacteria; kingdom Pseudomonadati; phylum Acidobacteriota; species Acidobacteriota bacterium. Next base: position 196,302 of record JAUYQQ010000003.1, read on the forward strand.
CGGTTCCGGCAGCGCCGCGGTTTCTTCCAGAATCTCTGCCACCGTCGCGGCGGCCGCTTTCTCGAGGTCGGCCGACGAGGCCCTCGCCAAGAGCGCCGATGACGGCATGCGCGGAATGAGCAGCTTGCCGCCGGTCTTGACCCGCGAATTCACCCTCAGGTAGTTGGCTTCGGCCAGGTCGGTGCGGTTGACGCGCAGCTTCTTGGCAATCGTGGCCAGCGTCTCGCCCTTCTTGACGGTGTGCCACTGCAAGGCGTTCAGCTGGCTGGGCGCCGAAGCGGCGAGGCCCTCGCGCACGCGATCGCCCGTGCCCTCTGGCACGCGAATCTGGTACTCGCCCGCCTTGACCGGGGTGGTCCAGCGGCGGTACTCGGGGTTGAGCTTCTGGATGTCGTCCACCGGCACGCTGGCCCACTCGGCGACGCGGCGCAGGTCGAGCGCGGCCGGGGCCTTCACGGTCTCGGTCGCCGGCGCCACCATCGGCTCGATGTCGAAGCCGTACTGGGCCGGGTTCTTGGCGATGATTACCGCGGCCAGGATCATCGGCACGTAATCGCGAGTCTCGCGCGGCAGGTACTGCTTGGTAGCGGTCAGCTGCCAGAAGTCGTTCTTCTGGCTCCGCGTGAGGGCCCGTTTCACCCGGCCGGGACCGCCGTTGTACGAAGCCATGGCCAAGTGCCAATCCTCGAACATGCGATGCAAGGTCTTGAGGTACTTGGCCGCGGCGACGGTTGCCTTTTCGGCGTCGGCGCGCTCGTCGATGTACCAGTCGGCCTTCAGGCCATTCTCGAGGGCGGTGCCGTGCATGAACTGCCAGACGCCGCGGGCCTTGGCGCGCGACAGCGCCGATGGCTTGAAGGCGCTTTCGATGAGCGGGATATAGGCGAGATCGAGCGGCAGGCCTTCGGCCCGGAACGTCGCCTGGATCATGGGCAGGTACTGGGCGCCGCGCGACAGGCCTTCGGTCAGGAACTCGCGCAACCGGCCCTGGAAGAGCTCGACGTAGCGCAGCACCCGGTCGTTGGTCGGGATCGGAATGTCGTGGACCGTCGTTTCGAGGTCCGCCTCAACGGCGGCAGCAGTCGCCAAGGTCGGCTTGGCGGCATCGAAGGTCTCGATGGCGAGCAGCGCATCAATGGACGCCGGCTCCGTTCGGGTTTCGGTGAAACCGTCGCCCTTCTCGAGCGCGATTTGCTCGAGTACGCTGATGCGGTCCACCAGCCGGTCGAAGTGCTCGCGCAGCCGGACATCGGCTCGGGCGCCGTCGGCCGACTCGAGCAGGATGTCCAACGACCGATCGAACTCGGCGCGGGCGCGGACGAGGTGACCGAAGGTCAACTCCTGCTGGCCAGTTGCGAAGTGGCGGTCAGATTGGGCGATGAGCAGATCGACCGGATCCGACGCGGGCGGCGCGACCGGGATTGGCGCCACGGCCGCGGGTGGCTGCGGAATGACCTGGACCGTCTTCGCGCCTGAGCCTGTGATGCAACCGGCGAACACCGATGTGCAACATAGGAACGCGATGGGGAGCGAGTAAGGGCTCGGCATTCAATATTTTGGTGGTAAGTACCCGACCCGAGGCAGGGTAGCACGACGATAACTTGGGGTCAACCTGTTACGGCTCAGCTGTTTACGGCAGGCCAGCCGGCCTGGACGAATACCCGCGCGGCCTCGCCGGCATCCCGGGCCGAGGGCGTGACTATAGTTCGCTCGCCAATCAGGAGCTTTCGTCCCTCGCGAATCGCCAAGCGAACATCCTCCTCGCACACGAATCTCTCTGGCTCGGACCCCTGTGCCAAGGGTGCATCGGGTGCCTTAGGTGCCTCAGGTGCCCTGGCGGGTGCTAACCCGCGGGTCGCGAGGAACCTGTCGATCCGATTGGTGAGGGCATCGGCAGAGATCGAATCCGGTTGTGGCTTGGTGGGTGCCTTGGGAAGAGCTGGAGCACCCGGCAACTGCACCCTAGGCACCTCAGGCACGTTAGGCACCTTAGGCACTGAGGGCGAAGCCGAGGCAGGTCGCAACTCGTACGCGACCCTTTTGATGTTGAGGAGGTGCTTCGGAGAAATGTTGTCCGAGGTGATATTGCCGCCAAAGCCGCCACAGCCGAGCGTCATGGCCGGGTCCAAACCGGTCGTGAGTCCAATCGACCCGTGCGTGGTCGGCGTATTCACGCAAATGCGGTAGGCCGGCTTGTGCAGGCCGAATTCCAGGATCACCGCATCGTTCTGCGAGTGAATCGACATGGTGTGGCCCATCCCGCCGTACTTCAGAATCTGTTTGCACCGCTCGCAGCCTTCGCGCCAGTCCTTGACCACGTAGTACGACAACACCGGGCACAGTTTCTCGATCGACAGCGGGAAGTCGCGGCCGACGCCCGTCAGTTCCGCGATCAAGGCCCTGGTGCCGGCCGGCACGGCAATACCGCACTGCTGGGCAATATGGACCGCCGATTTGCCAACAAACGCCGGGTTGGGGAGCCGTTGCGGCGTCACCAGCTGCTTCGCCAGCGTGTCGGCCTCCGCGGGCGACAGGACGTAACCACCCTGGTCCTTGAACTGGCGCCTGGCTTCGGCCTCGACCGCCTCATCCACCACGACGGAGTTGGGAGACGAGCACAGCACACCGTTGTCGAACGACTTGCCGGTCAGGATGTCGTTGGCGGCCTTGCGGACGTCGGCGCTCGACTCGATGTAGCACGGCGCGTTGCCAGGACCCACGCCGTACGCCGGCTTGCCCGCGCTGTAGGCAGCGCGAACCAGGCCCATGCCGCCGGTGGCGAGAATGACCGACACCTCACGGGCCTTCATCAGTTCCTGGGTGCCCTCGAGCGTCACGGTGGTCATCCAGCCAATGGCCCCCTCGGGCAGCCCGGCTTTGCGGCCGGCCTCGTACATGATGTCGGCGGTCCGCGTGATGCACCGGGCGGCTGACGGGTGCGGCGTCATCACCACCGCGCAGCGCGCCTTGATGGCAATCAGGATCTTGTAGATCGCGGTCGAGGTGGGATTGGTCGACGGAATGACCGCGGCGACGACGCCGAACGGCTCGGCAATCTCGATGATCTTGCGGTCGTCGAAGCGGTTGATCACGCCGACCGTCTTCATGGGCTGGATGAACTCGTACACCCGCTGCGACGCGAACAGGTTCTTCTGGATCTTGTCGGCGATCACGCCAAACGTCGTCTCTTCGACGGCGAGCCGCGCCAGTGCTTCGGCATGGGGCCTGACGGCCAGCGCCATGGCCTCGACAATGCGATCGATCTGCTGCTGGGAACACTCGGCCAGCGTCGCCTGCGCCACTTTGGCGCGGCGGGCAAGCGCCCGGGCCTCGGCGATCGAGGCCAGGTCCTTGTCGGTTTGGGGTGATGAAGCGGCGGCGGCCAAAGCCTTAAGCCTTTGGCAGGATTCTTTCGACCTCGGCGTGGGGCCGGGGAATGACGTGGACCGACACCAGTTCGCCGACCCGGCGCGCGGCCGCGGCGCCCGCGTCGGTCGAGGCCTTCACGGCGCCGACATCGCCCCGGACCAGCACCGTCACGTAGCCGGCCCCGATGTATTCCGTGCCAATCAAGGCCACATTGGCCGCCTTGACCATGGCATCGGCAGCCTCCACCGAGCCGATAAAGCCCTTCGTCTCGACCATGCCCAGCGCGTCTCGTGGAGTGTCCATCGGAATGGACTGCATGATATTCTCCTTTGGAACCCTATGCAACGGAGAGACATGGTTAGTCGATTGCGGACAGCTGCTGTACTGATGGCCCTGACCGTCACCTTGGCGGCGTGCGGCCCGGCCGAAGACACGACCCCCCCGGTCGGCACCCTCGAGGTGTCGTTATCGCGCGCGAAAGTCGCGCTCGGTAGCCCGGTCGAGGTGACCTACAAGTTCACCGCGGCAGCCGACGCCCCCAACCTGGGCGCCCGGCGCGTATTCGTTCACTTCCTCGATGCCGACGAGGAGTTGATGTGGACTGACGACCACGAACCGCCGACCCCCAGCACCGAGTGGAAGCCGGGGCAGAGCGTCGAGTACAAGCGGACGATGTTCGTGCCCAGTTACCCCTACGTCGGGGCTGCCAAGGTCGTTGCCGGCATCTACAGCCCCGGCAGCAATGACCGGCTCAAGCTGTCGAACGTGGACCGCGGCGACCGATCCTACAAGGTCGTCGATTTCGAGCTGTTGCCGCAGACCGAGAACATCTTTGTCATCTTCAAGGACGGCTGGCACCCGGCCGAGGTGGTCTCTGAAGGCGCCGGCCGCACCGAGTGGCAGTGGACCAAAAAAGAGGCGACCATCTCCTTCCGCAATCCCAAGCGCGACGTCGTGCTCTATCTTCAGGTGGACAATCCGGCCACCGGCCCTAACGGCGCGCAGCAGCTGACCATCACGGTCGGCGACCAGGTGGTCACGACCGTGCCACTGAGCGCCAGCGAAGCGCCGGTGCGCACCTACAGCGTGACCGCGGCCCAACTGGGCCAGGGCGACATGGTTGAGATGAAATTGCTGGCCGACAAGACCTTCGTGCCGGCCCTGGACCCCGCCATGAAGAGCGGCGACCCCCGCGAACTGGGCGTCCGCGTGTTCCACGCGTTCATTCAATAGGACATGTTCAGGATCGCCGCGCTGGCCGCATCACTACTGTTGTTCGCGCCCGCCGCGAGCGCGGAGATCCTTGTGTTCAAGAGCGGGCAAAGCATGTCGGTTCGCTCCTATCGTGTTAGTGGCGACCTGGCCACCGCCGTGCTGCGCGCCGGCGGGGAAGTGACGTTCCCGGCGGCGATGATCACCCGGGTCGATCCGGACGAAGTGCCGTACCCGGTGCCGGTGGACGCGTTGCCGGTCGAGGACGCGCCGGCCGTGCCAGCGGCCGCGGCACCGGTTGGCGTGCCCGACGCCGTGCTGGCGGCCCGCCCGTTCGCCGACCTCATCTCCGCGGTCGCGGCCACCCACCAGGTTGACGCGCGTCTCATTCACGCCGTGATCGAGCAGGAATCGAACTACCAGACCCGTGCCCGGTCGAAGAAGGGCGCGCGCGGCCTCATGCAGCTGATGCCGGCTACGGCCCGTCAGTACGGCGTTCACAACTCGTACGACCCCAAGGCGAACATCGAGGCCGGCGTCCGCCACCTCAAGGACCTGCTGAGCCGACTTGAACTGCCCACCGCCCTGGCGGCCTACAACGCCGGCGAGGGCACCATCCGGCGCTACGGCGGCCTGCCGCCCTTCCCCGAAACCCAGAACTACGTCCGCCGCATCCTGCAGCGGGCCGGCCACAGATTAGGCACAGATTAAACACCGAACGGATCAAGACCTCGGGGGTCGCCCCGGCGAGGTCGCTCGACTATTCGGGTCGAACGGTCGTCTAAACGGGTGGGAATACAGGTCCCATTTCCGTATAATCCCCTGTGGGTCAATCTGTTAGGGATGGAATTCCGCTGCCGGCTCGGCACCACATCGGGTGAGATTATCGAGGGCGTGTACGTGGCCCAGAGCGAAGCTGCCCTCAGGCGCGAGCTCGAGGACAAGGGGCTGCACGTTCTGGCACTGCGGCCCCGGCTCGGCTTTGGCAGCTTCACGCTGTCGCGCAGCCGCAAGATCACCCGCCACGAGTTCCTGGTCTTTAACCAGGAGCTGGCCACGCTGTTGAAGGCCGGCATGCCGCTGGTGCAGTCGCTCGACATCCTGCGGACCCGCCTCACGAACCCGCTGTTCAAGTCGGTGCTGGACGATGTGCACGAGAAGGTGCGCGGCGGCACCGCGTTGTCGGATGCCTTCGCCGCGCACGGCGAATTGTTCCCAAACGTTTACACCGCCTCGCTGATGGCAGGGGAGCGGGCCGGCAATCTCGATGCGGTGCTGCGCCGCTACGTGGCCTACTCGAAGACGGTTGACACAGTCCGCTCGAAAACGATTTCAGCCATGATCTACCCGGCGATCCTGATCGGGCTCGCGGTCGTGCTGGTCTCGATCATCATCGTGAAGGTCGTGCCCACCTTCTCGGAGTTCTACCTGAGCTTCGGTGCCGAACTCCCCTTATCCACGCGCATCATCGTCGGCGTGTCCGACGTGATCCGCGGGCAGATGTGGCTCATCCTGATCGCGCTCGGGGTCGGCACCGCGGCGTTCTGGAGTTGGGTGCGGCAGCCGGGACACGGCTCCAAGTTCGATGCCTTGCTGCTGAAGCTGCCGTTCATCGGGCCGAGTTTCCACAAGTTCGCGACCACGCAGATGGCGCGGACGCTGGCCACCTTGCTGGGGGGCGGCATCCCGCTGGTGAACGCGCTCGAGATCGCGTCGCGCTCGACCGGCAACCGCCACCTGGGCGAGGAGCTGGCGATCGTCGCGACCAAGGTCCGCGAGGGGCAGAGCTTCTCGGCCACGATGTTCGAGCGCAAGACCGTGCCCGACGTGGCCATCAAGATGATCGAGGTCGGTGAGTCCACCGGCGCGTTGACCGAGATGCTCAACAGCCTGTCGGACTTTTACGACGAAGAAATCGAAACCGACGTGGCGCGCTTTGTGACGGTGATCGAACCGGCCATGCTCGTGTTCATGGGCGTGGTGATCGCCGGCATCGTGCTGGCGCTCTACATGCCGCTGTTCCAACTCACCTCGGTGATCGGCGGCAGCTAATGACGAAGGGACGCGGCAGGTGGACGTAACCCCGGACGAGACGCTCGACCCGGAGGCCCTGATCGAGGAGCCGGCGGCGCCGGAAGTGTCGGCGGCCGAACGCAGCGCCGAAGAGGCCGCGGCGCGCCGGCTGGCCGAGCGCTACCGGCTCGACTTCCTCAACATGCACGACTTCCGGATCGACCAGGAACTGTTCCGGTCGATTCCGGCCGACCTGATGTTGCGCTACGGTTTCGTGCCGTATCGGCGCGACGGCAAGTCGCTGGTGATCGTCGTCTCGGACCCGACCGACCTGCCGATGATCGACGAGCTCAGCGTGATCCTGGGCACGCCGGTGCGGGTGATGGTGGGCGCGCGTTCGGCGATCGAGGGCATGCTGAAGAAGAGCGAAAGCTCGCAGCGCGTCCTGGACGAGGCCACCGAAGAGTTCCAGATCCAGGTCCTCAAAGACGATGACCTCGGCGACGAGAACCTGACCGTCGAACGGTTGACGAGCGACAGCAGCCCCATCATCCGGCTGGTCGACTCGACGATTTACACCGCCATCCAGCGCCGCGCCAGCGACATTCACATCGAGACGCAGGACGATGCGGTCTACGTGAAGTACCGCATCGATGGCGTGCTGCAGTCGGCCATGCGGCCGATCGCCAAGCGCTTCCACAGCTCGATCCTGTCGCGCATCAAGGTGATGGCCGAGCTCGACATCGCCGAGAAGCGGGTGCCGCAGGACGGCCGCTTCCGGCTGCGCGTGCCCGGCAAGACCATCGACTTCCGCGTCTCGGTGATGCCGAGCGTGCACGGCGAGGACGCCGTGATCCGCATTCTCGACAAGCAGTCGATGAGCGAGCAGTTCACCGAACTGCGCCTCGACATCCTGGGCTTTCCGGAAGAGGAGCTGCGGCGGTTCCGCAAGTACATCCGCGAGCCGTATGGCATGGTGCTGGTGACGGGCCCGACCGGCAGCGGCAAGACCACGACGCTCTACGCGGCCCTCGCCGAGATTCGCACGATCGAAGACAAGATCATCACGATTGAGGACCCGGTCGAGTACCAGTTGAAGGGCATCACCCAGATTCCGATCAACGAGAAGAAGGGCCTGACGTTTGCGCGCGGCCTGCGCTCGATCCTGCGTCACGACCCCGACAAGGTGATGGTCGGCGAAATTCGCGATCCCGAGACCGCGCAGATCGCGATCCAGTCGGCGCTGACCGGCCACCTGGTGTTCACGACGGTCCACGCCAACAACGTGTTCGACGTGCTGGGGCGCTTCCTCAACATGGGCGTGGAACCCTACCAGTTCATCTCGGCGCTCAACTGCGTGATGGCGCAGCGGCTGGTGCGCAAGATTTGCGAGGCGTGCAAGCATCCGGTGACGATCGCTCCGGAACTGCTGGCCGAGTCGGCGATCGACGCCGGCGTCGCGGCGAAGCACACGTTCTACGAGGGCGCCGGCTGCATCGAGTGCAGCGGCACCGGCTTCAAGGGCCGCATGGCTATTTGCGAACTGCTGGACCTGACCGATCACATTCGCGAGATCATTCTCGACAAGCGCCCGATCTCGGAAGTGAAGCGCGCCGCCAAGGAGCAGGGCATGCGGCTGCTGCGCGAGTCGGCCGTCGAGCGCGTGCTCAACGGCGAGACCACCCTTCGCGAGATCAACAAGGTGACGTTCGTCGAATGAGCTTCCGGTCCCTCTTCCAGTCCCCGCCGCCCGACGTGGCCATCGCGATCGATCACGCGCACGTGGCGGCGGCGCGCCTGGCGTGGCGCGGCGACCAGGCCGTGGTCGCGGCGCACGCCCACGAGGCGCTACCCGCCGGCGCGGTGGTGCCGTCGCTCTCCGCGCTCAACATGGCGGACGTGCCGGCCGTCGCGAAGGCCGTTGGCCGCGTGCTGGCCGCGTTGGGCCACCCGCCCGGCCGCGTCGCGTTGGTCGTGCCCGACACGGTGGCGAAGGTCTCGCTGCTCCGGCTGGAGAAAGTGCCCCCCAAGGCCGCCGACCTGCAGGAGATCGTCCGGTGGCAGGTGCGCAAGACCGCGCCGTTCCCGATCGAGCAGGCCGTGATCAGCGTGTCGCCCGGACTGGCCGCGGCTGACGGCAGCCACGAGATGGTGGTGTCGCTGGCCCGGGCCGACGTGATCCAGCAGTATGAGCAGGCCTGCCTGATGGCCGGCGCCGAGGCCGGCCTGGTCGATCTCGCGTCGTTCAGCGTGCTCAATGGCATCCTGGCCGTGGCGGGCGGCCCCGCGGGAGATTGGCTGCTCGTTCACATCACCGACACCTACCTGACGCTCGCGGTCATGCGAGACCAGGCGCTGTTGTTCTTCCGCCACCGCGGCGAAGAGGCCGAGGGGACGCTGGCGGACCTGATTCACCAGACCGCGATGTATTACGAGGACCGCCTGCATGGCGCCGGCTTCGCGCGCGTGCTGATCGCCGGCGGCGGCCGGCTGCCGGGTGGCGCCGAAAGCGTGCGGCGGGGTCTCGAAGAACGGCTGCGCATCGGCGTCGAATCCGTGGACCCGCGCCAGGCGGCCGCGCTGCCCGATCGCATTGGCGCCTCGCAGGAGGTGCTCGACGTGCTGGCGCCGCTCGTCGGCGTGCTGCTGAGGGAAGGACGGGTGGCCTAGCGATGCTGCGCACCAACCTGTCGACGCGGCCCTTCTACAACACCCGTGCCGTGCGGATCGTCCTGGCGGCGGTCGGCGTGATCGTGGCCGGGCTCACGGTGTTTAACACGGTGGAACTGTGGCGCTTGCAGCGGGCCAATCGCGACCTCGGCCGGACCGTCGTCGAGAACGAGAGCGCGGCGCGCGACTTGCGGGAGAAGGCGCGGGTGGTCCAGCAGACCATCGACCGAACGCAGCTGTCGCAGGTCTCGTCGGCCGCGCGCGAGGCCAACGCGCTGATCGATCGCCGCGCGTTTTCGTGGACCGAGTTGCTGAATCAGTTCCAGGCCACCCTCCCGCCCGAAGTGCGCATCTCGTCGGTGCAGCCGCAGGTCGACAACGCCGGCCGGCTGCTGGTGGCGTTCACCGTCCAGTCCCGGCAGCAGGAGGATCTCGACAGCTTCATCGAGGCCCTCGAGAAAACCGGCGTGTTCCTGGATGTGCTGTCACGGTCGGACTCGAGCAACGAAGACCTCTCGCTGACGTCGGTTCTGCAGGCGTACTACAACCTCCCGCCGCCGGCCATTACGCCGCCGCCGGCGGCCAAGCAGCCGCCGTCGGCGTCTGAACCTGGCGAGGCGGCGCCGGCGAACCGTTCGGCGGCCAACGTCGTGGCGGGAGGCCGGCGATGAAGGCGCTGTTTACGACGGGCAGCGAGGTGCCGTTCGCGCGGGTCGTCGCCGACCACCGGCGGGTGCTCGTGCCGCTCGGCGCGCTGCTGGCCATCAACCTCGGTGTGCTGGTGCTGCTGGTGTTGCCGCTGAGGGCGTCGGTGGAGAGCGGCGGCACGCGGGCGCAGGCCTCGAGCCTGGCGCTGGCCGACGCGCGCGCCGAGCTGGCGGCCGCCGAGGCGACCCGCGACGGCCAGGCGCAGGCGACCCGCGACCTGGAGCGGTTTTATCGCGAGGTGCTGCCCGCGGACCTGAGCGCCGCGCAGCGCATCACGCACTCGAAGTTGAGCCTGCTGGCGCGGTCTCACGACGTGGTGTTCAGGCAAAGCTCGACCTCGCCGACCACCCTGCGGGAGTCGTCGCTTGATAGCCTGGCCGTGAACTACAGCCTGACGGGGGAGTGGGAAGACGTGCAGCGGTTCATCCACGCCGTGGAGACGCTGCCCGACTTCGTGGTGATCGACAACCTGTCGCTGGCGCAAGGCGGCGATGGCAATACGTTGTCGCTGGCGCTGGCGGTATCGACGTATTACCAGTCGAGGCGCGATGCTCGCTGATCGCCGCCGGCTGTTGATGGGTGGCGGTGTCGTGCTGGTGCTCGCGCTTGGCGTATGGTTTCAGTCGCGGCCGGAACCGGCGGCGGCGCCGGTCGCGGGGGCGCGCGCCCAGGCGGCGCGGCCGGCCGCCGGTGAGGCCGCCGAGGCCCCGAGGCCGGTCGCCCTCGACACGCTGGCCGCGGAGCGAGGCGAACCGAGCGGGACGGCGCGTAATCCGTTTCGGTTCCAGCCGAGGGTAGCGCCGGCGCCGCCGCGGGCGGTGGCGTCGCCGGAGACCGAGGTGACGCGGCCGGTGGCGCCGCCGGCACCGGCCGGGCCGCCGCCACCGCCGCCGATACCGTTGAAGTTCATCGCCCTGGTCGAACGAGCCAACGGCGTGAAATGGGCGGTGCTGAGCGACGGGAAGGTAACGATGTACGGCAAGGACGGCGATACCATTGATGGCCGTTACCGCATTGTGAAGATCGGCGCCGAATCCGTGGAAGTCACCCATCTCGATGGACGGGGCCGCCAGGTGATTCGGCTGACGGGGCAGTAGAGCGAATGATGATGAGGCGTTTGGTCAACGGAGTCGTGTTGGTGGCGCTGGCCGCCGTGCTGGCCGCCGGGTGCGCCACCGGCCGCTCTTTCGCGCGCGGCGAAACGGCGGGCCAGGCCGGCGACTGGGAGGCCGCCGTCGGCTTCTATCGCCAGGCGCTTGAAGACGACCCCGATCGCCCGGACTACAAGATTGCTCTCGAGCGCGCCATGCTGATGGCGTCGACGCAGTACACCGATCGCGCCCGGCAGTTCGAGGCCGCCGGCCAACTTGAAGAAGCCCTGCGCGCCTATACCAAGGCCATGGAGTTCGAGCCGTCCAACCGCACGATCGCCGCCAAGGCGGCCGAGATCGAGCGCCTGTTGCGCGACCGCATCGAGGCGGCGACGCCGCCGCCGGCGATCGACCAGCTACGGCAGCAGGCGCGCCGCAGCATCGAGCCGGTGCTGAGCCCGACCAATCCGGAACCGTTGATCGTCAACCTGGTGAACACCAGCCTGCGCGAGATCCTCAGCTTCATCGGCAACTACAGCGGGATCAACGTGACCTTCGATCGCGACTTCCAGGACCGCTCGATCACGCTCAAGCTCGAGGGCGTGTCGCTCGAACAGGCGTTGCAGCAGATCATGATCGCGAATCAGCTCTTCTACAAGGTGCTGAACGAGCGGACCATCATCGTCGCCGCCGACAGCACGCAGAAGCGGACGCAGTACGAAGACCAGGTGATTCGGACCTTCTTTATCTCCAACGCCGACGCGACCGAAATGCAGGCGCTGCTCACCGGCATGCTGCGCGTGGCGGGCATGGCCATTCAGCCGCAGATCGTCCCGAACAAGACCGCCAACACGCTGACGATTCGCGCCACGGCGGCCGTGGTGGCGGTGGCCGAGCGCATTATCGAGGCCAACGACAAGCCGCGCGCCGAAGTGTCGGTGAACGTCCAGATTCTCGAGGTCAGCCGCGAACGCGCCAAGCGGTACGGCCTCGACCTGGGCAGCTATTCGGCGGCGCTGAACTTCTCGCCCGAATCGACGCCGTCCGACAAGCCGTTCAATCTGAACACGATCTCGCAAGGCGTCAGCACCGCCGACTTCTACCTGCAAGTGCCGTCAGCGGTAGTCCGGTTCCTGGAGAGCGACTCGCAAACCAAGGTGCTGGCCAAGCCGAACCTGCGTGGCACGGAAGGGCAGAAGCTGTCGCTCAATCTCGGTGAAGACGTGCCGGTGCCGAGCACCACGTTCACGCCGATCGCGGCCGGCGGCAGCACGGTGAATCCGCTGACCTCCTACGGCTACCGCACCATCGGGATCATCGTCGACATGACACCGCGGGTGACCTACGACGGCGACATCATTCTCGAGATTAGCATCGAGAACAGCGCTCGCGGCACGGACACCAACATCGCCGGCCAGAACCTGCCGTCGTTCTTCTCGCGCAAGGTGCAGACCAGGCTGCGGCTGCGCGACGGCGAGTCGAACTTGCTGGCAGGCCTGCTGCGTGAAGACGAACGTAAGTCCCTCACCGGCTTCCCGGGCATCATGCGGCTGCCGATCGTCAAGCAGCTGTTTTCCAGCAACGACAACCTCATCAAGCAGACCGATATTGTGATGCTGCTGACGCCGCGCATTCTGCGCACCCACGAACTGAAGGCGTCGGACCTGAGCCCGATCTACATCGGCACGCAGAGCAACATGGTGCTCGGCGGCCCGCCGGCCGTGATTGGCGGCGACGCGCCCGCGGCCGCGGTACCGGGAACGCCCGCCATTGCCGTGCCGCCGACGACGCCAGGGGTGGCGCCTTCGCCGGCGGCGGCTGCAGCCGCGGGCATGCAACCCGCCGCGGCGCCGGTGCTGCCGGGTGGCGGCCCTCGGCCCGTGGTGCCGCCTGGCAGTTCGCCCATTCCCGGCATGACGATGCCCGCCGCCGTGGCTGCGGCACCCAGTCCGGCCGCGGCCCCGCCGCCAGATGAGCCGGCCGTGGCGCCGGAGCCGGCGCCGATCGCGCCGCCCCCAGCTCCAGCCGCGCCTGCCGCCGCTACGGCCGCCGCACCGGCCTCGCCTCCCGCGGTCGTGCCGGCGCGCATCTCGGTGAGCCCGCCGAGCGAAATGCGAATCGGCAGCGGTCCGTATACCGTGCCGATTTCCATCTCCGGCGCGACGCGCGTGTCAACGCTCACCATCTCGGTGACCTATAACCCTGCCCTCGTCCGGGTTCGCAGCGTGCAGGAAGGGACGTTCATGCGCCAGGGCGGCGTCACCCCGGCGTTCACGAGCCAGATCGACGAGAAGAGCGGACGTGTTGACCTTGTCATCACTCGGCCCGGCGACCAGACCGGCGCGTCGAGTGCGGGCCTGTTGGGGGCGCTGCTGATCGAGCCTGTCGCTGCTGGCACCGGGTCGCTGTCGGTGACCGGCTCTGCGAGCGTGCCGGGCGGCGCCAGTGTGCAGTTGCAGTTCCTGCCGGCGGGAGTGACGGTGCGGTAATGAAGTCACGCGGGTTCACCTACGTCGAACTGCTGGTGGTGACGACCATCGTCCTCATCCTTGCATCGGCGGTGCAGCCGCTGGCCAGGGTCACCATGCAGCGCACGCGCGAAGCCGAATTGCGGCGCGTGCTGCGTGAGATGCGCACCGCGATCGACAAGTTCAAGGATGCTGCGGACGCGGGTCAGATCCCGACCACCGAACTCAAGGCGAACAGCGAGGGCTATCCGCCGGATCTGCAGGCGTTGGTCGATGGCGTGTCGGTGGCCAACGACGCCACTGGGCGCAAGCTGAAGTTCCTGCGCCGGATTCCGGTCGACCCTACCATGGGTGACGCCGACTGGGGGCTGAGGGCGTACCAGGACAAGCCCGATTCATCGAGTTGGAGCGGGCAGAACGTCTACGACGTGTATTCCAAGAACCAGGGCACGGCGCTCGACGGCACCAAGTATCGCGATTGGGACTAGCGCCGTGACATTGATATCGCAACGACGGTCGCCGGCGAGCGGGTTCACCATGATTGAAGTGCTGGTCGTGTTGACGCTGATCGTCATCCTGGCCAGCATGGGCATGTCGCAGTACCGCAACAGCGTGACCCGCGCCGAAGAAGCCGTGCTGAAGGAAAACCTGTTCCGGATGAACGACGCCATCGATCAGTACTACGCCGACAAGAACAAGTGGCCGTCGGACCTGTCCGAGTTGGCGTCGGAAGGTTATCTGCGCGAGATCCCAATCGACCCCTTCACCAAGTCGAAAGACACCTGGGTGACCACGCAGGCCGAGCCGGATCCGAACAACCCGGCGTCGCAAGTGGGCATCTTCGCGGTGAAGAGCGGCTCGGACCGCACGGCGCTCGACGGCACGCGCTACGCCGACTGGTGAGCTGAACTGATGTAGGGTCCGGCTTCCTGACCCGCCGGAGCCTTGGCGAAGGCGGTCGGCCGGACCATTCTGCGTTGGAAGAAAGAAAGGGCCAGGGTGCGGAAGCACTCTAGCCCTTTGGTCTTTAGCGGCGAAGGCCGAGACTACGACACGACGATAGTCGTCGATGTGGTGCCGACGCTGCCGTTGGCGTCGGTGACAGTCGCGGTCACACGGTTGGTCGTCCCTGAATCAAACCGATAAGAGAACGTGCCGCCGCCAGTGCCGGTGTAAATCGCTGTCCCATTCTCCAGCGTCACGCGTACCGATCGGATCGGCGCCGAGCCAGCGCCCGCCGTGAGCGTGAAAGTTACGAGCCCATTCGCCGGCACAGGATTAGCAGGGCTCGCGGACATCGTAATGGTCGGCAGCGCTTCGAACCCGACGACGATCGCGGTCGATGAAACTCCCTGCACGCCGTTGATGTCCGTCGCCGTCGCCGTGGCTGTGTAGCCACCCGCGCGACTGTAGGTGTGGGTCAGCCCGACGTTGCCGGTGACGCCGGTTACAGTCTGAGATTGCCCATCACCCCAATTCACCACCACCGACTGGATCGGGTTGCTGGTGGCACCACCCGCTGGTGTCAGCGTAAAGGCGACAGGCTGCCCTACGATGTGCCCGGATCCTGTCGCCGCAATGGTCACCGTGGGAGCGGTCACGATGTTGACCGTGAACTCCTTGGTCGCCGCGCCAACGGTCGCCGCCACTTTGGTGACCCGATTGGTCGTCAGCCGCGTCGAGGCGCTCCCATTCGCATCGGTGGTTGCCGTGGTGCTCTCGAGTGTGCCCTGGTCGGTGGTGAAGAGGACGGCAACGCTCGGCAGGGGGTTGTTCGACGAGTCGAGGACGCGCGCGGTAACCGTGACCGTCCCGCCATTCTGCGGCACGGTCGACGGGGCCGCATTGATGGACACGCCGGAAGTGCCGACTGCGGCGCTTCCGACCAGCACCTGGACACCGCCCGAACTGCTATTGCCAGAGCGAGTGCTCGCCGCACCGGAAAAAGCGTTCAGTGTGGCCGTGACCGAGACGTTCGGCGCGATGAACGTGCTGGCCGCTCGACCGTTGACCGTGGTCGCCTCGGCAGGGTCGAAGCGGCCCGCCGTGGTCGTGAAGCTGACGACGGTGCCGTTATGCACGGCCGTGCCGGCGGACTCCACGACGGTGGCGGTGACGGTGGCCTGGCCGTTGACCGGGATGATGTTCTTGTCGACGGCGATCGAGATGGTCGAGCCTGTTGGTGAGGTCAGCGGGACCTTGTCGCACGAGGCCGCGACCACCGCCAGCATGGCGGCGCCGGCGACCACACACGATCGCAGCGTATCGCGTTGCCTGGAACCAGCCGCCGGCAGGACCCTGGAAAGGGTCGATTGAAAAGATGACACTGAAAGGCCTGTTAAGGATAATAGACGCATGAAGTTAGCGGGTCAAGGATTGCCCGCCGGACCGGTGGGCCAGCTGAAGACGTCGAGTGGTTACGCGATGGCGGCCCTGCTCGTGGCCATGAGCGTGATGGCGGTGCTGATGGGCGCCCTGTTGCCGCACTGGACGACGCTCGCCACGCGCGAAAAGGAGCAGGAGCTGGTGTTCCGGGGCAACCAGTACGCCCGCGCCATTGGCCTGTTCCAGCGCAAGTTTGCCAATACGGCACCGCCGAGCATCGATGTCCTGGTTGAGCAACGTTTCCTCCGCAAGAAATACAAAGACCCGATCACCAACGACGACTTCCAGCCGATCTACGCCAACCAGGCCGCCCAGGGCATTGGCTCGCCGACCGGATCGACCAATCCGGGCCAGCAGGGCAGTGCCAACCTGGGCACTCCTGCCCGCCAGACCCTGCAGGCGGGGTTTGGCAGCACCGGCGCAACCGGCGCCGGCGGCATTATCGGCGTCACGTCCAAGAGCACGGAAACTTCGCTGAGGCTGTACAACGGCCGCAACAAATACAACGAATGGGCGTTCGTCTACGTTCAGACGGCGCAGCGGCCCGGAGGGCCGGGTCAACAGCAGCCGGGCGCCCCCGGCGGCCCACCGCAGCGTCCCGGCGCGTTTGGCATGCAGCCGGGATCGTTCCCCGGGCCGGGGCAGCGGCCGAGCGGCGGACAGCAGGGCCCGGGCGGTGCCACGTTCACACCGCTCGTCGGCCAGCCGAATCGTCCTCCGGTTCCACAGCCTTAGGGTGCCTGGGGTGCCTAGGGTGCCTAAGGTGCCTTGGGTGGTTAGGCTAGGTCGGTGACGACCGCGTCGTGCAACGCGCGGCGCGTTTCCTGGATGCCGTCACCGTCGCGGCTTGGGTGCACGCGGTTCGAGAGCAACACTACATACAGGTCCCGATCGGGATCGATCCAGAGCGACGTGCCCGTGAAGCCGGTGTGCCCGATGGCGTGACGCGACAGGAGCGTGCCGCACGACGAGGTGGGGAGCATGGTGTCCCAGCCGAGCGCGCGAGAACTGCCCGGGGTTCTGCTCTGGCGGGCGAACGTCGCGAAGGCCGGCGACGCCAGCCACCAGCGCGCGCACGCGCCGACGGCCGCGGCGGTGCCGAATAGCCCGGCGTGTCCCGCCACCCCGTCGAGCGCCGCGCAGTTTTCGTCGTGCACCTCCCCGCGCCGTTCTTCACCTTCGGCCGTGTCCTCAGTGGGAGCAATGCGGTCGTGCCATTCGACCGGCGGCCGGAACCTCAACTCGGCCCCTCGCCCCAACTCCCGGTCCCGCCAGCCGTCGAACAGCTGATCGAGTGGGGTCGCGGCCGCGTGCTCGATCGCGAGGCCGAGCAGGATGAACCCAGGGTCGCTGTAGATCGATTGAGTGCGGGGCAGGTAGTCGAGCGGCTCTTCGCAAATCGCCAGCTCGAACGAGGCGCGGCCGCGGCGGCGTTCCCAGTACGGCCGATGCGCCGGCAGACCCGAGCAATGCTCGAGCAAGTCCTGAATCGTCACCGGCTGGCGATCCTCTCCGGTCCACGACGCAATCCAGTGCCGCACGCGGTCGTTCGGCCGCATGCGGCCGCCGGCAAACTCGCCGGCCGCGAGCGCCGCGGTCGCCAGCACCTTGGTCAGCGACGCGAGATCGTAAATGGTGTCGGCGACGACGGTCGCGCTGTCGGCGTAGGTTTGCGAGCCACGCGCGATCGTCGCCACCGCACCTTCACGCCGGCCGACCTCGACCACCGCGCCGGGGAACACCCGATTGGCGATAGCGCGCTCGAGCACGCCGGCGACGGTGGGGTAGGGGGCGGCCATCAGGATGCCGGCGCGGTCTGGCGCGGCAGCACGGTCGCCAGGATCCCCGCGACCAGGCAGGTGGTGACGGCGCCGATCAGGACATACCACGTAAAGGCGATCGGCGTGGACCACCACACGGCCGTCATCAAGCCCAGGCCGGCCACCATGCCGAAGAACGTGTCGCGTTCGCTCACCCTCGCCGCCAGGGTGCCCAGCAGGAAGGCGCCAAGCACCGGTCCCGACGCGAACCCCAACACCGCCAGACCGGCATCGAGTACCGATCGCTCCATCCACTGCGCGCCGATCGCCACCGCCAGCTGCACGATGCCCCAGCCCACGGTCACGAGCTTCGCGATGCGCATCTGCGTCGCCTGGTCTGCCGATGGGTTGACGTACGGCAAGTAGAAATCGCTGATGGTGGTCGCCGCCATCGCGTTCAGCGACGGCGACAGCGCCGCGGCGACAATCGCCGCGACAATGAAGCCGGCGAGTCCGTTCGACAGCTCGCTGACGACGAAGATCGGCAGGATCTGGTCGGCGCGCGTCAAGGTTTGTGGGATCGGTACGTGCTGGTAGTACGCAAACAGCATGACGCCGATCAGCAGGAACAGCACGAACTGCGCGAACACGATGAAGCCGCTCAGGATCAGCCCGCGCGATGCCTCCTTCGCACTCCGCGCCGAGAGCAAGCGCTGCACCAGGAACTGGTCGGTGCCGTGGGTTGACAGCGTCAAGGCCACGCCGCCAAGCAGGCCGGCCCAGATCGTGTACGGCCGGGTCAGGTCGAACGCCGGGTCGAAGAACACGAACCGCCCGGTCTCTTGCCCGGCGCGCACGACTTCCGGCCAGCCGCCGGGAATGCGGCCGAGCAGGGCCCACGCCACCGCCGCGGCGCCGGCGATGTAGACGAACATCTGCACCACGTCGGTCCAGATCACCGCCGACACGCCGCCGCGCATGGTGTAGAGGATCATCGCCGCGCCCAGCACCACGACCACACCGGTCACCGGCACGCCCGTCACGATCGCAATCACGAGGGCGGTCGTGAACAGCCGGATGCCGTCAGCCAGCGATCGCGTGATCAGGAAGATGACGGCGGCGAGCGTCTTGACGCGCGTGCCAAAGCGGCGCTGCAGCAGCTCGTACGACGTGAACAGCTCGCCGCGAAAATAGGCCGGAATGAAGAGGAGGCTGACCAGCACCCGGCCGATGATGTAGCCGACGGCCAGTTGCAGGAACGTCATGTTGCCGCCGTAGGCGGCCGCTGGAATGCCGATGAAGGTCAGCGTGCTGGTTTCGGTGGCGACGATGGTGAAGCAGATCGCCCACCAGGGCACGCTGCGGTCGGTCAGGAAGTAGTCGCGCGTCGTCTTCTGGTATCGCGCGAACCACGAACCGAAGGCGGTGATCGCGAGCAGGTAAACGCCGATGACGGCGTAGTCGACCGCGGACAGCGACATGAGTCAGTCGCAGTGTAGTGCGAACCGCTGTCTCAGTGCGATCCCGACCCGAAGGCCGCCCGGCCCAGTTCGCTGAGGGTGCCGGCGCTGTTCGGGGGCGCGGTCAGGGCGTCGTAGGAAAACAGGATCATGCCGGCGGCGCCCAGCCGGCGAGCCGCGGCAATGTGCTGCAGCGTTTGCGCCTGGGCCAGGTGATAGGCGCCAATGCCCGCCCACACCGGCAGGTCACCGGCGTAGTCGCGTGCCGCTTCGATCTGCTGCGCAAACACACCGGTGTCGGTGGTGTAGGCCATGGGGCACAGTACGTCGAGCAGCGACTGGTCGAGCCATGCGCGCCAGTCCTGCTGGCGCGACGAGGCGGCCTGCTGCGCGTCAGGAACGACGGCCGCGCTCAAGAGCACGCCCGGCCGGGCAGCCTTGATCGCCGTGCGCACCTGGGTGACGAGCGCGGTCAGGCCGTCGCGACGGAACCGATTCCATCGCTGGGGATACAGGTTCGGATAGGCGGCCGGGTCGAGCACTTCGCGGGCCGCGGCCTGGCGCCGCTCCTGCTCGCTCATGTCGGGAAGAATCGTGGCCTTGAACAACGCAATCGCCGAGGGGCTGTAGTCGAAGTCTTCGTTCGGGAAACGGACATAGTCCAGGTGTACGCCGTCGACTGCGTAATTCTGGACCAACTCGCCAATCACGGCCGCGGCGTGTGCCTGCGCCCGTGGATGCACGGGCGAGGTGTATAGCCCCTCAACCTCGGTGGCATGGGCCCGCGTCCAGCGCGCCAGGCGGCCAAGGTAGGCGGGGCTGCGCGAGTCCACCTTCTTCATCTCGGCGGCCAGCTCGCGCGGGACCATCAGCCACTCGGGCTCGCGGTAAATCACGTGCTCCCGCGCCGCAGGCAGGCTGACCGAACTCGAGACCAGGTTCACCGCCACCCACGCGTGCACCTTCAGACCGGCGGCATGCGCGTCGGCGAGGACCGTGGCGAGCGGATCAAACCCCGGCTTCGACGCCAGTTCCGAGGCTCGCGGCTCCAGTGTGCTCGCGTAATACGCGTCGCCGCGTCCACGCACCTGGACGATCAGCGTGTTGAAGCCGCCGGCATCGGCGGCCCGCACCATCTCGCGAATGGCCTCGGGCGACGACAGCGTGGTGCGCGTGACCCACAACGCGCGCGTCTCCACCTTCGCCCCTTGGGCTACGGTGGACAGGTCGGCTGGATCGCCATCGGTCGCGAACACCGAGACGGCCACGAGTGCGGCGACCGCCAACGCCAGGGCAGACCGCCGGACCAGGCGCGCCACTACTGGGGGAGTGGGGCGAAACATTGACAACACATCAACTTAGCATGTCTCCCGGCCGGTGGGGGCGCGCGTCCGGGCTGTAAGCTAGGGGGATGCATGTGCTCGGTATCGACGCCGGCGGCTCCAAGACCGTCGCCCTGCTCGCCGATGCGGCCGGCCGCATCGTCGGCGAGGGCCGCGCCGGCGGCGCCAACCTGCAGGCGCATGGCGAGCTCGAAGTGGAGAAGGTCCTGCATCACGTGATCGATCAGGCGATGGCCGGCGGCGCCGGGGTGCCCGCCGCGGTTTGCCTCGGGCTGGCCGGCGTCGATCGCGAGGGCGACAGCCAGGTGATCGCGGCCGTGATGCGGCGCCTGGGTTTCCGCGAGCGCACCTTGATCGTCAACGACGCGTTGATTGCGCTGGTCGCGGGTGTGCCGCTGGCTGACGACACGGCGGCGGTGGGCCCGGGCCTGGTCCTGATCTCGGGCACGGGTTCCATCGCCTACGGCGTCAATCGCCATGGGCTCGCGGCGCGCGCCGGCGGGTGGGGCACGTCGCTCGGCGACGAGGGTTCCGGGTACTGGATCGGTCGCCGCGCCCTCAAGGCCGTGACGCGCGCGGCCGACGGCCGCGGGCCCGCGACCGGGCTGACGCGCCTGGTCCTGGCGCACTTCACGCTGTCCCGCCCGGAACAGCTGGTGTCAGAGATTTACGACCACGCCAAGGGCAAGCGCGCGATTGCGTCGCTGGGGCCGCTGGTGGAGCAGGCGCGCGGCGCCGGCGATGCCGTGGCCGGCGAGATCATGCGCAAGGCCGCCGAGGAGTTGACGTTGGCTGCCGCCTCGGTCATTGCCAGCCTCGAAATGCGCGGCGAACAGTTTCCCGTGCTGATGTCGGGCGGCATGCTGCGCGGCGCCCCGTGGCTCGCCGACGAGGTCAGCCGGCGGCTGGCCGAGGTCGCGCCCCGCAGCACCGTCGCCGCCCTTGGCGTGGAGCCGGCGCTTGGCGCGGTGCGCCTGGCGTTGGCGGAAGCCGACGGCGGTGTCCGCGTTCCCCCTTACCGTGATGCCTTTCGCGCGACACCTCAGTGAACATTGAACGATTCGACCAAGAAGATGTCCTGGCCTCGACCCTCGCTACTCGCGTGATCGAAGCCCTGTCCCTCAAGCCGCGCCTCGTGCTCGGCCTGCCGACCGGCCGGACGCCGGTGGCGCTCTATCGCGAGATCCGGTCGCGCAGCCATCGCGGTCATGTCGATTGGTCGCAGGCGCGCACCTTCAACCTTGACGAGTTCGTCGGCCTCGGTGCCACCGACGAGGGCAGCTATCGTTCGTACATGCAGGCCGAGTTGTTCGACCACGTGCGCATCGAGACGGTGAACATCGGCATGCTCGACGGCCGCGCCGCCAACCTGGCCGCCGAGTGCGCTCGCTACGAACGCGCCATCGACGAGGTCGGCGGCATCGACCTCCAGATTCTCGGCATCGGCGCGAACGGACACATCGGGTTCAACGAGCCGGCCGACGCGCTGGAGGCCGGCACACACGTGGCGGAGCTCTGCCGCGAAACCCGCGAGGCCAATGCCGGCCTGTTCAGCGGCGACCTGGGCCGCGTGCCGACGCATGCCTTGTCGATGGGCATGGCGACGATCCTGCACGCGCGGGAAATTGTGCTGATGGCCACCGGCACAGAGAAAGCGGCCGCCGTCGCCGGCATGATCGGCGGCCCGATCACGACGCGGCTGCCCGCGTCATTCCTGCAGTTACATCCGCGCGTCACGGTCATGCTCGACCGCGCCGCGGGCTCAAGACTGGCTTAGAGAGTGCCCCTTCGACTCGCGTGACGCGCTGACGCGCGCCACGCTCGCTCAGGGCAGGCCGGCGATCAGCGCCTTGAGACGGGGTTCGATGTCTTCGCCAATCGCATCGCGGATCAAATCGTCCGACTTGCGCAGCCGCGTGACGGCCTTGGCGTAGGTCAGCCCGGCCTTCTGCATGACGATGGCGACCTTGACGTTCCAGTGCGCCTTCTTGAGCAGCTTCTCGGCCTCGTCGTAGTCGAGGTCGGTGACGATGTGGACAATGCGGCGGGCGCGGTCGCGCAGTTTCTCGGAGCCGAGCGCGTTCACGTCAACCATCAGGTTGCCGTAGGTCTTACCAATCAGGATCATCGCCGACGTCGTCAGCATGTTGAGGACGATCTTGGTGGCGGTGCCGGCCTTGAGGCGGGTCGATCCGGCGATGATCTCGGGCCCGACGGCGGGGGCGATGGTCAGGTCCACGAACGCCTGCAGTTCGTTGCGGGGATCGCAGGTCACAAACACCACGCGCGAGCCGGCCTTGCGGGCGCTCGTCAGCGCGCCGCGGACGAACGGCGTCATGCCGCTGGCCGAGACGCCGATCACGACATCCTTCTTGGTCGGGTCGAGCCGCGTGAGGGCGCGTGCGCCCTCTTCGTAGTTGTCTTCCGAGCCTTCCTTGGCGCGGATGATCGCGTTCTTGCCGCCGGCCATTACACCCTGCACCAGCAGCGGGTTGGTGCCGAAGGTCGGCGGCATCTCGGCCGATTCGACCACGCCCAGGCGGCCACTCGTGCCGGCGCCCACGAACACCAGGCGGCCGCCCTTGCGGAGGGCCTTCGCACACATGTCGGCGCCCAGGGCAATCCGGTCGCGCTCCTTCTGGACCGCCACGAGCATGCGGCGATCTTCGGTGAGCATGAGGTCGACAATGCCGCCCGCGTCCAGCTTGTCGATGTTGAGCGACGAGGGGTTAATGGCTTCGGTCGGGAGCGACTGCCATCGAGAACGGGTGGGGGCCACTAGCTAGTCTCTGCTGCGATCAAGGTAACAGCTGATGCTAGTCCCCGGTGTGCCTGCTGTCAATGAGACTATCCTTGTGCGGTGAGTGCGCTCGTCGTCGCCTACTTGTCCCACCTGGCGGTGGAGCGCCGATTGTCGCCCAACACCGTGGACAGCTACGCCCGCGACCTGGCCCAGCTGCAGCAGTTTGCCGCCGGACTGGGCCGGGCCGTCGAGGATCTCGATCGCCGCGGCCTCGAGGCGCTGGTCCGGCAACTCATGGGTGAAGGACGGGCGCCGGCCTCGGTGGCGCGCAGTGTGGCCTGTTACCGCGGCTACTTCCGGTTTCTCGTCGTCTCGGGCCATCGCACCGTAAACCCGGCCGACGACCTGCAGGCCCCACGGGCCTGGAAGACGCTGCCCAAGTTCCTGTCGGTGGACGATGTGGACAAGCTGCTGGCGGCGCCCGACACCGCCGTGCCGCGCGGCCTGCGCGACCGGGCTCTGATCGAAGTGTTGTACGCCACCGGACTCCGTGTCTCTGAGCTGATCAACCTGAAGCCGCAGGACGTGAACCTCGAGAGCGGCTACCTCACCACCACCGGCAAGGGCCGGAAACAACGGCTGGTGCCGCTCGGCGATGAGGCCGCCAGCTGGGTGGTGCGGTACCTGGCGGAGTCGCGGCCCGTGCTGCTGAAGAAGCGGACCTCGACGCGCCTGTTCGTCAACGCCCGCGGCACCGGGCTGTCGCGCGTGGGCTTCTGGAAGATCCTGAAGGCGTACGGGCGGCAATGCGGGCTGCCCGGCGCCCTCAGTCCCCACGTCCTGCGCCACTCGTTTGCGACGCACCTGCTGGAGCGCGGCGCCGACCTCCGGGCGATCCAGATGATGCTCGGGCACAGCGACCTGTCGACGACGCAGATCTATACGCATATTCTAGAGGCGCGACTGCGGGCGGTGTACGACAAGTTCCACCCGCGGCCCTAGAGATTCATGACCCAGCTGCTTCGCCATCGCGGACTACGAATCATTGGCCTGTTGGTCGCGTTGGTGCTGGTCATTGGCTGGATGCTCCTGCCGCCGGCGACGCGCGACACGGCGCCGCTGGCTGGCGGTCCGCCGACGGCTCGCGGGGCGTATCACATTCACTCGGATCGCTCCGACGGCAGTGGATCGGTGGACGACATTGCCGCCGCGGCCGCGCGTGCTGGACTCCAATTCATCGTCATCACCGACCACGGAGACGGCACGCGGCAACCCGATGCTCCGCAGTATCGCCACGGCGTGCTGGTGATCGATGCGGTCGAACTGAACACGGCCAGCGGCCACCTGGTGGCGCTGGGAATGCCGGCCGCGCCGTATCCATTCGCAGGGGCCGCGGCTGATGTGCTGGAAGACGTGCGGCGTCTGGGCGGTGTCGGGATTGCGGCGCATCCCGATTCGCCGCGGCCGGCGCTGCGATGGTCGGCTTGGGAGGTTGAGCCAGACGGCCTGGAGTGGCTCAACGCGGACAGCGGCTGGCGAGACGAGCCTGGGCTGGCGCTCGCGCGCGCCGTGTTGAGTTACGGCATCCGGCCGGCTCCCGCCATGGCCGCGCTCCTGGATCGGCCCGCTGATTTACTAGCGCGATGGGACTCCGCGGGTGCGACCCGTCCGATGCCCGCGCTGGCCGCCGCCGACGCGCACGCGCGCCTGGGGTTCCGGCAGGAGAGCGATCCTGATGTGTCCACGATCCATGTCCGACTTCCGGGTTACGAGGCGACCTTCCGGACTTTCTCTAACCATGCGGTCCTGAACCAACCGCTCACGGGCGACGCTCATGCAGACGCCGTTGACGTCCTCAGGGCGCTGAAATTTGGCCGGACCTTCACCGTCATCGACGCGCTGGCGACGCCCGGGGCGCTCGACTTCACGGCGACCGCGGCTCAGCGGACCACGGGGGTGGGTGACAGCATCCCAATCCATGGCCGCGTCTCGTTGCGGGCGCGTCTGAGCGGGCCGCCCGGCACCACACTTCAGTTGCTGCGCAATGGCGTCGTGGTCGGC
This sequence comes from Acidobacteriota bacterium, assembly GCA_030697165.1. NCBI lineage: Bacteria > Pseudomonadati > Acidobacteriota > Acidobacteriota bacterium. Next base: position 221,585 of record JAUYQQ010000003.1, read on the forward strand.
AGCACGACCAAGGACGAGTTGGTCCTGGAGACCAGGGAGCCGGGTGTCTATCGGATCGAGGCGTACACCGCCGGCGCGCCGGGATTGCCGCCCATTCCGTGGGTGCTGTCCAACCCGATCTATGTCGGGTTGCATGATGGACTTGTCAGTCCCGCTCCAGGCGCGGCAACGCCGAGTTCCAGGATTCCCGCCCGGACCGCGGACGCCTCCACCGAGAAGGGAACCAACGACGTCAGCGAGTTGGTGGACGAGCCGACGACTGATTCGCGCGACCGGCGCTTCGCCGGCGAGCCGCCGATTGGGTGGCGCTACGCCCTCGCGCCAGGGGTAGCCGCCGGGCAGTACGCCGCCGTGGCGTTGCCCACCATTGGCGGACTTGCTGACTTCGGGCGAGTACGGTTCACGGTGAGGGCGTCCGCACCGGTGAGGGCGTGGGTGCAGTTACGCGCGGGCAGCGCGACGGAACGGTGGGGGAGAACCTTCTACGCCGATGGCGAGTCTCGTCTCATCGACCTGCCGCTCACGAGCTTCAGGCCGATCGGCTCAACCTCGACGGCGGCCGCACCGTTGCCGCGTATCGAGTCGTTGCTCTTCGTGATCGACACGCTGAACAATCGCCCCGGCTCCTCCGGTTCGCTGACGCTGTCGGAAATCGCCTTCGTTCGTTAGGTCCGCCTAAAGGCGGACGCCACATCGCACTGTAGTGTCCGGCTTCAGCCGGACCGCAAGCAACATCCGGCTTCAGCTGGATTGACTTCAATGCCTGACGCCGTGACGGACGCTCAGCTCCCAGATCATCAACGCGATCCCCAACCCAAGCAATCCGCCACCGAGCGCGAGCCACGCGATCGGGTACACCATGCTGATGGTGCCGTAGCCGCCGCGTTGCAACGCGAGGATCATCTGGATGAAGCCGGCCGGCAGGCACACCAGGGCCGCGATCAGGCACACGCCGGCGGTGATGTAGCGGGTGGGTGAGGGGCGTTGCGGAACCTGGGTCATGTGCGTACGGTCAACAGCAGGAACGCGGCCGCGGCGCCGAAGATCAGGTTGGGCGCCCACGCCGCCAGGATTGGATTGAGCAAGCCGCCGGCACCGAAAGCGGCAAACACGCTGATCATCACCCAGTACACCAGCGCGAGCACGATGCCGATGCCGATGCCGTACATCGCGCCGCGCTTGCCCGTGGACACCGCGAACGGCACCGCAATCAGCGTCATTACCAGGGTGACGAACGGGAAGGCGGTCTTGCGATACAGGCCGACCTCGTGCTCGAGCACATTGTAGCCGCTCGCGCGCAGCTCACCGATGTAGGTGCGCAGCTGACCGAAGTTCATCAGGTCGGGCTCGCGCGTCTCGGTCACGAAATAGTCGGCCGGCTCGAGCGGCACGGAGCGCTCGGCGAACTTGGCGAAGTCGGTGACCTGGGCCTTCGCGCTGAAGTCGCGCGACCACCCCTGTTCGAGGCGCCATTCGGGCACGGTCCCGGCCGGGCCGGCCACCGGGGCATAGGTCGCCTTGGCGGCGAACATCCGCGAGCGAATCGTGTGCGCCGCCTCATCGAAGTCGAACACCGACAGGCTGTTCAGCTCGCGCCGGCGCGGGTCATAGAACTGGTAGTGGTAGACCTCGCCGCTCCTGCCCACGATCCACTTGCGGTTCATGACCCCGAAAGTTTGCGGCGAACCGGTGCGGATGATGTGCTTCAGCCGATCGGCGTTGCGATTGGCCGTGGCGAGCAGCCGTTCTTCCATCGCAAACAGGATCGCGCTGGCGGCGGCGGCGAACAGGACGAGCGGCAGGGCCGTGCGATACAGGCTGATGCCGCACGCGCGCATGACGATGAGCTCGCTGTTCTTGGTGAGCAGGCCGATGGTGACGAGTGCGGAGAGCAGCACGGCCAGCGCCAGGATGTAGGTGAGCCATTCGGGCGTGGACCAGAACAGGAATTGCGCCAGCATGCCGAGCGAGGTCTGGCCCTTGAACCACTTGTCCGACAGGTCGATGAACGTCGAGATGTAGAACAGGCCCAGCATGCCGACCGTGGTCATGCCGAGAATGCGGACGTACTGCCTGGCCAGGTAGACGTCGAGCAGGCGCGGACCGGGCAGCGAGAACTGGGGGACCTTGAACACGACGACCACGCGGCCGCTCTTGGCGGAGACACCGGTCGTGGTGGTCGTGGACGTGTCCGACGGGTCGGTGCTCGCCCGGCGGCGGCTTAGCCACGCGGGCAGCGAGATGCTGATCGGCGAACCGGCCGAGCGCGAACGCCATGCCAATAGCGCGATGCCGGCGAACCCGAGCAGGAAGTTGGGGAGCCACATCGCCAGCCAGGCAGGCAGCCAGAATCCCTTCGCGAGCGCCTCGCCGCCGTACATCACCACGTAGTAACTGAAGATCACGCCGATGCCGAGCACGAACGCGGCCAGCTTGCCGTCCTTGCGGCTGGTGGCGCCGAGCGCGAGGCCCAGGAGGCCGAAGACGAAGCAGGCCACCGGAATGGAGAACTTCTTGTGGATCTCCATGATCTGGTTGTGCGGGGATAACCCCTGCGCGCGCAACTCCTCAGCCTTGGCGTGCAGTTCCTCGATCGACAGCTCGCGGTCGCCGCGGGCGGGTCCCTGGCGGGGGAACACGGTCTCGGGGTCGAGCGACAGAATGGTGCTGTCGAAGCGCGCCACTTCATAGGAACTGGGATCGGCCAGGTCGGTGCGGTGGCGCGTGCCTTCTTCGAGCACCATCTGGATGGTGCGGGCCTCGCGGTCAATCACCATGCGGCCGCGCTTGGCGAGGTAGATCACCTGCTGCGCCGGGTCGCGGGTATCGGCGGCGAGCACGTCGCTCCAGCCGGTGCCGCCGACCGGCACCTCGTTGACGTAGAGCACGAGGCCGGGGAAGTCTTCGAAGAACACGCGCGGCCGCACCTCGCCCTCGGCGCGATCCATCACGATCTGGTTGGAGATCTCGCGGAAGGTCTGGTTGGCGTTGGGCATGGACTCGAGCATCACCCACGAGGCGACGCCCCAGCAGATCACGCCGAGGAGCAGGATCGGCTGCAGCAGCCGGTACGGACTGACGCCGCAGGCCATCAGCACCACCACCTCGCGGTCGGCCGACAGCCGGCCCAGGGCGACGAGAATGCCGATCAAGAGCGCCATGGGAATGGTCAGCGCCGCGACCCCCGGCACCAGGGTGGCCATGAGCTGCAGCAGGGTGACCCACGGCACCCCCTTCGCAATCATCTGTTCGGCCAGGTCGATGATGAAGGGGATAATCAGGATGAACGTGAACACCAACAGGGCAATCAGGAACGGCGGGAGGATCTCCCGCATGACGTACCGGTCGATGATGCGCATTCGCATGGGGTTCCGCGCGCCTCCTGGGCGCGCAAGCTGCCCCCATTATCGCCCATGGTGAACCTCGCCCTGCTGTGGCACATGCACCAGCCCTTTTACGAGGACCTCGCCACCGGCGAGCACATCCTTCCGTGGGTGCGGCTGCATGCCATCAAGGACTACTGGGGCATGGTCGCCCTGATGGGCGAGTTTCCGGGCGTACGCGCGACCTTTAACCTGGTGCCGTCGCTGGTCGTGCAGGTCCAGGCGTTTGCGGAAGACCGGGCCTCGGATCGGCACCTCGCCGCGGGGCTCAAGCCGGCGGAGGCGTTGACCGCAGACGAGGCCGGCTGGCTGGTCGCCAACGGGTTTCATGCACCGTACGGCCGCATGATTGCGCCCTATCCGCGTTACGCGGAACTGCACGCCGCGCGCCTGGCCGGGGCCGCGTTCACGCCCGCCGACCTGCGCGATCTGCAGGTCTGGCACAAGCTCGCCTGGATCGACCCCGACTGGCTGGCGCGCGACCCGCGGCTCGTCGAGCTGATTGCCCGCGACCGTGACTACACCGAGGCCGACAAGGTGGCGCTGCGGCAAATCGAACTCGAACTGCTGCGGCTCGTGGTGCCGGCCTATCGAGAAGCCGGCGAGCGCGGGCAGGTCGAGCTGGCGTGCTCACCGTTCTATCACCCGATTCTGCCGCTGCTGCACGACTCGGATGTCGGGCTCGGCACGCATCCGGGCGCAGGTCGGCCCCGCACCCGGTTTGCCCGCCCCGATGACGCCAGGACGCAGATCGAGCGGGCCCTCGCGTTTCACGCCGACACTTTCGGCCGCCGACCGGCGGGCATGTGGCCCTCGGAAGGCTCGGTCTCGGACGCCGCGGTGGCGCTTTTGGCTGAGTCCGGCGTGACGTGGATCGCGACCGACGAGGACATCCTGGCGCGCTCGCTTGGCGTGGCCTTGCCGCGCGACGAGTTCGGCCACGCGCTCCGGCCCGAGATCCTGTACCGGCCCTATCGGCTGGGCGCCGCGGGCCCGGTCGCGCTGTTTCGCGATCACGCGCTGTCGGATCGGATTGGCTTCCACTATCAATCGTGGGACGCGGGGGCGGCGGCCGCGGATTTCGTGGACCGGGTGCGGACGGCAGGCCATCGGTTCGCGGCAGCCACCGGCGGGGAAGTCGGGACGGTCAGCGTGATCCTGGACGGAGAGAACGCGTGGGAACACTATCCCGGCGGCGGGCGGCCGTTCCTGCGGGCGCTTTATTCGGCGCTGGCAGCGGCCGGTGACATCCGGACCGTGACCATGGCCGAGGCGGCGTCGGGGCCGGCGGTCCCGTTGGCGTCGGTCCACGCTGGCTCGTGGATCAACGCCGATTTCTATATCTGGATGGGCCATCGCGATGACCACCGGGCCTGGTCGCAATTGGCCGAGGCGCGTGACACGTTCGATCGCCATGCGGGGGGCGTGGCCGCCGACCGGCGCGACCAGGCCTTCGAGGAATTACTAATCGCCGAAGGCAGTGATTGGTTCTGGTGGTACGGCGATGACCACTCGTCGGACCACGACCAGGAATTCGACGAGCTGTTCCGGCTCCACCTGCGCAATGCCTATGCGGCGTTGGGCGTTCCCGTTCCGGACGAGCTATACGTGTCGAACATCTCCACCGGCGCGGCTACGGAACTCAGCCCGGCGGGGGTGGTCTCGGTCAGGCTCGATGGTCGCGCGACGAGCTACCTGGAATGGGCGGGTGCGTCGCGGCCGTCGCTGGTCCGGCCAGCCGGCGCCATGCATGAGGTGGCCGCCGCTTCACCCATCACCGAACTGTTGGTCGGGTTCGATGCGTCGGCCGGTCTGTGCCTTCGACTCGCCGGGCCGGTGGTCGGCTTGTTGTCGTCCGGGTCGGCGACCCTGGTCGTGCTGGTTTCGGCGCCCGACACCCGTCAGGTCCCGGTCGAGCCGGCGTGGCAATCTGTTGATGAGCTGGCAGAGGTGATCATCCCGATCGACGAATTCGAAGTCCTGCGGGGTCAGCGGCTCGAATTCCGGCTCCAGGTTCGGGCGCGGACCAACGACGTCCTGGACACCGTTCCGGCTGGCGGTCCGTGGACCGTGATTGTTCCGGGGCCGGGCTCAGCAACTTCGGACTGGCATCTCTAGGGCAGTTGCCCGGCAAACCCATCTAAAACCCACACAAACCGTCCACAGGCCATGTTTGTGTGCGAAATAGACTAAGTCTGATAATACATCTTATGTTAACTAACAGGCAGGGCACGCGGGGAAAGCCTCCCGCGTCGCTCACTTCGCGTGTTTCAGTTCCTGGAGAATGTTCTCGAGTGCGGCAATCACTTCGTCCTTGCTCGCGTTCTTCTTGTTGAAGCTCAGGCGCATGTTGAAGGCCTTGCTCGGCGGCCTGAATGCAAACACGAACGCCTTGGGCCGCCCGGGTTTGACCTTCTGGGTATCCTTGCGCAGTTGCTCACGGGTCGCGCCCTGGTTGGCAATCTTCTCGACGAGCGCCAGCATCTTCTGCGGGTCGCCCTGGCGGACCACCTGCAGCAACAGCGAACGGCTGTTGATGCCGGCCAGCCGGCAGACCTTCCGGACCTCCGGCGGAATGCCGTTGATCGACAGCGCCTCGGTGATCGTGGTCCGCGACTTGCCCAGGCGTTTCGACAGGTCCTCGTGGGTATAACCGCAGCGCTGTGCCAGCGCCTGCATGGCTTCAGACTCTTCAAACGCCGTCAGGTCCTTGCGCTGGATGTTCTCGACCAGCGCCAGTTCCAGCATCTCGCGGTCGTCCACGTCGCGGATGACGACCGGCAACTCGGTAAGCCCGGCCTGGACCGAGGCGTGGTATCGCCGTTCGCCGGCGATGATCTGGTACCGCGGCCCGCGCTGGCGAACCACCAGGGGCTCGATAATCCCCTTCTCGGTGACCGAGGAAATCAGCTCGGCCAGGTCGCCCATGGCCTGTCGCGGCTGGTCGGGGTTGGGGTCGATCTGGTCGATTGGGACCATGCGGCCGACCGGGGCGCCGGCTGAGGCCGCGAGGGTTTCGACGTAATGCGCGTCGTGGCGCATGCGCAGGTTGTCTGGCAATCCGCGAGGCTTAGGCACGGTCGATCACCTCCTCACACAAACTGTAGTACTCGGTCGCGCCAGATGACTCCGGCGCGAAGGTGAAAATGGACTCCCGGTACGCCGGGCTCTCCTCGAGCCGCACGCTCTTGCTGATGACGGTGCGGAAGACCTTGTCGCCGAAGACCTTGCGAATCTGTTCCTGGATGTCGCGGGCCAGCGCCGTGCGCTTGTCGTGCATGGTGATCACCACGCCCAGGATCTGCAGTTCCGGGTTCGGCCGCTGGCGGACCTTTTCAATGGTCTCGAGCAAGTCGTCCGTGCCTTCGAGCGCGAAGTACGACGACTGGATCGGGATTAGCAAATGGGTCGAGGCGACCAGCGCGTTGATGGTCAGCAGGCCCAGGGCCGGCGGACAGTCGATGACGATGTTGGCGAACTGCCCCTGGAGCGCGGCCAGTTCATCCTTCAACCGGAATGGCGCATCGAGCTCGCCGACCAGCCGCGATTCGAGCTTGGCCAGGGCGATGCGCGCCGGTGCGATCGACAGGTTCGGCAGCGAGGCCGGCACGATCACGTCGGCCAGGTGCACGGTGTTGTCGACGAACACGTCGTACATGCTTCGCGTGGCGGTGCGGATGTCGATGAACGACATGCTGCTATTGCCTTGCGGGTCCAGGTCGATGAGCAGCGTCGGCTTGCCGCGCATGGCAAGAGCGGCCGCGAGGTTGATGGCGGTGGTGGTTTTCCCCACGCCGCCTTTCTGGTTGGCAATACTGAGAATCATTGGGCAGTTACGCGTAGGGCTCGCCCGCATTCTAGCAGCAAGATCACGAATCTCGTGATCTTGTGTTCTGGCGACGCTGGGATTTCGCGAAATGCCGTGATGTAAAGCTATGTAAACGTGGAGCTTAGCGGGATTGTCGGCGGGCCGACATTTTGAAAGTTGAAAGTTGAAGAGTTGGTAGTTGGTAGTTTCGGGCTTGGAACTGCCCACTTCAACTACCAGCTTTCAACTTCTCAACTTTCAACTTACATCTTGTACTTACCCATGTCGTCTGGATCCAACTGCTCCAGCCATTGTTGGAGACGATCGCTGTCCTGCTTCTCGTTCGACAGGTCCACCGTCTTGGCGTGGTCGATCACTTTCTCGTCCACCAGGATCGGCGCGCGGGTGCGCAGCGCGAGCGCGATGGCGTCGCTCGGCCGGGCGTCGATCGCCACCGGACCCAGCGGAGTCTTGAGATGGATCATCGCGTAGAAGGTGTTCTCCTTCAGGTCGCACACCACGATCTTGTCCACCGTCGCCTGCAGGTCCTGGATGATGTTGCGCAACAGGTCGTGCGTCATCGGCCGCGGCGTCTGGATGTTCTCGATCTGCAACGCGATGGCGTTGGCCTCGAACACGCCCACCCAGATCGGCAGCACCTTCTGCCCCTCCGAGTCGCGGAGGATGATGATGGGCATGTTGGTGATGGGATCGACCATCAGCCCCTTGATGTTCATTTCGATCATTGCGTCCCCGTTACTGCGCTGCTGTGGCATCCGCTTTTGGGCGGATAGTTCTATCGATCGTCGAATGGTCCGGCTAACGCCGGACGCTACATGACCGGCTCGCCCCACACGCTGTTGGGGCCGGTACGCCGGATCGTCACGTCCACCAACCGCCCCAGCCATTCCGGCGGTCCTGGGAAATTGACCACCGTGTTGCCGCTGGTGCGGCCCGTCAGTTCCCACCCGCTTCGCCGGCTGGTCGCCTCCACCAGTACTTCATGTGTCGTGCCAATCGACCGCTGGAAGAGGTTCGACTGGATCGATCGCTGGAGCGACTGCAGCGCCACGATGCGCCGCTTCTTCTCTTCGTCCGTCACATCGTCCGGCATCCGCTTCGAGGCCAGCGTGTTCGGGCGCTCCGAATACTTGAACGAGAAGATGCTGTGGTAGCCGACCGCTTCGGTCAGGCTCATCGTCTCGTCAAAGTCGGCTGCCGTCTCTCCTGGGAAGCCAACGATCATATCGGTCGATAGCTGCACGTTCGGGATAGCCGCGCGAATGCGTGCAACCAGGTCGAGGTACTCGTCGCGCGTGTGCCGCCGCCGCATCAGTGACAGGACCCGCGACGAGCCCGACTGCACGGGAAGGTGCAGGTGTTTACACACCTTCGGCAAGTCGCGCACCGTGCCGATGAGGCGGTCGCTCGTGTGCCGCGGATGCGGGCTGGCAAACCGGATGCGGTCAATGCCCGGCACCTCGTGCACGGCCTCGAGCAGCGCCGGGAAGTCGCACGCCGGGTCGTCTGGAGCCTGGTAATGGTTCACGATTTGTCCGAGGAGTTGCACCTCGCGCCGCCCGCTGTCAGCCGCTTCTCGCACGTCAGCCAATATCTCGGCTTTAGACCGCATGCGCTCGTGCCCACGGGTATACGGCACGACACAGAAAGCGCAGAAATCGTTGCAGCCCTCGATAATGGTCACGTAGGCGCGGACCGGATCGCCCCGCCGAACCACGCCCAGCGGGAACGAGGGTTCCTCGTACGGATTCTCGATGGCGATCAGTCCTTCATTTCGCGAGCGCCCGTAGAACACCGACGGCCGCTCGTTCAGCGCCTGCGTCGCAAGCATCGGCAGCATCTTCACCTGTTGTGTGCCGACCACCAGGTTGACGACGCCCTTTGAGCGCTTGATGAGTTTGGTGCCTTCCTGTTGCGCTACGCAGCCGGCCACCACCACCAACGGGTCGCGGCCATGCTCGCGGCTCATTTCCTTGATCTCGCCCAGGCGGGTATAGAGCTTCTCTTCCGCCCGTTCGCGCACGCTGCAAGTGTTGACTACCACGAGGTCGGCATCGCGCTCAGACTCGGCCGCGTCGTAGCCCGACTGCTCGAGCAACCCGGCCATGCGCTCGGAGTCGTGCACGTTCATCTGGCAGCCGTAGGTCTCGATGAAGTATTTCATTCCAGTTTCGCTTTCGCCCGCCGCGGACTTTCGCCTTTCGCTTTCGCCGCAGTTTCACCTTTCGCCTGGGCGGTCTCGAGCAGCTCGCGGGCGCTTTCGAGCGCCTTCACCCCGGCCGCCGATCCGCCCATCATGCGGGCAACCTCCGGTACGCGATCCTCGGCGGTCAGGCGGGTGACGCTCGTCACCGTCCTGCTGCCCTGTACCCGTTTCTCGATCAGGAACTGGGTGCGGCCGCTCGCGGCGATCTGCGGCAGGTGCGTGATGCAGAGCACCTGGAACCGCTGGCCGAGCGCCGCCAGTTTGTCGCCGACCACGCTGGCCACTCGCCCGCCGATCCCGGCATCGACCTCGTCGAAGATCAGGGTCTTGCCCGCCATGCCGTCTTTGGCGCCCAGCGTCTTCAGCGCCAGCATGACCCGCGACAGTTCACCACCCGAAACAATGCGCGCCAGCGGCCGGAGCTCTTCGCCGACGTTGGGCGACAGGAAAAACTCCCCCGCGTCGATGCCGGCTGCGGTCCACTCCGTTTCCGACTCGCTGCTCGACAGCCGCACTTCGAACTTCGTCCGGGCCATCGCCAGATCGGCCAGCTCGGCTTCAAGGCTCTTGGCGAACCGCGCGGCCGCGGACCGGCGGGCCGACGATAACGCCCGGGCCTCGTCCAGGAACACCCGGCCCGCGTCCGCCAGCCGCTGCTCGATCTCGGCCAGGGTCGACTGGCCACCGGTCAGGGCCTGGAACTCGGCGGCGAGGCGGTCGCGAACGGCAATTGCCTCTTCGAGTGTCCCCCCGTGCTTCCGCTTGAGGCGCTCAATCAGGGCCAGCCGGTCCTCGACCTGCTGGAGCCGGCCTGGCGAGGCGTCGATGCCGTCGGCAAAGTCGCGGAGCGTGAACGCCAGGTCTTCGAGCTGTGCCTTGATTGCGTCGCGGGCCTCCAGGTACGGCGCGAAGCGCGGGTCGATCGCGGCCAACTCCCCCACCCGTTTCCAGACCCGGCCGAGCGTGCCGAGCGCCGCCGTCTCGGTATCGTAGAGCTCGGCGTAGCCTTCGTTGCAGAGCCGATGAATCGTGTCGGCGCTGCGCAGCAACTGGCGGTCCGCCGCCAGCGTCTCGTCTTCTCCGGCCTGGAGGCCGGCCTTCTGGAGTTCGCCCAGCTGGAACTCGACCAGGTCCAGCCGCGCGGCGCGCTCGCGGTCGTCCATGCGCAGCCGATCGAGTGCGTCGCGCCAGCCGCGGACGGTGTCGAACGCGGCGGCGACCCGGCCACGTTCCGCATCGAGACCGGCCCACGTATCGAGCAACGCCAGGTGCTGGGACGGATCGAGCAGCTGTTGATGCTCGTGCTGGCCGTGCAGTTCGACCAGGCGGTTCGCCAGGTCCTTCAGGGCCGCGGCGGTCGCGAGCGCGCCGTTGATGAAGGCGCGGCTGCGTCCCTGCGAGGTAATCTCGCGCCGGACGATCAACTCTTCCCCGTCGGCGGTCTCGAAGACGGCCTCGACGCTGGCGAGGTCCTCTCCGGTGCGGATCAGGTCCTGGGTGGCGCGGCCGCCGAGCAGCAGCCCGACAGCTTCGACGAGGATGGACTTGCCGGCCCCGGTTTCGCCGGTCAGGACATTGAACGAGTGTTCAAAATCGACCGCCACCGACTCGATGACCGCGAGGTTGCGGATGGCGAGGTAGCGGATCATGCGGGTGGTGTCTCGTGTTGCGGGAATCCTGTGGCGAGCGCAACTGCCATCGTATCATGGGTTTGACAGAATTTCACGGAGCGTGCTACGGTTGCACAGTACGGCGCTTCCCAGCGCGCATTTTCCCAATGGACCTGATTCGGAGGCTTTGTTGCCGACGCCTGGATCGTTTGTCCTGGCATTGCAACTCGAGGGCGAACTGCCGCCCACTCGAGCGGCTGCCGGGGAGTTCGCTGACCTAATCTTCGCCGCCAGCCCCGTCGTCATGGCGGTGATGGTAATCCTGCTCATCTTCTCGATCATTTCGCTGGGCATCGTCCTCCACAAGTTCTGGGCGTTCCGTGGCATCGAGAAGCAATCCACCACGTTCCTCGAGGTCTTCCGCAAGTCGGCCAAGTTCTCCGAAGTGCAGGCGGTCTGCCCTTCCCTGGCGCTCAGCCCGCTGGTCGGGATGTTCCAGGCCGGCTACGCCGAGTTGACGGCCCAGTTGCGGCAATCGCAGGGGGCGGCCAGTCCTGGAACGCCTGCGCCACGTCCTACTTTGAAGAGCATCACGGCGGTCGACCGCGCGCTGCTGCGCGCCTCGTCCATTGAAGTGGCCAAGCTCGAGAGGCGGATGACGTTTCTCGCCACCACCGCGAGCATCACGCCCTTCATCGGGCTCTTCGGAACGGTCTGGGGGATCATGACGGCGTTCATGAACATCGGCACGCAAGGCTCGACCGACCTGGCCGTGGTCAGCGGTCCGATCGCCGAGGCGCTGATTGCCACCGCGCTCGGCCTGTTCGCCGCGATCCCGGCCGTCTACTTCTACAACCACTTCACCTCGAAGGTGAAGAACTACGCGTCCGAAATGGACGACTTCGCGCTGGAGTTCCTGAACATCTCGGAAAGGAACTTCACCTAGGTGCCGAAGATCTCGACCCCGCCCGACGCCAACACCGGCCGCCGCCGCGGCCGCCGCGTGACGACGTCGCTGTCGGAGATCAACGTCGTGCCGCTGGTCGACGTCATGCTGGTGCTGCTCATCATCTTCATGGTGGCGGCGCCGATGATGCAGAAGGGGATCGAGGTCCGGCTGCCGGTCTCGCGCCGCGCCGACAAGCTGACGTCGGTGCGCCCGTACATCAGCGTGCCGCTCTCCTACCGGACCGATCAGCGGGTCTGGATCGATGAGGAGCCGGTCAATGCAGCGGTGCTTTCCGAGCGCATGCGACAGCTGATGGAAACCCGGACTGACAAGGACGTCTTCCTGCGCGGCGACGCCGGCGTCACCTTGCAGGAACTGTACGAGGTGATCGATCACCTCAAGGCCGGCGGGGTGCAGAACGTCGGCATCACGGCCCAGCCGAGGGCGGCGCGATAGGCCATGGACGCGGTCTCGGAAGTGCTGATCGCGCGCTCGGCCAAGTCCGACGGGCTGTCGTCGATGGTGGGATGGTCGGCGATGGCGCACGTGGCGCTGGTGGCGGCGGTGGCGTTCGTGCCGGGCGCCTGGTTCGGCGCGATCGAGCGGGAGCCGGAGGTGATCCTGCAGATCAGCCTCGGCGGTCCGATCGGGCCGGCCGACGGCGGCCTCGCCACCCTGGGGGGCCGAACGATCCAGCAAGTGGTGGAAACCAAGAAAGCCGTCGAACCGGTGCGACCGCCCGCGGCGCAAACCCCGGCGATGATCGAACCCACGAAGGCGCCGCCGCGCAAGACGACCCCGACCAAGACCGATGCCAAGGATCCCCGCAGCACCATTCCGACCAAAGGCGCGGAGATCCAGAAAGGCACCGCCATCGCCGAGACCGGCGCCAAGGGACAGGGCTTCGGCCTGTCGTCGGGCGCTGGCGGCAAGGGCGGGTATGTCGACGTGGTCAACTTCTGCTGTCCCGGTTACCTGGCGACGATGAAAGACCAGATCACGATGAACTGGAGCTCGAAGCAGGGTACGGTCGCCGAGACGCAAATGCGTTTCGTGGTGCAACGCGACGGGCGAATCGTGGATGTGAAAGTGGAGCGATCGAGCGGCCGGGCGGATCTCGATTACCTGGCGTCGCGTGCCCTGCAACTGGCCAAGCTGCCCCCGCTGCCAACCGAGTTCACTGGATCGGCGCTGCCGGTCTACTTATGGTTTGAGTATGTGCGGTAAACAGAGAACGTGAGCATGACGAACCGATCACTGGCGACGAAACTTTCAGGCGCGATGTTGTTGGCGGCCTCGGCGGTCCTCACCGCCCAGCAACCGGCCACCCCTCCCGCGCCGCCACAGCCACAGACCAGCGTCGAATTAAGACTGACCGGCGAATCGGGCACGCCGCCGCGGCTGGCGGTGCCCGACCTGCTGGCACTGTCGCCCGATCGCGAGACCCAGGAGGCGGCCCGTACGATCAGTGAAGTGCTGTTCGCCGACCTCGACTTCGAGCGCGAGTTCGCGTTGATTCCGCGCGACACCTACAAGTCGATCCCGGTCGCCGGCTCGATTGAGGCCGTGCCGTTCGATCGCTGGCGCGAGCTCGGCGCCGACGGCGTGATCATCGGCACCGTGCAGAAGACGCCGACCGGCATTCGCGTCGAGATGCGCCTGTACAACGTGCGCGCGCGGCAGTCGGCGTACGGCCGCGAGTACACCGGGGCCGCCGCCAACCCGCGCATCTACGCGCACACCATGGCCGACGAGTTGCACGAATCGCAGCGCCAACTGCGCGGCGTCGCGCGGACCAAGTTGACCTTCGCGTCCGATCGCAATCGCGAACCGGTGATGAACACGGTCGAGAAGCGCGACGTGAAAGAGATTTACATTGCCGACTACGACGGCGCCAACCCCCGCCGCATCACCATCAATCGCAACCTCAACGTCACGCCGAACTGGTCGCCCGACGGCCGCTCGATTGCCTACACCTCGTATCGCAGCGGCCGGCCCGACGTGTTGATCTCCAATATCTACGCCGGGACGATGGAGTCGCCCACGAAAGGCGTCGGCCAGAATTTCCTGCCGGTGTTCTCCCCCGACGGCAACCGCATCGCCTTCATGTCGACCCGTGACGGCAACAGTGAGATCTACGTGATGAACCGCGACGGCTCCAATGTCACGCGGCTCACCAACAATCCGGCCATCGACGTCACGCCGACGTGGTCGCCCACCGGGACGCAGATCGCCTTCACCTCGGAGCGGCGCGGCCGGCCGCAGATTTTTGTGGTCAATGTCGATGGCACCGGGCTGCGCCAGGTGTCCTTCGAATCGTATGCCGACCGCCCCACCTGGTCGCCCCCGCCGTACAACGAGATTGCGTTTGCCGCCCAGACCGGGCCCGGGTTCGACATCAAGATTCTCAACATCGCCAGCGGCGAGACGCGCCAGATCACGTTTGGCGAGGGCAGCAATGAGAGCCCGGCGTGGGCGCCCAACGGCCGCCACCTCGCGTTCATGTCCACGCGCGCCGGCCGCAGCCAGATCTTCACGGTCGACCGGGACGGACGCAACCTCCGGCAGATCACCAGGGATGGCAACAACCAGATGCCGCATTGGTCGCAATAAACAAATAGGGTGCCTAGGGTGCCTCGGGTGCACGGTGCGGAAGTTGCGAATGAGGTTAGTTATGAACAGACGAGCACAGTCGTTGATGGTGATGGTGGTTCTTCTCTCGGTGGTGGTTGGTGCGTGTTCGAAGAAGACGCCGCCGGTGGCGCGGCCCATGCCGCCTCCCGCGACGGCCAATACGGCCCCGCCGGCGCCGCCGCCGCCGCCCAGCCCGGTGGCCGAGCCGGTGCCGGTGCCGCCCATGCCGATGGAAGACACCATTGGCTCGAAGTCGCTCGACGACCTCAACCGCGATTCGCCATTGAAGCCGCTGTTTTTCGTCCTCGACAGCTCTGAGGTGGACGCCGAGGGCCAGGTCGTGTTGCAGGCCAACGCGGCCGTGCTAAAGCAGTTCCCCACGTGGCAGATCACCATTGAAGGCCACTGCGACGAGCGCGGAACGGCTGAGTACAACCTCGCCCTTGGCGAGCGCCGTGCCCTGGCGGCGCGCACCTACCTGGTCTCGCTCGGCATCCCGGCTGACATGGTCAGGACCGTCAGTTACGGCAAGGAGTTTCCCTTTGACCCCGGTCACGACGATGCGGCGTGGTCGAAGAATCGGCGGGCGCATTTCGTGATTACGGCAAAGTAAGATGGGTCGTATGACTCGACGACTGCAAGCTGGCATTCTGGCCCTCCTTGCCGCCCTCGCCTGCGCCGCCCCGGCCACGGCCCAGTCGCGCCGCGAAATGCAGATGATGGCCGACATCCGCATGCTGCAGGAACAGACGCAGCAACTGCAGCAGCAGCTGCAGGCGGCGCTCGACGCGCTCGGCGCGCAGCTGACGGCCATTTCGTCGCGCGTTGACGAACAGGCCGGGGCGACCCGCAAGTCGTTCGCCGATCAGAAGCTGGCGGTCGACCAGTTCGGCACCGACCTGCGCATCGTTCGCGAGCGCATTGACGAAAGCAACGTGCGCATCACCAGCCTGTCGCAGGAAGTGGAGGCGCTGCGCCTGGCGATGCCCGACATGGCCATGGCCGCGCCGGCCGTGCCGGTGGATCCCAGTGCCCCGCCGAGCGACGTGCAGGCGCCGCTGACGCCGGCGCCGCCGATGACGATGGCGCCCGGGATGTCGCCGCAACGGCTGTTCAGCACCGCGCTGGCCGACTTCACCGCCGGCCAGTGGACGCTGTGCGTGGACGGGTTCAATACCTATCTCAGGAGCTTTGCCCGCACCGACAATGCCGACGACGCGCAGTGGTATATCGGCGACTGCTACTACTCGGACGGCAAGTTCGCGGAGGCGATCGACGCGTATAATCGGGTGATCACCGTCTACCCGAAGGGCGACCGGGTGCCCGACGCCTATTACAAGATGGGCCTGGCGCTCGCCGCGACCAAGCAACCGGATCGGGCGCGCGAGGCGTACGAGAACCTGCTCAAGCTGTACCCCGACTCGGAATTGGCGGGACTGGCCAAGCAGCGGCTGGCGGCGATGGCCCGGGCCAAGTAGGCCATCCGGCGATGATCAGTAAGTGACGTGACCTCGACGACAGCGATCGAAGCGCGATTGTGAGTGAGAAAGGCGAGCAGACATGGGCAGCGTGAACAAGGTGATCCTGGTGGGCAATCTCGGCAAGGATGCCGAAGTGCGCGTCACACCGGGCGGACAGTCAGTGGCCAGCTTCAGCATTGCCACCACCGAGAACTGGACGTCGAAGGAAGGCGAGAAGAAGGAACAGACCGAGTGGCACCGCATTGTGCTCTGGGGCAAGACGGCTGATTCGCTGCAGCCGTACCTGGTCAAGGGCAAGCAGATCTATCTCGAGGGCCGCTTGCAGACACGCCAGTGGGAGAAGGAAGGCCAGAAGCACTACACCACCGAGGTCAAGGCCGACAAGATCGTGCTGCTTGGCGGTGGTGGCGGCGGCAGCCGCGGCGGCGATCGCCAGGTGGAGCGCGGCGGTGACAGCGGCTACCAGGATCCCATGCGCGATCCCGCCCCCGTCACCGACGACGACATCCCGTTCTAGACGGGAGTCGGGAACCGGGAACCGGGAGTCGATCGACTCCCGACTCCCGACTCCCGGCAAGTATCAGCTAGGTCCCTTTCCTCCCGTACCGATCTTCCAGCCTGACGACATCGTCCGTCTCGGGGGTCGAGACTTCCAGCACATCCGAGTCTTCGATCGCCGTCATGCGATGCACGGTCGGCGGCGTCACGTGCACGGCTTCGCCCGGACCCATCTCGGTGGCGACCAGCTGGCCGTCCACTTCCCGCTCGAACAGGATTCGGCCCGACCACACGAAAATCGTCTCGTCCTTCTTGTTGTGGTACTGCAGGCTGAGGGCGTGGCCCTTGTTGATGTGGATCTGCTTGCCGACGTAGCGGTCGGTGCGCGCCCACCACAGTTCGTATCCCCACGGTTTTTCGACGCGATGCAACGGTTCACTCACGACAACGGACTCCTTTGAATGGCCGACGCGGCCAGGGCGTCGAACAGGTACTGCTCAATCTCGGCCGCGGTCGCCAACCGCAGCGCGTGGCCGGCCAAACGGCGCGCATCGGCGGCGCTCGTCTCGGCAATGACCTGGCGGACAATCGGGATGGCGCCCGGCGTCATGCTGAACTCGGTCAGGCCGAGGCCCACCAGCAACCCGACCAGCGCCGGGTCCGACGCCATCTCGCCACAAAGCGACACCGGGATCCGGTGGCGCGCGGCGGCTCGCCGGACGGTCCGGATCAGCCGCAGCACCGCCGGATGCAGCGGCTCGTAGAGGTCCGACACCCGATCGTCGGTGCGGTCCACCGCGAGGCAGAACTGGATCAGGTCGTTGGTGCCGATCGTGAAGAAATCGACCTCCGGCGCCAGCAGGTCGGCGGCAAGGGCCGCCGAGGGCACCTCGATCATCGCGCCGACCTTGATCTGCGTCGGGTCGATCCGGCTAAAGCCGGATACGACATCCGCAAGAATCTTGCGGGCGTCGCGCACCTCTTCGACCGCGGTCACGAACGGGAACATGATCCGCAACGGCCCGTGCGCCGAGGCGCGGACCAGCGCGCGCAGCTGCGTGCGCAGCACCTCCGGATACGCCAGGCCCAGGCGCAGGCCGCGCAGGCCGGGACGGGTGCGGCGGCGTTCCGGTCCGCGGCCAGGTCCGGCAAACTGACGCTCGTCGAGGTCGAACGTGCGAATGGTCACCGGGCGCGGTGCAACCTGTTCGATCAGGCTGCGATAGAGCGCGTACTGATCCTCCTCGGTCACGCTCGCAATCGGGCGGCCCGACAACATGAACTCCGACCGGTACAGGCCGACGCCTTCGGCGCCGTGCTCGTTCAGGAACGGCAGGTCCTCGAGCAGCTCGATGTTGGCCTCGAGACGGATGCGCACGCCGTCGGTGGTCGAGACCGGCCCGGAATCGCCTGCGGTCTGCCCGCGGCGGCGCGGCCGGGTGGCCCGCCGATGTGCCTCGTCGATCTGATCGGGCGTCGGGGCGACGATCAACTCCCCCGTCGTGCCGTCGAGCACCACCGGCGTGCCGGCGGGGATGCGCAGCGACGCGTCGTGCAGGCCGACAATGGCCGGCACCTTCAGCGAGCGCGCCAGGATGGCGGTGTGATAGGTGCGGCTGCCCGCGTCGGTGGCAAACGCCTGCACACGCGACCAGTCGAGCTGCGCGGCGACCGACGCGGTCAGCTCGTCGGCGATCAGCACGGACGGCCCGTCCACCTGGCTCAGCAACTCCTTCGGTCCCTTGGCGCCATGGCGCAAGTTGAGCCGCAACCGGCCGGCGACGTCAGCGACGTCGTTCTCGCGCTCGCGCAGGTACGGATCCTCCATCGACATGAAGACGTGGTACAGCTCTTCGTACGCGCGATGCACCGCCCACGCCGCGTTGACCCGCTCGGTGCGGATGATCGTCTCGGCCCGCCCCACCAGCATGGGGTCGTCGAGCATCAGCAGCTGGGCGTCGAACAGCGCCGCCAGCTCGCTGCCCGGGCCGTGCTCGACCCGCGACTTGATGTCCTGGAGCTGCTGCTGCGAGGCCGCCTGCGCGCGCCACAGGGCCGCGACTTCCTGGTCGACCCGCTCCGGCGGAATCGGGAACCGCATGACCTCGGTGCGCTGGGTCAGGACCACCGCGCGGCCGAGCACCACGCCGGGTGACACGCCAATCCCGGTCAGGCGTTCCACAGCTCTTCTCCAAATCCGCCCTCGACCAGGCGGCACAATGCATCTGCCGCCTCGGCCTCGTCGGCGCCGTCAGCGGTAATGACGATGCTCGCGCCGGGCGCGGCGGCGAGCAACAAAATCCCCATGATGCTCTTGCCGTCCATCGTCCGGCCCTCGCGCGAGACGCGGACTTGCGACATAAAGCGGGTCGCCAGGTGCACGAACTTCGCCGCGGCCCGGGCGTGCAGACCCAGGCGGTTGCGAATCACGCACTCGCGCGTGGTCATTCGGTCGGACCGTCGCCACTGGCGCCAGGCGCACCCGCCGCACCTGCCCCACCTGCTCCTGTAAGCAGGTCGGACGCCACCCAGATCGCGTTGCGGCCGTGCTCGCGCAGCATCCGCGCCACCTCGGTCAGGTGCGGGCCGTCGGGCAGGTTCGCGGCCTTGATCAACATGGGCAGGTTGACGCCAGTGACGATTTCAACGGCGTCCTCCTTCAGGAACGTGATGCCGAGATTCGAGGGCGTGCCGCCGAACATGTCGGTGGCCAGCAGCACCCCGCCCGGCTGCTGGACGCGCGCGATCGCGGCCGCGATGGCGTCGCGGGCGTCCTGCACGTCTTCGTGCCAGCCGATCGACACCGCCGCGAAATGCGGCAGGTCGCCGACGATGGTTTCGGCGGCGTTGACCAGTTCGGTGGCCAGCTGCCCGTGCGTGACAACGACAACTCCAATCATCGCGGGCCTTTCGCCAGGTCGCGGTGCGCGACGCGCGCCGAGACGCCCTTCACATCCGACAGTTCACGCTTCAAAGCTTCGGCGATGTAGACCGACCGGTGCCGGCCGCCGGTGCAGCCAACGGCGACGGTGAGGTACGACTTCCCTTCCTGCACGTACAGCGGCACCATCCAGCGCAGCAGCGCCGACAGCCGCTTGACGGTCGCGCGCGCGACCGGCTGCCGGCGAATGTAGGCGGCGACCGCCGGGTCGCGGCCGGTCTGCGACCTGAGCGCCGGCACCCAATACGGGTTCTTCAGGAAGCGGACGTCGAACACCAGGTCGGCTTCGGCCGGCGGGCCGTTCTGGAAGCCGAAGCTGAGGAAGGTCAGCACCAGCTTCGATGCCTGCTTCTGCCCCGACACCAGCTCGCGCAGCTGTTGCCGTAACTCGTGCACGTTCAGCTTGGAGGTGTCGACGACCTTGTCGGCCATGGCGCGAATGGTGCGCAGCGAGGCGCGCTCTTCCCTCAGGCCTTCGGTGATGGGACGATCGGGCGCCAGCGGGTGCGGGCGCCGGGTTTCGCTGAAACGACGCACCAGCTCGGCGTGACCGGCCTCCAGGAAGATCAGCTTGGTGCGCAGGAGCTTGTTGGTCTTCAGCTGGCGGTAGACGCGCGGGAAGTCGCTGACGAAACGCGATTCGCGCACGTCCATCACGACCGCGACCCGGTTGTGTTCGCTCTGCCGTTCGCTGAGCTCGGCCATCACCGGCAGCAGCGACACCGGCAGGTTGTCGACACAGTAGTAACCGAGATCCTCGAGGGCGCGAATCGCCTGCGACTTGCCCGATCCGGACAAGCCGGTCAACACGATAAATCGCGCCCAACTCAAGGGCAAGCGCGCTTTGCTCACAGCTCTTCGTCCTCTTCCAGGTGCTTGGGTGCAGAAGTGCTGAGGTGCTGGGGTGCTGAGGTGCTCGGGCTCAGCAACCCGGCATCGAGGCGCTCCACCAGCTGGCGGGCGGCATTGATGCCGCGCATGCGCAGCAGCTGGTTGCGGGCCGCGACCTCCACCAGGATAGCCAGGTTGCGGCCGGGCGCCACCGGCATGCGAATCAACGGCACCTTCAGGCCGATCAGCTCGTACCACGCGTCGTCCAGGCCCAGGCGATCGTACTCGCGGTCGGGGCCCCACCGGTCGAGCTGCACGACGAGCTCGACCCGCTTCGAGGTGCGCGTCGAGGCCACCCCAAACAGGTCGCGAATGTTGATCAGGCCGAGACCGCGCACTTCCATGTGGTGGCGGGTCAACTCAGGGCAGGCGCCGATCACGAAGGAGTCGGCCCGGCGGCGCACTTCGACGGTGTCGTCGGCGACCAGGCGATGGCCGCGCACCACCAGGTCGAGCGCGCACTCGCTCTTGCCGATGCCGCTGTCGCCAACGATTAAGACACCCAGGCCGAGGATGTCGAGCAGCACGCCGTGGATGATCTCGCGCGCCGCCAGCCGGTCCTCGAGAATGGCGGTCAACTTGCCGATCGCGGTCGCCGTCGGCACCGGCGTGCGCAGCACCGGGACGCCGGCCCGGTCGCCGGCCAACACCACCTCGGGTGGCAACTCGGCACCCCCCGTGATCAGCAGGCACGGCAGCGAGTCGTTGAAGCATTTGGCCAGCGCCTGCCGGCGGTCGCCGGGCGCCATGTTCTCGAGGAACCGCACTTCGCTGTCACCGAACAGCAGGATGCGGCCAGGCTGCAGGTACTCGTGGAAGCCCGCGAGCGCCAGACCGGTCTTCTGGATGTAGGGGCTGGTAATGTGCCGCTCGAGCCCGTCGGCGCCGGCCAACAGGTCGATGGTCAAGCCGACCGACTCGGGCCGCGCGTCGAGCAGGCCGCCGACGGTGATGGCCGGGGTGATCGACATCGTCTTGCGGTTAGAACATTACCTTCCGCTGATTGGAGGTGGGAATCTTCAGTTCTTCGCGGTACTTCGCAATCGTCCGCCGCGCCAGCATGAGCCCTTCGCGCTGCAGGATGTTCACGATCTTCGAGTCGCTGAGCGGCTTCTTCGGATCTTCGCTCTCGATGATCTTCTTGATCCGGTTCTTGATCGTCACCGAAGACACGGCGTCGCCGTACGAGCTGCTGATGCCGCTGTGGAAGAAGTACTTCATCTCGAACACGCCCTGCGGCGTGTGCATGTACTTGTTCGTGACGACGCGGCTGACCGTCGATTCGTGCATGCCGATGTCGTTGGCCACGTCGCGCAGGACCAGCGGGCGCAGGTGCTCGATGCCGTGATCGAGGAAGTCGCGCTGGAACGTGCAGATGCTGGTCGCCACCTTGTGGATGGTCTTCTGCCGCTGCTCGACCGACTTGATCAGCCACAGCGCCGAGCGGAACTTGTCCTTCACGTAGGCGCGTGTCTCGTCGCTGTTCTCGGCGGCGCCCTTGTCGAGCAGCCGGCGGTAGGTCGGGCTGATGCGGAGTTGCGGCAGGCCGTCCTCGTTCAGTACCGCGACGTACTGATCCTCGACCTTGATGATGTAGACGTCGGGAATCACGTACTGCGACGGTTGCGGGTTGAAGCGGCTGCCCGGCTTCGGGTCGAGGTGCTGAATGATCTCGACGTGGCCCTTGAGCTCCTCGATGGTCAGCCCCAGCTTGCGCGCCAGGTCCGGCATCTGGTGGTTGTGCAGCAGGCGCAAGTGCTCGGAGACAATCTTCTCGGTGGGCGTGCCCTCGAGGTGCAAGTGCTTGATCTGCAGCGTGAGGCATTCCTGCAGGTCGCGCGCGGCGACGCCGATCGGGTCGAAGCTCTGGATCAGGAGCAGGGCCCGCTCGACTTCGTCGATCGGCCAGGGCCCCATCGACGCGATTTCGTCCACCGACGCCACCAGGTAGCCGTCGTCATCCAGGTTGCCGATGATGGCTTCGCCGATCTCGCGAATCGCCTCGGCTTCGGTCTGCAACGACAGCTGCCATTCGAGGTGGTCGGTCAATGATGAGCTGGTCGAGAGCGTGTTCTCGATCGGCGGCAGTTCCTTGACCTCCTGCGGCGCGCGCGGGCGGTAGCCATCGTCCAGGTAGTCGCCGAAGAAATACTCGTAATCGGCGTCGTCCCAGGAATCGGTCTTGTCGGCCTGGGCCTTGGCCTCGGCTTCCTTCTCGACGGCCGGTGCGGTGTCCGCCGCCTGCAGGTCTTCGGTCGGGATCTCCTCGAGCAGGGGGTTTTCCACGACTTCCTGGTTCAGGAGGTCGGCAAGTTCCAATGTCGACATTGGCAGAAGCTTGATCGCCTGTTGCAACGAAGGCGTAAGGATCAGCTTCTGTGCGAGCTTGGTTTGGAGCTTCTGCTGAATGCCCATATCCGGCTCTTACAATCTTAGTCCAGCCGGAAATCGGCCCCGAGGTAAATCCGACGGACCTCTTCATCAGCGGCCAGTGCCGCCGGCGTCCCACTCCGGAAAATCGCGCCGTCCGTGACGATGTAGGCGCGGTCGGTGATCTTCAGGGTCTGCAGCACGTTGTGGTCGGTGATCAGGATGCCAATGCCGCGGTCGCGGAGGTGGAAGATGATTTTCTGGATCTCGGTAACGGCAATGGGGTCGATGCCGGCGAACGGCTCGTCCAGCAGGATGAATCGCGGGTTCATGACCAGCGCCCGCGTGATCTCGGCGCGCCGCCGCTCGCCGCCCGACAGGGTGTAGGCCGGCGAGTTGGCCAGCGGCGTCAGGCCCAGCTCGGCCAGCAGTTCGCGCAGCCGCGCGCGGCGCTCTGACGCATCGAGGTCGAGCGTCTCCAGGATCGCCAGGATGTTCTGCTCGACCGTGAGGCCGCGGAAGATCGACGCCTCCTGCGGCAGGTAGCCGATGCCCTTGCGCGCCCGCACGTACATCGCGTCACCGGTGACGTCCTTGCCGTCGAGCGTGACGCGGCCCGAGTCGGGCGAGGTCAGGCCGACCGTCATGTAGAAAGTGGTCGTCTTGCCGGCCCCGTTGGGCCCCAGCAGCCCGACCACTTCGCCTGAGTTCACCTCGAGGCTCACGCCGCGCACGACCGTGCGGCCGCCGTAGGTCTTGGTGAGTTCGTGTGTGCTGAGGGTCGAGGCCATTAATGGGGGGCGCTACTTGGGGGATATCGGGACACACTTGCCGCCGCCCTTGGTTTGCGAGCGGACTTCGTCATTACCGTCGAGTTGGACTTTATCGGACGCCCTGAAGAAGGTCAACGTCTTGCCGCTCATCTCCTGGCACTCGGCGTCGATCATCGTGACCGGCGCCCCGGTGACCACGTATTTCTCTTCGGCCGGCTCGTACGACAGCCGCGCGCCGGTGACCGTGCGCTTGTCGACAATGGCGGTCACCTTCTCGGTGGCGTCGAGGCGTCCCACGCTGTTCTCGCCGGCCGCGAGGACGATCTCGATCTTCTCGGCGCGCAGGTTCCCGCTCTCGCCATCGAGGGTCGCCGCAGTCTGGTAAACCGCGCGCCGCGCCTGGTCGGTATAGGTGAAGGATCCGCCTCGACCGATCGTCGTCGGCGTCGGTGCGCCGGCCTCGGCGTCCTTGCGGACGATGGCCAGGGTGGTGATCACCTTGCCGACCGCCGTGAGGTCGCCCTTGCTCTCGTCGATGGTCAGAGCGTCGGCGTTGATCTGAGTCTGGCCCTGCAGCAGCCGCGCCTGTCCCTTGTACTCGCCGCGGCGCAGCGCCTCGTCGTAGGTCAGCGACTCGGCGATGATGTGCACCGGCTCCTTGTCACCGAGCAGTCCTGGCCGCTTCGCCGCAGTCGCGCCGCCGACGGGCTTGCCTGGGGATAGCAGGACGCTTCTCACCTTGCCGGCCGCCACCATCTTGCGTGGATTGAGCGTCACGTTGATGGTTTCCGCGTCGATGGTCAGCGCGTCGGTCTTGATCTGCGGGTCGGCGTTGCCCTGCTTGCCGCTGAGCGCCAGCGTCCCGGCCTGGATCCGGTAGCGGGCCTGGTTGCTGGTGGCCGTGAGCGGGCCATCGGTGAAATGGAAGGCTCCGGTAAACGTGGCGTCCTGCAACGAGCCGGCCGCCGGGTCCAGTTGCGCATCCAGGTTCTGCGCGCGCGCGACCCGTGCGCCCTGCGTCTTCGAGGCGGCCTCGGTGTAGTTCACGCCTTCGCCGAACTTCATCACCGACAGGCCCTGCGCGCCGCCGGTTGCTGTCAGCACGTTGGCGAGAATGGTGCGCGCCGCCGTGTCACGCGTGGCGGGCAGCGTGACGTTGACGTTCTGTCGCGATGACAGCTGCTTGACGCTGCCGTCCGGCGCGAGGGCGACGTCGAGGAACTCGCCACTCAGTCGCTGCCCGGCCGCGCCACCGTTGCCGGCCAGCTGGATCTGGCTCTGCCCCGCCAGCGTCGCCTGCTGCAGCGTCCGCCCGTCGTCGCCGTAGTCCAGGTTCATGTCGCGCGCCGACATCGACTGCAGTGCGCCCATGCCTGGACCGCCGCTGACTTGTGAATTGCCGCGCAACTCGATCAGGTCCGGCTCGTCGCGATCGGCAAACAGGTGGACCATGGCCTCGGTGGCCTCGATGATCTGGCCGCCGCGATCCATGCGCATGTTCCGCTCGAAGCGCATGTAGCGATCGGTGCGGGCAAACCCGAAGGCGCCGGCGGTGACATCCATCGGCCCGCTGTCGCTGCTGGGCGCGACATGAATGACCGCCTGGTCGAGCAGCCACAGCGTATTGCGCTGTTCGTCGAACGTGAACCCGATGCCCGTGCCGGACATGCGGCCGCGGGTGAAGCGCACCGGCCCGGGCGCCTTCACGATCTTCTCGGTATCGGAGTACGTGGCGGCTTCGGCAAACGCGGTCAGGCCGTCGGTGGTCTCGAGCTTGACGTCGCCCTTGAGGTCGTAGCTGGCCTGGTCCTTGCCGACGCGCGCTTCCTGGCCGGTGATGGTGTAACTGCGGCCGGCGCGGTTGTCGACCGTCACCTTCACGCTAACCAGCTTGGTCTCGCCCGTGTCGTAGGTGACCTGGCTCTCGAATTCGATGCGGGCGTCCTGGCGCGAGCCCTTGAGCTGGATCACGTCCCCGCCGCGCGTCTCGATGGTCGCCTTCGGATCGAGCCGCTCGATCTGCGGCGGTGCGACCCGGGCCTGGCGCGGCCGCAGGGTGTAACCGACCACGCCAATCACGCCGATGGCGACGACCGCCAGGACGAGTTGCGCGCGTTTCTGCCAGGAAGCCACGCCTCCGATTGTACCAGCCGCAGATCCAAGAAACAGCCGCCGATTGCTTTGGATCCCACGTTCTTACCTGGCGGTGTTCGCGATCCTGTCGACGGCATCAGTTGCGGCCTCGTACCTCCCGGCCTGGCGCGTGGCCCGCATCAATGTCGTGGAGGCGCTTCGGCAGGAGTGATCGGTGTCTGATCGGTGTCTGATCGGTGTCTAGTCGGTGTCTAGTCGGTGTTAATCGGTGTTTAATCTGTGGCTGTTTTGGAATCCGCGGCCCGGAAGTCCTCTAACCTGAGTTCCACGTACTTCTCACCGCGGAACTCGTTCTCTTCGACGGTATAGGCGATCTCGACGCCGTCCTTCTGGGCCGTGAGCTTCGGCTCGCGCTCGGCGGCGTTCCACTGGATGGCGCGCAGCACGCGGCCCTCCTGCTTCACGCTCATTTTCAGGTGGCGCTCCTTCAGGATCCGCGGCCCGTCGACGACGGCGACCGGTCCGGTGTGAAAGCGGGGCTTGGGATTGCTGGGGCCAAAGGGCGCGAGGGCAGCGAACTCGCTCATCACGCGGTCGTTCAGCTCGTTCAGCTTGAGCGGGCCGTCGAGCCACAGGCGCGGCCGCAGGTCGTCCGGACCCAGGCAGTTGCTGGCAAACGCGTTCACCGCCTGGCGGAACTCCTTGAGGCGGGACGCCTCGAACTGCAACCCCGCGGCCTGCTTGTGACCACCGAAGCGAGTCAGCAGTCCGGCGCACGATTCAAGCGCCCCCAGCATGTCGAAGCCCGGAATGCTGCGGCACGATCCATGAGCGATGCCGTCTTCAATCGACAGCACGATCGCGGGACGATAGAACGCATCGACCAGCTTCGACGCGACAATGCCGATCACGCCGCGGTGCCAGCCCTCCCCCGCCACCACCAGCACGCTCTGCGCGCCGACATCGGGATCCGACTCGACAATCGTCTTGGCCTTGGCCAGGATGTCCTGGTCCTCGGTGCGGCGGCGCGTGTTCTCGGCCTCGAGCTGGGCCGCCAGCGCCTTCGCCTCTTCCCCCATCGCATCGTCCGACGCCAGGAGCAGCCGCGTGGCGATGTCGGGGGTGCTCATGCGGCCGGCGGCGTTGATGCGCGGCGCCACCATGAAGCCAATATGGTACGCGTCGATGGTCTTGCCGGTCAGGCCCGCGGCCTCGAGCAGCGCGCGCAGGCCCACCTTGTGCGGGCCCTTCGTCAACATCTGCAAACCCAGTTTGGCGATGATTCGGTTCTCGCCCACGAGCGGGACGACGTCGGCAAGCGTGCCGATGGCGGCGATCTTCACGAACGCCGGCAGCCACGCCGACTTGCCGGTGCGGTGGCAGAGCGCCTGTACCAGCTTGAGGGCGACGCCGACGCCGGCCAGGTTCTTGTCGGGGTAAGTGCAATCGTGGCGCTTCGGGTTGACGACGGCGAAGCAGTCGGGCAGGTCGGTGTCCGGCTCATGGTGGTCGGTGATGATCAGGTCCACGCCGAGGGCACGGGCGCGCCGGGCGGCCTCGGCGCCGCGGATGCCGCAGTCCACCGACACGATTAGCTTCACGCCTTCGGCGTGCAGGCGATCGATCGTGTTGGGCTGCAGGCCGTAGCCGTCGGTCAGCCGTTCGGGAATGAAGTGGCCAACGTCGGCGCCCAGCAACTCGAGGGCGCGGCGCAGAATGACGGTCGAGGTGATGCCATCGACGTCGTAGTCGCCGTGGACGGCGATGCGCTCCTTCGCGGCAATGGCGGCGAGCAGCCGGTCGGCCGCCTTGCCGACATCCGTCAGGCGGAACGGGTCGAGGAGTTGATCGAGGGACGGCTTCAGAAAGCGCGACGCCTCGTCCGGATCGGTGAGGCCGCGGATGGCCAGGAGGCGCGCCGTGATGGGCGACAAGCCGAGCGTGCGCGCCAGTTCGGCGGCCTGCGCCTCGTCGTGAGGACGCGTGTTCCAGATTGGAGGGACCGCCACGTTACGCGTCGATGATCCCGACGGATCCCATCTTGCGGAACTTCGCGTAGCGCTGGTCGAGACGTTCCTGGACGCCAAGCGCCGAGACCTCGGCCAGCGACCGCTGCAAGGCCACGTCGAGCAGCGCCGCCGCCTGCTGCGGGTCGGTGTGCGCGCCGCCGACGGGCTCGAGCACGATCTCGTCGATAATCTCCAGCTGCAACAGGTCCGGCGCGGTGATCTTGAGCGCCTCGGCCGCCTCGACCTTCTTGGCCGAGTCGCGCCACAAGATCGCGGCGCAGCCTTCGGGCGGGATCACGCTGTAGATCGCGAACTCGTGCATCAGGATGCGATCGCCGACGGCAATGCCGAGCGCGCCGCCGCTGCCGCCCTCGCCGTGCACGATCACGATCACCGGGACCTCGAGCATCGCCATCTCACGCAGGTTGAGGGCAATGGCCTCGGCCACGCCTCGTTCCTCGGACTCGATGCCGGGATAGGCGGCGGGGGTGTCGACGAAGCAGACGATCGGCCGGCCGAACTTCTGCGCCAGTTCCATGGTGCGCAGCGCCTTGCGGTAGCCGTCGGGCCGGGCGTAGCCGAAGTTGCGGTAGATCTTCTGCTTGGTGTCGCTGCCCTTCTGGTGGCCGACCACCATCACGGGCGCGCCCTTGTAGAACGCCGTTCCGGTGACAATGGCATGGTCGTCGGCGAACCGGCGATCGCCGTGCAGCTCGACGAAGTCGGTGAACAGGCGCTCGACGTAGTCGAGCGTGGTCGGCCGGCCCGGGTGTCGCGCGACCTGGACCCGCTGCCACGGGGTCAGGTTCTTGTAGAGCTCCCCGCGGATGGCGCTGACGCGCGCCTCGAGCCGCGCGATTTCGCGGTCGCGGTCCTCACTGATCGCCAGCGTCGATAACGCCTCGATCTCCTTCAGCAGGACGGCAATCGGTTCTTCGAATTCGAGCAGATCGGGCATATTCAGGGATCAGGGATCAGGGATCAGGGATCAGGGCTACGAGTGTACGGTTACTGAACCGGGTCCGCATATACGTTCAACGTCCGCGACAAACTGTTCCGAGGTCCGCACGCGAATCGAGGATGTTACCTCGGCGCGGACGATGACGTGGCGCGAGCCGCCGTTCAGCTCCACCTCGAGGGCCACCGGCCGGTCGCCGCGGTGCTTCGGCAGCAGTTCCCACAGCGCCTCAATCGTCTCACGCGGGCAGGCGGCCTTCAACCGGATCCTGACCCCGCGCGACAGCCGCTCCTTGAGCAGCGCCAGGGGCATGATCTCGGTGCACTGGAAGCGCGAATTCTCTTCGTCGCGCTCGAACTTGCCGCGCACCAGTAGCAGCGCCCCGTTCTCGATCACCATGCGGTGCTTGCCGTACATCTCGGGAAACACCACCACCTCGACCGAACCCTGGTGATCCTCGAGCGTGAACACGCACATCGGATCGCCCTTCTTGGTCTTCAGGCCGCGGAAGCCGCCGACGATGCCGCCAACATACACGTCTTCGATCACGAGGCGGCCGGGGACGCCGTCCACACCCTCCGGGATGTCGCTGAGCATCAGGTCGCCGACCGTCTTGGCGCCGAACGCGCGCAGGCTGTCGGCGTGGCGATCGATCGGGTGGCCGCTCAGGTACAGCCCGAGTGCCTCTTTCTCGTTCGACAGCAACTCCATCTCGGTCCACGGCGGCGAATCTGGCAGCCGGATGATCGACAAGCCGCCCTCGTCGCCGCCGCCGAACAGGTCGGCCTGGCCCTGGTCGCGGTCGCGCTGGGTGCGGTTGCCGTGCTCGATGGCGCTGTCAACGGCGCCGAACAGCTTGGCGCGCCCGGCAATCAGCGGCACGCCGGTTGGCACGAGGCTGTCGCAGGCGCCGGACTTCACGAGCGCCTCGAGCACCTTCTTGTTCACCAGTCGCAGATCCAACTCTTCGCACAGTTGGTGGACCGAGGTGATGCGCCCGGTGCGTTCGCGCACCTCGATCAGGCTGCGAATGGCGCCCTCGCCCAGCCCCTTGATGGCGGTCAGCCCGAACCGGACGCCTTCCGGCACCACCGTGAAGTGCAACTGGCTTTCGTTGATGTCGGGCGGCAGCACCGCGATCCCGCGTTCGCGAGACTCGCTGATGTAGACGGCGAGTTTCTCGGTATTGGCCGCCTCGATGGTCAGCAGCGCCGCGGCAAAGTGGCGCGGGTAATTCGCCTTCAGGTACGCGGTCTGGTACGCCAGGAACGCGTACGCCGTCGAGTGCGACTTGTTGAAGCCGTACCCGGCGAAGAACTCCATCAGTTCGAAGATCTTGCTGGCCTTCTTCTCGTTGACGTTCTTCTCGAGCGCGCCCTTCATGAAGGCTTCGCGCTGCTTGGCCATGACCTTCGGGTCTTTCTTGCCCATGGCCTTGCGGAGCACGTCGGACTGGCCCATGGTGAACCCGGCCACCACCGACGCCATGCGCATGACCTGTTCCTGGTAGGCGATGACGCCGTAGGTATCGGCGAGCACGGGCTCGAGCACCGGCAGGTCGTACTTCACCACGCTGCGCCCGGCCTTGCGGTTGATGTAGTCGTCCACCATCCCGCCCTTGAGGGGGCCGGGCCGATAGAGCGCGTTCATCGCAATCAGGTCTTCGAGCCGCTGCGGCTTGGCCCGCCGCAGGATCTCGCGCATGCCCGAGCTTTCGAACTGGAAGATGCCGTAGGTCTGGCCATCCACGAACAGCTGGTAGGTCTTCGCATCGTCCAGCGGCACGTTGTCGATGTCGAGCACGATGTGTTCGGTGCGCTTCAGTTCGGCCAGCGCGTCCTGGATCAGCGTGAGGGTGCTGAGGCCCAGGAAGTCCATCTTGAGCAGGCCGACGCGTTCGACCTCCTTCATGGCCCACTGGGTCGTGATTTCGTCGCGGTTGCTCTTGAACAGCGGCGCGTAGTCGGTGATCGGGCCGGGGGCGATCACGACGCCGGCCGCGTGGACGCCGGCGTTGCGCGACACGCCCTCGAGGCGCTTGCCCATCTCCAGCACATCGTTGACGCGGGCGTCAGCACGCGCCATGTCGCGGAGCACCGGGTTTTCGGCCAGGGCCTTCTCGAGCGTCATGTCGAGCGCCGGTGGAATCTGCTTGGCGATCTTGTCGACATCCGCGTACGGCATGTCCATCACGCGGCCGACGTCGCGAATGACGGCCTTGGCCTTCATGGTGCCGAAGGTGATGATCTGCGAGACGTTCTCGCGGCCGTACTTCTCGGTCACGTAGTTAATCACTTCCCCACGCCGTCGCTCGCAGAAGTCGACGTCGATATCGGGCAGCGACACGCGTTCCGGGTTCAGGAAGCGCTCGAAAATCAGGTCGTAGTGCAGGGGGTCGACATCGGTGATGCGCAGCGCCCAGGCCACGAGGCTCCCGGCCGCCGAACCGCGGCCCGGGCCGACGGGAATGCCGTGCTCGCGCGCGTAGCGAATGAAATCCCACACGATCATGAAATACCCGGGGTACTCCATCTTCTTGATCATCGCGATCTCGTACGTGAGGCGCTCCTCGTACTCCGCCAGGGTGTGGCGCAGCTCGCCTTTCTCGTCAGTCTGGCGCAGGCGCTCGAGCCGCAGCTTGAAGCCCTCGCGCGTGACGTGCTCGAAGTACTCGTCGAGCGTAAACCCTTCAGGGACCGCAAACTTCGGCAGGTGGTTCTGGCCGGACGGAATGGTGACGTTGCAGCGTTCGGCGATCAGCAACGTGTTCTGCATGGCCTCGGGATAGTCCCCGAACACTTCGGCCATCTGCGCGGCGGTCTTCAGGAAGAACTGGTCGCCGTGATATTTCAGGCGGTTCTCGTCGTTCACCGACTTGCCGGTGCCGATGCACAGCAGGATGTCGTGCGGCTTGTGGTCGCCGTGCCGCAGGTAGTGCACGTCGTTGGTCACGACCAGCGGCATCTCGAGGTCGCGGGCAATCGGCAGCAGGCCGTTGTTGACGATGCGTTGTTCCTCGATGCCCTGGAACTGCATTTCGAGGAAGAAGTTGCCCTTGCCGAGAATGTCGCGGTACTGCGCCGCGGCGGCGAGGGCCTTGGGCATCTGCTCCGCGCGAATCCCGCAGGCGACCTCGCCCTTGAGGCAGCTGCTGAGGCCGATCAGGCCTTCGGCATGCTGCGCGAGGAGTGCTTTGTCGATGCGCGGCTTGTAGTAGAAGCCTTCGGTATATCCCGACGACACCAGCTTGATGAGGTTCTTGAACCCCTGCTCGTTCTCGGCCAGCAGCACCAGGTGGTTTGCCGTCTCACCGGGTGTGCCGCTCTTGTCGCGGCGGTCGCCGGGGGCAACGTAGACCTCGCACCCCAGAATCGGATTGATCCCGCGCTTGCGCGCCGCGTCGTGGAACACCACCGACGAGAACATGTTGCCGTGTTCGGTGACAGCCAGCGCCGGCATCTTCAGCCGTTCCGCCTCGTCCAACAGCTCGTCGATGCGGCAGGCGCCGTCGAGTAGCGAGAACTCGGTGTGCAGGTGCAGGTGAACGAAGTCCTTCACCGCGCGATTACTCCCACTCGATGGTCGACGGGGGCTTCGAACTGATGTCGTAGACGACCCGGTTGATGCCGCGCACTTCGTTGACGATGCGCGAGGAGATCGTGGCGAGCAGGTCGTGCGGCAGGCGCGCCCAGTCGGCGGTCATGCCGTCGAGGCTCTCGACCGCGCGCACGGCGACCGTGAACTCGTAGGTGCGGGCATCGCCCATCACGCCGACGCTCTGCACCGGCAGCAGCACCGCAAAGCTCTGCCAGATGCGCTCGTACCACCCGGCCTTGCGGACCTCGTCCGCCACGATGGCGTCGGCCTTCTGCAGCAGCGTGATCTTGTCGCGGGTGATGTCGCCGAGAATGCGGACGGCGAGCCCGGGGCCCGGGAACGGCTGGCGGACCAGGAATTCCTTCTCGATGCCCAGATCCCGACCGACGCGCCGCACCTCGTCCTTGAACAACTCCCGAAGCGGCTCCACCAGCTTGAACTTCATGCCTTCCGGCAGGCCACCCACGTTGTGATGGCTCTTGATGGTGGCCGACGGTCCGCGGACCGAGACCGACTCGATGACATCGGGATAGAGCGTGCCCTGCGCCAGGAAGTCGAAGTCGCCCAGCGCCTGGGCCTTCTCGTTGAACACGTCGATGAACGTGGCGCCGATGATCTTGCGCTTCGTCTCCGGATCGGTCACGCCGGCCAGCCGGCTCAGAAAGATGTCGGTGGCATCGACGTGGTGAACCGGCAAAGCCAGCTTCTTGTAGCGCTCCACCACCTGCTGGGCCTCGTTCAGCCGCAGCAGTCCGTTGTCGACGAAGATGCACTGCAGGTGGTCGCCGATGGCGCGATGGATGATTGACGCGGCCACCGTGGAATCGACGCCGCCCGACAAGCCGCACACCACGCGGCCGTTGCCCACCTGGGCCTTGATGCGGGCCGTCGCCTCGTCGATGAACGAGGCGATGGTCCAGTCGCCGGTGCACCCGCAGACGCCGAAGGCAAAGTTCCGCAGCAGGTCGGTGCCGCGGTCGGTGTGTGCCACCTCGGGGTGGAACAGCATGGCGTAGTAGCCGCGATCCGCGGCTTCCATCACCGCCACCGGCGCGTTGTTGCTGGTCGCGGCGACGGTAAAGCCCGGCGGGGCCGCCGCGACGAAGTCGCCGTGGCTGGCCCAGACCTTCAGCTCGTCTGGAATGCCCTCGAGCAGCCGCGACGGCGTGGCCGGCTCGCGCCGGACGAGGGCGTGGCCGAACTCGCGGTGCGCGGAGCGGCCCAGCGTGCCGCCCAACATCTCGGTCATCAGCTGCATGCCGTAGCAGATGCCCAGGGTCGGGACGCCCAGGTCGAGCACCGCGCGGTCACAGTGCGGCGCGCCCTCTTCGTCAACGCTGCTCGGACCGCCCGACAGGATGACGCCAATCGGCGCCTTGGCCTTGATGGCGTCGAGCGAGGTGTTAAACGGAAGTATTTCGCAGTAGACCGAGAGCTCGCGCAAACGGCGAGCGATCAGTTGGGTAAACTGCGAGCCGAAATCGAGGACGATGATGGTTTGGTGGGCCACGAAATCTCGAATGAGAGGGTAAGCCACTATTATAAGGGCTGATGGCTGTTTTGTTGGCGGCGCTCGTCGCGATTCTTCAGGAGCCGGCCGCGACCGTCGCGCCGCTCGACCCGCGCTGGTCGCTTCCGTTCGATTCTGCGCCCGCCGCGGCCGCCGGTTTCGATGCCTCAACCGCATTCGTGCCGCTCAAAGGCGGACAGCTGGTGGCGGTTGATCTCGACAGCGGCGCCGTCCGCTGGCGGCTGGACGTCGCCACGCCGTTCACGCCGGCCGCGGGCGACGGCCTGGTGTTTACCGTGACCGAAGCCACGATCGAAGCGCGCGACGCGCTGACCGGCGCGGCGCGCTGGCGCGCACCGCTCCCCGGCGGCGCGGCCGTTTCGCTGTACTGGGACACCGGGTGGTTGCTCGCCTCCACCCCCAACGGTGACCTCGCCGCCTTCAGGGCCGCCGACGGCCAACTGGTGTGGCGGCAGGCGCTCGGCTCGGCCCTGGCGGCGGCGCCGGCGCCCGCGCTCGATCGCCTCTTCCTGCCGCTCGCCGACAACCGGCTGGTCTCGGTGCTGCTCGCGACCGGCGAAACCACCTGGTCTCGTAAACTCGACGCTCGCATTACCGGCTTACTGGCCCTCGATGACCAGTTGGTGTTCGGCACGACGGCCAAAGATGTCGTCAGCGTGAACCTCACCAGCGGCCGCGAGCGCTGGACGTGGCGCGTCGGCGGCGACGTCTCGGGGCTGCCGGCCGCCGATGAGCACCGCATCTACTTCGCCGCACGCGACAACGTGCTGCGCGCTGTCGACCGCAAGAACGGCAACCTGCGATGGAGCGCGTCACTCCCCTCGCGGCCATCCGGCAGCCCGTTGCCGCTGCCGAACCAGGTGTTGATGCCGCTCGTCTCAAAAGCCGTTGCCGGCTTCGACCTGGAGACCGGCAAGCCGACGGTCACCGTGGAGGCCGCCGGCGAGATTGGGCTGCAGCCGTTCTTCCGCGCAGGGGCCAGGGCCACCGCCGTGCGGCTGGTCACCGTCAGCCGCGACGGCCAGTTGCAGGGATTCGCGCAGCGGTTCGAGCCGGTGCCGGGGCCACTGATGGAGCTGCCGGGCCTGCCGGCCGTGCCTTAGGCCACCAATGGGATCAACAGAAATACAGCCACAGATTAACCACAGATTAGACGCAGATTTTCAGTGTTCAATTCTTCCCAAGCCCCAAGCCCCAATCCCCAAGCCCCAAGTACCAATTCCCAAGCCCCTGGCGTATACTCCACCCGTGAGCACGAGTGGCCGGCGTGGTTGCGCAGCCGTGTTGGCGGTGGGGCTGGCTGGTCTGGTGTCGGTATCCCATACCCAGACGCCCGCCGCGACCCAACCGCAGACCCAGACTCCAACCCAGACCCAGACTCAGACCGGGCAGGCGTTTCGCGGCGGCGTCAACGTCGTGCGCGTGGATGTGTACCCGACCCGCGACGGGGCGATGGTGCCCGATCTGACCGCTGCCGACTTCGAGGTGCTCGAGGACGGC
>JAUYQQ010000004.1:300000-409725 GCA_030697165.1 Acidobacteriota bacterium
CCTTGATAGAAGGCAAACGGCAACTCGAGCGACTGCAGGATCAGCATCACCAGGACGGTGAGCAGGATCACCATCACCGCATCGTTCAGGTTTTCAGGGACCCACTGGGAGATGGCGGCGGCGAGTTCGCGCAGGCGGTGGCCGCCACCCGACACCGTGAGCCCGAGCAGCACCAGGCCAGCCGCCGCCGACCCCAGGAGGTCGGCGCGTCGTCGCAAGCGGTGATAGCGGGTGGCCTTGTCTTCGTTCACTTCAGTGATCGGCGATCAGGGTAACACGGCGATCGGCGGCGTCTGCGGGTCACGAACGCGGATCGTCGTACGGGCTGATGGCCCGGCACGGCCCGAGCACGGCCGCCATCACCACGGCTCGGCGCAGGTTGCGCCGGTACGGGGAGCCGGCCGAGGCCGCGCGAGCGCGGGCCACCACCACCGCGGCCGACGGCGGCTGTGGCGCGCGCCGCCGCGGCATCGCCGTCACTGCCTTCGGCCGGGCCGACGCCGGCGGAGGTAGCGGGGGTGGCATTACCACCGGCTGCGGCCGTTCCTCCGGCACCATGAAGGGCGGCAGTTCCCTTTCGGCCCCGGGACCTTCGGCCGTGGCCCGTTCCCGGCGCCGGCGCGCGGCCAGCACCAGCCGCTCGATCAGCGGCAGCAGGACGAACAGCGCCAGCAGGATCAGGGTTTCGACCGACATCGCTTACCGCTTCGGGGGCGTCTGATCGTCACCGTCCTCGGCGATCGACTCGCGCATCGACGAGTCGGCCTGGATGTTCTTCATCCGGTAGTAGTCCATGATGCCGAGGTTGCCCTGCCGGAACGCCTCGGCCATGGCCCGCGGCACTTCGGCCTCGGCTTCCACCACCCGCGCGCGCATTTCCTGCTCGAGCGCCACCGCCATCGCGCGCCGTTCTTCGGCCTTGGCTTGCGCGATCTGCTTGTCGGCATTGGCCTGGTCGATCTGCAGCTTGGCGCCGATGTTCTCGCCGACGTCGACGTCGGCGATGTCGATCGAGAGGATTTCGTACGCGGTGCCGGCGTCGAGCCCGCGGCTCAGGATGTTCTTCGAGATGTGATCGGGGTTCTCGAGCACATCCTTGTGGGTGGCGGCCGAGCCGATGGTGCTGACCATGCCCTCACCCACTCGCGCAATGATGGTTTCCTCGCCGGCGCCGCCGACCAGCCGGTCGATGTTGGTGCGCACCGTGACCCGCGACACGGCAATCAGCTGGATGCCGTCTTTGGCCACGGCCGCAATCCGCGCCGTCTCGATGACCTTGGGAATCACCGACATCTTGACCGCCTCGAGGACGTCGCGGCCCGCCAGATCAATCGCCGCCGCGCGCTTGAACGGCATCTCGATGTTGGCCTTGTCGGCGGAGATCAACGCGTTGACCACGCGCACGACGTTGCCGCCGGCCAGGAAATGCGCCTCGAGGTCGTCAATCGAGATCTGCATCCCGGCCTTGACGGCGCTGATCCGGGCATTGACCACCGTGGCCGGCGGCACGCGGCGCAGCCGCATGCCGATCAGCGTCATCAGGCCCACGTAGGCGCCCGACGACCACGCGGCGATCCACAGCGGAATCGGGACCAGGTACAGAACCACGATCAGGAGGCCGATCGCGGGTATCAGCAGGCCAATCGCACCAAGCGCACTGAAGTCGAGTTCATTCATCAGGATTCTCCGCAGGGGTTATCCGCCGCACGACGATCCGGTTGCCATCCGCGCGAATGA
The DNA here is from genome assembly GCA_030697165.1 of Acidobacteriota bacterium. Taxonomy (NCBI): domain Bacteria; kingdom Pseudomonadati; phylum Acidobacteriota; species Acidobacteriota bacterium. The sequence goes on from JAUYQQ010000004.1 coordinate 301,738, forward strand.
CGGTGATCGCCGAGCCGGCTTCCACGAACTCGCCGTCCGACACCACGTCGACCCGGGCGCCATCGATGTCGGCCACGCCGGCCGGCCGCAGCGGCGACTCGGCCACGCCGCGCCGGCCCACCCAGTGGTGGTCGCTCGCGGGCGCCGAGACATAGCCGCCGGATGCCGGCATGCCGGCATCGAGCACGAGGCGGCGTCCGAACGGCAGCGTCGGCAGGAACCGCAGCAGCGCGAACGCACCGGCCAGGGCCAGCAGAATGGCGAAGGCCACGCGTCCAAGCGCGGTGATCACCACGTTGACCGTGGCCCCGGCGCCAACCAGCGCGAGGCCCAGTCCGGCCACCAGCAGGCCAATGCCGGCCAGGCCGGCGATGGTGGTTCCGGGCAACACGAACAGTTCGAGCGCGATCAGGATCAGGCCGGCGCCCACCAGCATCAGTTCTTCCCAGCCCGCCAGCTGGACGATCCAGTGCCCCCAGAAAAACAGCCCGAGCGAGACCAGCCCGATGAAGCCGGGGATCGCAAAGCCGGGCGTACGAATCTCCACAAACAGCGCGAGCAGCCCGACCGACATCAGGAGCGAACTGACCACGGGGTTGGTGAGGAAGCGCACGAATGTTTCCGCCCAGGTCTGGGCCGCGTAGCGCAACTCCGCGCCCGGCAACCCCGCTGCGTCCAGCGCTCCGGTGATTGACGAAGCGGATAGCTCGGCGACCTTGTGGGACAGTGCCTCGGTCGTCGTGAGCGTCAGGAGTTTGCCGCTCTCGATCACACCGGCAATGGCGACATCGACGTCGACCATGGCCTCGGCAAACTCGGGCGGCCGGTTGCGCGTCTCCGCGGTCGCGCGAAATTCCTTCCGCACGTACGAGACGGACTTCTCGTCGGCCGGCTGGGTGGGTCCGGCGCCGCCCAGGACCGGCGCGGCCGCGCCGATGGTGCCGCCCGGCGCCATCACGATGGTGTGGCAGGCGAGCGCGATCAGGGCGCCGGCCGAGATCGCGCGCTGGTTGATGAACGCGATCGTCCGCACCGGCGAGTTGAGCAGCGTGTCGCGCATCGCGACCGCTGCATCGACCCGTCCACCAAAGGTGTTGATGTCGAGCAGCACGGCGGCGGCGCCGGCGCTCTCTGCCTCGCGGATCGTCCGCGCCAGGAACGGCGCCAGGCCGAGGTCGATGATGCCCTCGATGTGAACGACGTAGACGATGGCTGGGGCCGGCTGGGCCGCAGTGACGCGCAGCACCCCCACGCTGCCGGCGGCCAGCAGGCACAGCGCGACGAGTGGCCCGACGATGCGACCTCTCATGGCTTCATCTTACTGCGCCGATGGTCCCGGCGGCGGTACTCTCGTAACTTTCAGGCTTGCTGGCGCACGGTGGCCGGCTTGTCGGGCTGGGTCAGGTTGCGGGCCGTGTTAATCAGGCCGAGGTGCGAGAACGCTTGTGGGAAGTTGCCGAGCTGCCGCCGGACCACCGGGTCGTATTCCTCGGCCATCAGGCCCACGTCGTTGCGAATCGCCAGCACCTGCTCGAACACGCGCCGGGCGTCGGCCATCCGTCCGAGCAACGCGTAGTTATCGGCGAGCCAGAACGTACACAGCAAGAACGCGCCTTCGCCGGCCGGCAGGCCGTCGACGCCGCTCTCGGTACGGTAGCGATCGACGAAGCCGCCGCGGACCAGGTCCTGTTCGATCGCCGCGACGGTACCGATGATGCGCGGATCCTGCGGCGGCAGGAAGCCCACCTCGACCATCATCAACAGCGACGCATCGACTTCGGAGCCGCCGTAGTACTGGACAAACGCGTTGCGTTCGCGGTTGAAGCCGCGGTCGCAGATCTCTTGATGCAGTTGGTCGCGCAGTTGGCGCCACCGTTCGCTGGGTCCGTCGAACCCAAAGCGTTCGACGTCCTTGACGGCGCGATCGAACGCCACCCAGGCCATCACCTTGGAGTGGGTGAAATGGCGCGCCGGACCGCGGATCTCCCAGATGCCTTCGTCCGGCTCGGCGAAGACGGCCTCGAGCCGGCGCAGCAGTTCGCGCTCGACGCGCCAGTCGCTGGTGCCGCCGCCCAAGTTGAAGCGCCTGGCCAGATGGAGGCAGTCCATGATCTCGCCGAACACGTCGAGCTGGAACTGGTTGTGCGCGGCATTGCCAATCCTCACCGGCTTCGAGTTCTCGTAGCCCGGCAGCCACGGCAGCTGCCATTCCGGCAACCGCCGCTCGCCCGCCAACCCGTACATGATGTGCAGCTCTTCGCCCCGGCCCGCCACCGCCCGCAACAGCCACTGGCGCCAGGCTTGCGATTCCTCGAGGTAGCCACACTGCATGAGGGCGGCCAGGGTGAACGTCGAATCGCGCAGCCAGCAGTAGCGATAGTCCCAGTTGCGCTGCCCGCCGATGTGTTCGGGCAGCGAAGTGGTGGGCGCCGCCACGATGCCGCCGGTCGGGGCATAGGTGAGGGCCTTGAGAGTGATCAGTGAACGCATCACCGCCTCCCGCCACTCACCCCGGTAGGTGCAGCGGGCGGACCACGCGCGCCACCACTCGGTGGTGGCCGCAATCGCCGGCGTGGCCTCCACCGGCGAAGGTGACTCGAGATGCGAGGGGTGCCACGTGAGCACGAAGGGCACTTCCTCTCCTTCCGCCACCTCGAACTCACCGGTTGTGGTCCACCCCTCGCCGCCGAGCGCGATCGGGGTTCGCAGGCAGACAGCATCGGGACCGCCGACGGCCCGCAAGCCGCCGCTGGCGCGCGTCACCCACGGCGTGACGCTGCCGTAGTCGAAACGAATCACCAGCTCGGTGCGCATGCGGACCCGGCCGCGCACGCCGCGCACCAGCCGCACGACGTCTGGCTGGCTCGAACGAATCGGCATGCAATCGGTGAGGGTCACCACGCCCGAGTCGGTTTCAAAGGTGGTGTCGAGCACCAGCGTGTCACCGCGGTAGCGGCGCGTCACCTGGCGCACCGGATCAGCCGGCGCGACCAGCCAGCGGCCGTGGTCGGGCGTGCCGAGCAGCGCCGCGAAGCAGGCGGGCGAATCGAAGCGCGGAAAGCACAGCCAGTCGATTGAGCCGTCGCGGCCGACGAGAGCAGCGGTCTGGCAATCGCCAATCAACGCGTAGTCTTCTATTCGCAACGCCATGTGATCAGGAGCCGCGCACGGTCACGGCGGGAGCCAACCAGAAGCTCGACCGTGTCTTATCCCACCAGTGGTAGAGCTTCGTAGTCACTTGCTTGTGATCATACTGAGGAATGCGAGGCAGCGACATGAAGGTGTTGGTAGTCGACATCGGTGGGACGAGCGTGAAGATGCTGGCGACCGGGCAGGAGCAGCGGCGCAAGTTTTCCTCGGGCCCGGACATGACCCCGCGGCAGATGGTGGCCGGCGTGAAGAAACTGACCAGCGACTGGCAATACGACGCGGTGTCGATCGGCTACCCGGGCGTGGCGCGCCATGACCGGGTGGTCAAGGAGCCGCACAATCTCGCGCCGGGCTGGCTCGGCTTCGACTTCGCGGCCGCGTTCGGGAAACCAGTCCGGCTGATCAACGACGCCGCCATGCAGGCCTTGGGCAGCTATCGGAAGGGCAACTTGCTCTTTCTGGGCCTGGGCACCGGCCTGGGTTCGGCGATGGTCTTCGAGGGAGTTCTGGCGCCCATGGAACTGGGCCACCTACCGTATCGCGACCGCACCTTCGAGCACTACCTCGGCGCGCGGGGACGGCGGCGACTCGGGAAGGAGAAATGGCGCCGCCACGTTGTGGACGCGGTCAGTCAGCTCGTGGCGGCCCTGCAGCCCGATGACGTGGTACTCGGCGGCGGCAACGTCAAGCGGCTCCAGTTGCTGCCGCCAGGCTGCCGCGCCGGCGACAACGCGAACGCCTTTGTCGGCGGTTTCCGCCTATGGGACAAGGACCCGATGCCCTGATCCCTGTTCCCGATTCCTGCTAAGTCGTGGGGCCGTTCGTTCGCGAGATGCGGACGCCGCCGTTCACCGTGCTGACATTCACCTTGGCGCCGCCGCCGTTCAGGGTGCCCTCGAGGCGGCGCTTCGACTCGAACGAGCTCGACTGCGCCTGCTTCTCGACTGTCAGATCGGTGACCGACACGCCACCGTTCACGGCACGGGCGGAAATCGTCGCCTTGCTGTCGGCCGTCAGGCCCAGCTCGACGCCGCCGTTCACGGTTTCAACTTCGACCGAGGCGCTTGAATCAAGCGGCCGGTTGAACTCGATTTCGATGCCACCGTTGACGGACGAGGCATTCAGGGTCTGGGTGCCGATGTCCTTACCGCGCACGCCGCCATTGGTGGTCTTGGCATGCACCTCGCCCTGTAGGCCATTGATGCGGACGCCACCGTTCACGGTGCGCAGATCAACGACCACGCCGTTCGGCACTTTGATGGTCCACTCGATTTCGTGGCCACCGAAGCCGCGCAGGCGCGGGGGGCGCGACTCGACCCTGACCCGTTCGCCGCTCACCTCTTCGCGAATCTCGAGCTTGGCCAGGTTTTCCTTGGCCACCTCGTCTGACGAGCCCTTGGCGGTGCGGCGGCCCTCGACGGTCACCTTGCCGTCGGTGGCCGGCTCGGCGGTAATCCGGCCGTTGACGTTGATGATCTCCAGGCGTCCGTTGTCGGACAGGGTGTAGGTCCTGGTCCAGGTGTCCTGGGCCTTGCCCCCTGAAATATCGAACGAAAAGTCGCCGCTGGCGTCGGTCTTGATGTCGCAGGCGGCAACGCCGAGGCCCGCCGTCGCAATGAGGGCAATGAGGGCGATCTTGGTGCGCATGACAGGTAATACGAAGGCCGGGCGGCCGGGGTTCGGCCCGGGCTGGCTTCCGGCCCCGGCCAGGCATCGGTCCGCCAAACTCGGACGGGTCTAGCCCGTATCCGGCCCCATCTGGCTAGGCTTGGCCGAGCGTAAACACCAGGCCGGCCAGGTAATAGACCATGAGCGGAAGCAGCGCAATGAAGAAGAGGTTCAGCCAGATGCCCGCGTGCGCCATCTGCGGAATGGTCAGGGCGCCGGTGCCGTAGACGATGGCGTTTGGTGGCGTCGCCACCGGCAGCATGAACGCGCAACTGGCCGCCAGCGCCGTGGGAATGGCCAGCAGCAGCGGGTCGGCGCCGATGCCGACCGCCAGCGACGCGACGACGGGCAGGAACGCGGCAGCGGTGGCGGTGTTGCTGGTCAACTCGGTGAGAAAGATCACGACGGTGGTGACGGCCAGGACCACCACGAACACCGGCCAGCCGCTCAGGGCGGAAAGCTCGCCGCCGATCCAGCCGGCCAGGCCGGTCTGCTGGATAGCTGCGGCCAGCGACAGTCCCCCGCCGAACAGGATCAGCACCGACCACGGCAGCTGCTCGGCTTGGGTCCAGGTCAGCGCCACGCGCAACGGCCGCCAGGTCAGCGGCACAATGAACAGTGACAGCCCGCCCGCGATGGCAATACCGGTATCCGTCACGGCCGGGGCCCACGGCTCGACCAGCGGACGGGTCACCCACGCCGCCGCGGTGAGCGCGGTGATCGTGCCGACGGTCCATTCGGCCCTCGACATCGGCCCCAGTGCGCGGTGTTGATCACGCAACATCGCCGCGCCCCCGGCGATCGGTTCTGATCCCACGCGAAACAGCCACCGCGTCAGCAGGACCCAGGCGAACGGCAGCGCGATCAGCACAATCGGCACACCGAGCGCCATCCACTGGAGGAAACCGATCTGCACACCGTAGGTCGTAGACATGAAGCCCGCCAGCAAGGCGTTGGGGGGGGTGCCGATCAACGTGCCTAGTCCGCCGATGCTTCCTGCGTAGGCGATACCGAGCAACAAGGCGAGCTCGAAGGCGCCTCCCGGCGCGTGGCTCGAGCGGTCGCTGCCGCCGCGCGCCAGGGCCAGGACCGAGGTCGCCATCGGCAACATCATCACGACCGTCGCCGAGTTACTCACCCACATGCTGATGAATGCCGTCGCGATCATGAAGCCGAGGATCAGATTGGCTGGCCGGGTGCCGACGACCGAGAGGATGGCGAGGGCCAGGCGGCGATGCAACCCGCAGCTCTCGAGCGCCATGGCGATCAGGAAGCCGCCCAGGAACAGGTAGATCACCGGGTTGGCGTACGGCGCCGTGGCGGCGGCGACGTCGGCAATCCCCAGCACCGGCAGCAGGACGATCGGCAGCAGGGCCGTGGCCGCGATCGGGAGGGCTTCGGTCACCCACCACACCGCCATGAGCACGCCGACGGCGGCGGTTCGCCACGCGAGCAGCGCCATGTCGTCGGGCGGCGCCGTGAACAACATCGCCGTGCAGAGCAGCGGGCCGCCGACGAGGCCAAGGTGCGCACGAGTCAACAGCATGACGCCACCGACAATAACACCGTCCGCACGACGAAGCGCCTAACCGCCAACCGCGGTTGGGTCGATGCGCACACCCCACGTGCGAGAGATGGCCAGGTAGAGCGCGGCGCTGGCGACCAGGGCCATCGCCGTGACGAGGTAGCTGGCGGTGAAGCCGGCGACCACGAACGCCACCAGGCTCACTGCGGCGTTGAGCAACGCGTACGGCAACTGGGTGGTGACGTGATCCATGAGATCGCAGCCGGCGCCGGTCGAACACAGGACCGTTGAATCTGAGATCGGCGAGACGTGATCGCCAAAGATGCCACCGGCGATCACTGCACCGACGGTCACGGCTTCGGCGGCGCCAATGGCCTGTGCGGCGGGCACGACCAGCGGCAGCATGATGGCGAAGGTGCCCCACGAGGTGCCGGTCGCAAACGACACGACCGCACCAACCACGAAGACAATGGCCGGCAGCAATCCCGGAGCGACCACCCCCTGGGCGATCTCGACGAGGTAACTGGCGGTGCCGAGATTGCGGTTGACTGCGCCGATGGTCCAGGCAAGAAGCAGAATCACCGCCACCAGCGTCATGCGTTGCAGGCCATCGGTGTAAACGCTGAAGGCGTCGCGAAGGCCGCGCGTGCGCAGCCACACCATGAGACCGATCAGCACCACCGCAGCAAACAGGTAGCCGGCGCTCAGGGCTGCACGGAAGGTGCCGCCGGGCACCGGTTGCCACGGGAACCCCAGCGGATTCAGCAACACCTGAATGGTGCCGAACAGCACCACCAACGGCAGCCACACCAGCACCGGCCGGGCGTTGCTGACCATCGCGGGCGCGGGTGGACGCAGCGGTTTGGACGCCGGCCAGTAGACCGCGCCGCCGGCCGTCCGCTGCTCCGCCTTGGCCATGCGCGAGAACTCCCACCCCCAGACCGCCACCACCGGCACCAACGCCACCGTCACGATCGGATAGAAGGCAAACGGCAGCGACCGGATCAACATGGCCCAGTCACCGCCGGTCGCGGCGGCGTCGCCATACTCCTTGGCGAGCAGGCTCATGATGTAGACGCCCCAGCCGGTGATGGGCACCAGCACCGCGACCGGCGACGAGGTGCAGTCAAGTATCCACGCCAGCTTCTCGCGCGACACGCGCAGGCGGTCGACCAACGGCTCGACGATGGGGCCGACGATCAAGGGCGTACCAAGATCCGAGAAGAAGATGGCGCAGCCGCCGGCCCAGGCCGCCAGTTGTGCGCGGGCCCGCGAGTGGACCACCCGCACCGCCAGGGCGGCCAGCGCCGAGGCGCCGCCCGACTGCTCCATCAACGCCACGAAGCCACCGATGAACGCCAGCAGCACCAGCACGCCGCCGTTATACGAGTCGGTGAGCTGTGGCACGAGGTAGCCCGAAACCATGGTCGTCGCCGCGGTCAGCGGATGACCGCCGACCAGCAGGAGCACACCCGAGAACGCCCCGATGAACAGGGCCGTGACGACCTGGCGCGTCCAGAGCGCGAGCCCGATCGTGAGGACGACGGGAATGAGTGAGATGGGGCCGTAGTTTTCCATCAGCGCGTGACGCTCGTGTGTATCACATTCAGTGGGCCGCTGACTGCGGCGGCCCAGGTCGTCGGAAAATCGACATGGTATCTTGGGCCATGCTGCGAACCCTGGTCTGCGTCGGTGCTTTGTCGGCCCTGTCGTTGATGACACCCCTGGCGCAGGCGCCGCCGGCCGGAGACGAGACGGCGCGTCTCAATGCCTGGTTCGAGGCGAAGTTCAAGGAACAGCTTGCCTTCAGTCCCATTCAGCAGACCTTCCTCGGCCAGGCCTCCAGTGAGATCGACGACCTGTCGATAGCGGCACAGGACCAGCAACTGGCGTGGCGACGCGCGTCTGCCGCGCAGCTGCGCCAGTCGTTCGACTACGCGAGGCTCAGCCCCGAGGCACAGACGTCATACGACGTGTGGCTGTATCAGCTCGAGCAAGCCGAGGCGGCCACGCGCTTCCGGACCAATGCCTACATCTTCGACCAGATGTCGGCCATCCACTCGTTCCTGCCGCAACTGCTGATCGCCTTCCATCGCGTCGACACGGTCTCCGACATGGAGGGCTACCTCAATCGCATTCGCGAGTCGGGGCGGGCGTTGCGCCAGTTGATTGAGATCTCCAAGACCAACGCCACCACCGGTGTGCGGCCGCCGCGTTTCGCCTACGACTACGTGATTGAGGAATCGACCAAGATCATCAGCGGGCCGCCCTTCACGGACGCCGGCGCCGACAGCGCCGTGTGGGCGGACGCGAAGACGAAAATCGCCGGCCTGCAGAAGAAGGGCCTGCTGACCGACGCCCGCGCCAAGGCGATGCTGGCCGAGGCACAAGCCGCCCTGACCGGCCCTTTCCAGGCCGGTTACAACTCGTTGATCGCCTGGCAGAGGGAGGACCGCGCCCTGGCGCCCGCGCCGGCCGCCGGCGTGCACGCGCTGCCAAACGGCGCGGCGTTCTACGCGGAACGCCTGGCCAATCAGACCTCCACGACGCTCACCGCCGATCAGATTCACGCCACGGGACTGGCGGAGGTCGCGCGCCTGCGTGGCGAGATGGAGGCGATCAAGAACGAGGTCGGCTTCAAGGGCGACCTCGCCGCGTTCTTCGCGGAGCTGCGCGACAGCAAGGACAACCCGCGCTACTACTACCCGAACACGGACGAGGGCCGGCAGGCGTACCTCACGGACGCGACGGCGGCGATCGACAAGATCAAGGCGGTCTTGCCCAAGTACTTCGGCATCCTGCCGAAAGCCGACCTGGTCGTCCGGCGCGTCGAAGCGTTCCGGGAACAGCCGGGCGCGGCGCAGCATTATTTCCCGGGCACGCCGGACGGGTCGCGGCCCGGCGTCTACTACGCGCACCTGCTGGACATGAAGGCGATGCCGAAACACGAGCTGGAAGTGATCGCCTATCACGAGGGCCTGCCCGGTCATCACATGCAGATCGCCATCGCCCAGGAGCTGACTGGCGTGCCGACCTTCCGCCGGCAGGCCGGCTTCACGGCCTACTCCGAGGGGTGGGGCCTGTATTCAGAATGGTTGGCGCGCGAGATGCCCGGCACCTACCAGGATCCGTACTCGCGGTTTGGGCGGCTCGGCTCAGAGATCTGGCGAGCCATCCGGCTGGTCGTCGATACCGGCATGCACGCGAAAGGCTGGTCCGAAGAGCAGGCGGTGCAGTACTTCCTGGCCAACTCGGCGACCACCGAAGCGCAGGCGCGCTCGGAGATTCGCCGCTATCTCGTCCTCCCCGGCCAGGCGACCAGCTATAAGATCGGCATGCTGCGCATCCAGGAGATGCGTCGCAAGGCAGAAGCCGCGCTTGGCTCCCGCTTCGACATCCGCGCCTTCCATGACACCGTGCTCGGCGGCGGCGCGCTGCCGTTGACCGTGCTGGAGAAGCGCGTCGATCGCTGGATCGCCGATCAACAACAGTAGCGCCGGTGGCCGGGTCAGCGCGTCCCTTCTCGCAACGTGGTGTTGGGCACGTACATGGTCAGCGCGACGCCGGCCCAGGTGCCATCGCCGCTCGGGCTGCCGGCGGCATCGCCGCTGAGCGGCATGACGCCCGTGGAAGCCGTCTGGCGGCGGAACCGGCTGAGCACATAGTCGCGCACGCGTTGCGCGCGATCGAGTGACACCAGATAGGCGTCCTCGTCGTCCGCGGCGTAGCCCTCGACGACCAGCGGGCTGTTGCGCGGGTACTGCATGAGCTGCGCCATGGCCGCGTCGAGCCGGCGCCGGCCATCGTCGGTCAACACCTCACGGCCATCGGGGGCGCGCGCGAAGATCACGGCGCCATCGATCCAGACCCGCACGGCGGTGTGTTGACGCTCCAACAGGCCTTGCTGGTAGGCCTCGCGGGAGATGGAGTCGAGGTCGAAGTAGCCACGGTCGCGGAAGAACCCGCGGAACAGCACGTTGCGCTTCAGCGCCTCGGTGCCTTCCGCCAGATCGAACGTCACCTCCTCGATGCCGGCCAGCGTGTTGCGAATCGACTGGGTCAACTGCGGCCCCATGCCGCCGGGACCCGAGAACGCCAGCACCGCGTCGCGGGTCAGTTCGGCCGTTTCCCGCACCGTCCGCGCGGTCTGTTGGGCGTCGCGGGTGGCTTCGGCAACGCGGTCGTAGACGGTGGTATCGGTGAACAGCTTTCCGACCGTGCCCTTGCCCTCTTTGACGCCCGCGAGCAGACCACGCACATCGCCGACCGTCTCATCGACGGTCCCCGCGACCCGCCGGGCCGTGGCGGCGGCCACCGACAGTTCACCTCCGACGTCGGCAATCACGCCCTTGGTGACCGCGATGGTATCGGTCAGGCCGCCCACGGTCTTGGTCACCTCGCCGGTCAACTCGAGGAACTCACGGCTCACCAGCCGGAACGTGTCGCGGCCCTCCTGGATGAGATCGCTGAACTCGATTGGGTCAACGCCCACCAGCAGTTCGCCCGGCCCGACCATGCGCGCCTCATCGGTGCCCATGCCAATCTGCACGAACGCGTTGCCAACGATGCCGTCGGTCTGGATGGTGGCGACCGAGTCAGTGCGTACCAGCGCGTGCAGGTCTTCGCGGATGCGCAAGCGGACGAAGAACTTCTCCGACGGCCGCGCCGGCGTGCGGATCTCGAGGACCTCGCCGGCAAGGAGACCTGCCAGCCGCACCGGCGTGCCGACCACCAGCCCGGTGACCTTGCCGAACGAGGTGGCCGTCTCGAAGTGGCGCGTGAACAGCAGGCGGCGATCGCCGATCAGGAACAGCCCCAGCCCAAAGACCACCACGCCGACCAGTACGAATCCGCCGACCATCGCCGCTCGTTTGCGCTGCATCTCAGGCCTCCCGCCTCTACCCGGAACTCTCGGAACTCATGAACTGCCGCACCAGCGGAATCTCGCTGCGGTCGAGCGACGCGGCATCGCCACGCGCGAGGATGCGGCCCTCGTGCAGGAACACCAGTTCATCACCGATCACCCGCGCGCTCGGAATGTTGTGGGTCACCACAATCAGCGTCGTCGCGGCCCGGTCGTTGAGCGCCACCAGCAGCGCGTCGATCTCGCCGGCAGTGATCGGGTCGAGGCCGGCACTGGGCTCGTCGGCGAGCACGATCGGCGGCTTCATGACCAGCGCGCGCGCGAGGCCGGCGCGCTTCTTCATGCCGCCGGAAAGGTCCGCCGGCATCTTGTCGTACTCGCGCTCCAGGCCGACCTGGTTGAGCAGATCCTGCGCGCGCGCCCGGATCTCGTCGTCCCCCAGTTTGGTGTGCCGACGCAGCGGGAACGCCACGTTCTCGCCGACCGAGATCGAATCAAAGAGCGCGGCGTGCTGGAACAGCAGCCCGATGCGCTTGCGGACGCGCGCGAGGTCCGCGCCCTCGAGCGGCGTGATGTCCTCGCCTTCGACCAGGACCTGCCCCGAGTCGGGCGCCAGCAGGCCGACAATGTGCTTGAGCGTTACGCTCTTGCCAGTGCCGCTGCGGCCCAGGATGCAGATCGCGCGGCCGGCCGGCACCGTCAGGCAGACGTCATCGAGCACGCGCAGGTCGCCGAAGGCCTTGCTGACATGCCGCAGCTCAACGGCGGGTGTGGGCTCGCTCATTCGGACACCGGAAAGACGAACATGATCATCCGGACCAGCAAGACGTTGGCGGCGATCAGGAGGATCGATGACAGCACCACGCTCCTGGTGGCGGTGCGGCCCACCCCTTCGGTGCCACCCGTCGTGTTGATGCCGAGGTACGACGACACCGTGGCAATGATGAAACCGAACACCATCGTCTTGAGCGTGGCCGGCACCAGGTCCGAGAACTCGATCGAATAGAACGCCTGGCGGAAATAGGTCTCGAAGCCAATTCCGGTGATGGCGGCTTCAGCGGTGTAGCCGCCGAGGAGGCCCGTGAAGTTCATCAGCGTGGTCAGCAGCGGCAAGGCGATGACGCAGGCCAGGACGCGGGTGACGACGAGGTAGCGGAACGAGTCCACCGCCAGGGCTTCGAGCGCGTCGATCTGCTCGGTGACTTTCATGGCGCCAAGCTCGGCACCGATGCCCGCGCCGATGCGGCCCGAAAGCAACAACCCGGCGGTGAGCGGTCCGGTTTCGCGGATGAAGGCAATGGCCAGTCCGGCGGGAATGAGCGCCTCGGCGCCAAAGCGGGCCAAAGAGGCCCGGGTGTGCATCGACAGCACGATACCGACGGCAAAACCGGCTGCGGCAATGAGCGGCACCGAGCGAACTCCGAGCTCATACAACTGCCGCCCGGTTTCTGCCGGCTCGTCAGGCAGGCGCAACGCTTGCGTCAAGGCGCGCGCGCCGAACCGCGCGCCGTCGCCCACCGTTGCAAGCCACTCCGTCAGACGATTGGTCAGGATGGTCATCTCAGAACAGCCGGTAAACGAGGCCAACCGACACCGTCGTCGCGTCGCCGCTGACGGTGCGCTGCTCGATCGCGCCGGCCTCGACAAAGGTCACGTTCAATCGCGTGAGCACGCGGCCCACTGACAGGTTCACCACGGTGCGCCGCCCCGCATCGATCCAGAGCGACACCCCGGGCCGCCACACCAGGCTGTTTTCGGCGTCAACCGCCAGCCGGTCCGCCGCGCCGGTGTTCGGGACAATGATGCGATTGAAGGCGTAGCCGCCGACCAGTGATGGAGAAATGGCCACGCGGCCGGCCGTCGCGGTGTAGCGAACACCAGCCATCACTGGCCGCACGCGCAATCTGCTCTCTGATGAGCCCGGTGCGGCGGCGACGCTCGCACCATGCCAATCGAAGATCGCCGCGGCACCCAGGCCTTTGCCGGCGCCCAGCCGAACCAGCGGGCTGAGCGACCATGCGGGTGCGAACGCCGCCGCCGACGGCCGGCTTGCAACGAAGGCCCCGCCAATGGCGAATCGGCCCGGCGTCGCATCGAGCTCCGCAAACTCACTGGCCGGGTCACGAACGCCGGGAGTGTCCTGATCGGGCGGCGCTTGAGTGGAGCGCGGCCGATCGGCACCGACCCTGAGGCTGGCATCAACGCGGGTCACGCCCGGCACGGCGCCGGCGAGGGCGACGGCGCGCGCCACCTCGGCTTCGCTGCGGACCAGGCCTGACAACTGAACGACGCCGCGGGTCACACGGACGGTGATTGATCGCGCACCGATTTCGGGATCGTTGACGAGAGCGGTCATGACCAGACCAGTCGTGCGCGCGGATTCGACCTCGAGTGTGGACACGGCGGCGGTACTGCAAGCCGCGAGCGGAATCAGTGCTACTAAGCTCAGCAGCGTACGGCAGGCACGAATGAGAGCGCGAATCGCAGACACAGTTTGACAATAACACTCCACACCGGGCCGTTGGCGCCTTCGTTGATGCGCAGGTCCGTCGTCACTCGACGAGGCGATGGCAACACGGCGTGCTGATGCCGGGTATCGCGTTCCTGCACAAGCCCTTCACCGCCAACGCAATCGCCAGAAAACTGCGGGAGACGCTTGACCAGCCATGCCGTGAACCGGGTGACCTATCTCGTGCTACCCTGCCCGCACCCCTGTGGTATACCGGTGGCATGCAACGCCTCGCTGTTCTGGCCTTGAACGGCGTCTCGAACTTGGCTGGCCGGGCGCCCGTGGCCGGAGCCGCGTCCCGGTGACGCCGCTGATCCGATACGACGCACCACCGAGGACATGACTGAGCGCGCCGCCGGCACCCCGTTCGATGCCAACGCGGTCGCCTCGGCCATTGAGGCCCTCCCACTGCCGGCGGCTCTGCTCGATGCCCGCGGCGTCATCTCGGGCGTGAACGCGGCCTGGCAAGACGCCGAGGCGCGGCTGCCTGGCGAGGCGCTCGGGCCAGGCGACAACTTAATTCACCGTTGCGAGGCTGCGGGCGACCGGTTCGACGGGGCCGCGGGAGGTGCGGGGATCGGCGTCGGGGATGTCGTGGCGGGACGACGGGCGGCATTCGCGCTCGAGTACTGGCAGCCCGGGCCGCCGGCCCAGTGCTATCGACTCTCCGCCCATGCGCTGCCCGGACACGCCGGCGCACTCCTCCTGCACACCGAGACCACGAGCTGCGAGTCGGCCGACGCGCGCACGAGACGGCTGGCGCACGCGCTGGGCGAGCGGGTCAAGGAACAACGCGCCCTGTTCGAGGCCGTCCGCGTCCTGCGCGATGATTCGCCGGCCGCGAGCGCGCTCGCGCAAGTCGTGCAGCTGCTGCCACCCGCCATGCAGTATCCCGCAGTCACCGAAGCGCGCGTCGCGATTGGCGCGATCGAGGCACGTACTGCGGCCTTCGCTCCAACCCCATGGATGCTGCGTCGGACGTTCACGACGGCCGACGGCACGGCCGCGAGCATCGAGATTGCGTACCTGGAAGTGCCGGCCGCGAGTGCGGACGGGCCGTTCCTTCCTGAAGAACGACACCTCGTCGAGTCGCTGGCGGCGCTGCTTGAAACGTTTGCCGACCGCCGGGCGAGCCGCGAGAGTCTCGAAGCCACAGCGGCCCGTCTGCGCGCGAGCGAGTCACGGCTCCGTGACGCGCAGCGCATGGCGCAGCTCGGACACTGGGATCTCGACTCCGGCTCCGGTGCCCTTCAATGGTCCGACGTGGTCTTCCAGATTCTCGGCGTGGCGGCATCGTCGTTCACGCCGTCAGTCGATGGCTTCGAGGCACTCGTGCACGAGGACGACCGCGCGGCAGTGCGCGCCGCGATCGACGGGGCGCTCTTGGGGCAGTCCGCCCAACTCGAGCATCGCGTGGTGCGCCCCGACGGCGTCGTTCGGCGCGTGCAGCAGCAAATCGCCCCGTCCCCCGACGCGCCGGAAAGAATCATCGGCACCATCCAGGACATTACGCAGCTGAAAGACACCGAGCGCGAGCGCGACGAAAGCGATGAGCGGTTCCGCCAGCTCGCGGAGCGGATCGAGGAAGTCTTCTGGCTCACCGACGTCGGCAAGCAGGCGATTCTGTACGTCAGTCCCGGCTACGAGAAAATCTGGGGCCGGTCGTGCGCCTCGCTCTACGCCAACCCGCAACAGTGGCTCGACTCGATTCACCCGGACGATCGCGCGCGCGTGGCCGCGGCGCTGCCGCAGCAGCCCGAGGGCCACTACGCCGAGGAGTACCGCATCATCCGCTTGGACGGCGTCACGCGCTGGATCCTGGACCGTGCGTTCCCGGTTCGCGACGAGTCCGGCGCCGTCTATCGCGTGGCGGGCGTCGCGCTGGATGTCACGGAGCGGCGCGAGAACGAATCGCGAATGCTGCGAGCGCAGCGCCTCGACACGATCGGCATGCTCGCGGGAGGCATCTCGCACGACCTGAACAACGTGCTGGCGCCAATCATGATGGCGATCGATCTGCTGCGCGACGACCTGACCTCGCCCGCGCAGCACGACCTGCTCGACACCTTGCATGCCAGCGCGCAGCGCGGCGCGGATCTCATCCAGCAGCTGCTGACCTTCGCGCGCGGGCGCGACGAACGCCGGGAGCCCGTCCACCTCGCGCGGCTCGCCGCCGAGGTGGGGCGGGTCGTGCGCGAAACGTTCCCGAAGGACATTCGTCTCACCCTCGACGTCGAGCCTGGCGTGCCGGCGGTGCTGGGCGACGCCACCCAGCTCTCGCAGGTACTGATGAACCTCGTGCTCAACGCCCGCGACGCCATGACCACGGGTGGCGACCTCCACATCGACATCCGGAGCCGGGCGGGGCCGATCAGCGCCGGCGGCCCGCCCCGCGCCGAGGTGATCGTCCGCGTCGCCGATACCGGACACGGCATTCCGTCGGCAGCGCAGGAGCGCATCTTCGACCCGTTCTACACGACCAAGGAGATCGGCAAAGGCACCGGTCTCGGCCTGGCGACGGTCGCCGCCATCGTCAGGAGCCACGGCGGCTCGATCGATGTCGACAGCGCGCCTGGACATGGCGCGCGGTTCACGGTCTGCCTGCCGGGCGCCGGCGCGCAGACCGCCCCGGCGGCACCGGACGCACCCGGCCACCGCCCGCGCGGCAACGGTGCGCGCGTGCTCGTGATCGACGACGAGGACGGCGTGCGATTGCTGTGCACCACAGTCCTCGAGCGACACGGCTATCGCGTCGTCTCCGCCGTCAACGGCGCCGAGGGGGTCGACCGGTTTGCGGAGGCGCCCGACAGCTTCGCGCTCGTGATTACTGACATGGACATGCCGGTGATGAACGGACCGGCGACGATCGTCGCGCTCAAGGAAATTCGGCCGGGCGTGCGCATCGTGGCGTCCACCGGCCACGCCGCCCGGCACCCGGTGACCGATGGCGTGACGGTGCTGACCAAGCCTTACACCGCCGGCCGCCTGCTGGCGCTGGTCGCGTCGTCGATCGGGGCGAGCTAGTTCAGCTGAATCGAGATGAGCTTCGACACGCCGGGCTCTTCCATGGTCACGCCGTAGAGCCGATCGGCGATCTCCATGGTCTTGCGGCTGTGCGTGATGATGATGAACTGGGTCTTGTCCATCATCGACCGCAGCATGTCGATGAACCGCCCGATGTTGGCATCGTCCAGCGGCGCGTCAATTTCGTCGAGCAGGCAGAACGGGCTCGGCTTGTAGCGGAAAATCGCGAACATCAACGCGATCGCGGTCAGCGCTTTCTCGCCGCCCGAGAGCAGCATGACGCTCTGCAGCCGCTTGCCGGGAGGCGAGGCAATGATGTCGATGCCGCTCTCGAGCGGATCGTTCTCGTCGAGCAGCGTGATGCCGGCCTTGCCGCCGCCGAACAGCGTGGCAAAGGTCACCTGAAAGTTCTCGTTGATGGCGCTGAACGCCTCGCGGAAGCGGGCATGCGTGGTCTCGTCGATCTTGCTGATCGCTTCGTTGGTCTGGGCGATCGAGTCGATCAGGTCCTGACGCTGCGTCGAGAGGAACAGGTGGCGTTCCTCGAGCTCCTTCGACTGCTCGATGGCCATCATGTTGACCGGCCCCATGCGGTCGATCTTGTCGCGTAGTTCGGCGATCGCCTCTTCGGCGGTCATGCGTTCCGCAGGTGCCTGGGGAGCCTCAGGCCCGCCTTCGCTGCCGGGGGCAGCTTCGGCGAGGTCTCGCCGTAGCTCCTCAGAATCGGCAGGAGCGTAGGCGGATGCCTCCTCTTCGTCCGGTTCGGCGGCTTCCGCGGCGCGGATCGCGCGCACGTCGGGTTCGATTTGGCCCGCGGCCTCCATCTCGGCCACCTGGTCGCGAATCTCGTCGAGGGTGGCGTTGACGGTGTCCATGGACTGCTGCGCCAGGTGCGTCAGGTCCGATTCCGCGGTGGCGCGCTGTACGTCCACTTCGGCGGCGAGCGCGCGCAGCGCATCCACGGCGCGGCGGGCATCGCGAATCACTTCTTCTTGCTTCTCGGCCGACTGCTTGATCGTCAGCGCCAACTCGTCGGCGACGATCATTTCCTCGCGCAGGCCCTGGAGCCGGCCGACGTCGTCGTCCATCAGCCGCTGGCCATCGGCAATGGCATTGATCAACCGCTCGCGCTGCTCGCGCATCAGCGCCACGTCGCGGGTGCAGGCCTGGACCCGGCGTTCGAGCTCGGCCGCGGCCTCTTCCATCCGCGCCACTTCGGCCAGCGCGCCGGCACTGCGTTCGATCAGCCCGGCGTGCGCGGCGCGGGCCTCGGCCGCCTTCTGGCTGAGCCCTTCGGCGGTCTCGCGCGCCTCGTAGAGCTTGCGCTGCGATTCCGACAGCGTCTGGTCGGCTTCGACGCGCTGCTCGTTCAGCCGCGCGATCGACTCGCGGGCCTCGGCCTGCCGGGCATCCAAACCGGCGACTTCCTCGCGGACGCGGCTGACCTCGGTCTGCACCAGCTCAGTGCGCTGCTGCACGCGCAACTCGTCATCGGCCGCGCGCTCGCTTTGGCCTTCGACGCCGACGATGGCCTTTTCCTGGCGATGGAATTCAGCCGACAGTCCGGCAATGGCCGCCGTCGCCATGGCAATGGTCTGCTCGAAGCCCGCGGTGTCGGAGACGAGCTGCTCGAGGGCCGCCTTCGCGGCCGCGAGCTTCTCGCGCAGTTCCTTGATCTCGCGCTTGGTGGCGAGAATGCCGCGCGACTCGGCCTTGTCGCCGCCGGTCACGACATGCCGGCCGCGGAACACGTCGCCTTCGAGCGTGGCCACCGGGTACGGCACGGTCGGGGCAATGCGCGAGGCCGCCTCGAACGACTCGGCGATCATGGCGCCGCCCATCACGGCCTGCACGGCCTGCGGGAAGGGACCACCGATGCGGACCACCGAAGTCAGTGCGACGGCGCCCGGTGGAACCGACATCTCAGTCGAGGACCCGCCCACTAGCCCACCAAACGAACTCGTCGCGGTCTCGACGAACGAACCTTCGCCGGTGCCTGAATACGTCGCCACGGCCGACCCATCGTCGGGACGGCCGACGATGAAGCCGCAGCGGCCGGCGTTCTCCTGGCGGATCAGCTTGAGGCCGGCCGAGACGTGGTCGAGTCGCTCGACCACCACGTGCTGCAGCAGGTCGCCGAGACAGGCCTCGACGGCGCGCTCGTACTTCGGTTCGACTTCGATGAAGTCGGCGAGGGCGCCCATCTGCCCCACCTTGCCGTTGGCGTTGACCAGCACCATGCGGGCCGCGTCGGCAAAGCCGGAGCGGTGGGTGTCGATCTCTTCGAGCGAATGCAGGCGGGCCGTCATCGCGGCCACTTCCTGCTCACGCGTGCGCACGTCCCGCGAGCGCCATTCGTGCTCGATGCGGGCGCTGGCCAGTTCCGACTCGCGGGCGGCGCGCGCCACCCTGGCGGCATCCAGGCCATCCTGCGCCCGTCGCAAGGCCTCGGCCGCCATCTGGCGCTGGGCGCGGGTTTTCTCGAGTTCGGCCGCCAGCTCGCTGGCTTCCAGTTCCAGCCGGCCCGCCGTCGCCATGGCGCGATCGCGCTGGGCGCCGGCGTTGTCGTGCGCGGCGTTGAGCGCGGTGATGGTGTTCAGCACCGCGTAGACGTCGGCGCGGGCGCGCTCCACGTCCTGCTCGAGGGCTTCGATGGCTTGTTGCGCGCGCGCGTACTCGTCGCCGGCCTCACTGGCCAGCGCCGACGCTTCGTCGCGGGCCGCGGCGGCCTCGCTCGCGGCGAGGCGGCGGCCTTCGAGGGCCAGCTGCTCGGGTTCGCGGCGTGCTTCGAGTTGCTGCTTCTCGACTTCGAGTTCGGCCGCGCGGGCCTGCAGCATCTCCGACTGCTGCGTATCGAGCGCGATCTGCTGCTGGCGGCGGTTGATCTCGAGTTCGTGGCCGTGCACGGTCTCGCGCGCAGCGGTCGCGGCGTTGTCGGCCGACGCCAGCTCAATGCGAATGCGCGCCAGGTCGTTCTCGACTTCGGCCAGCCGGGCGGCGGCGACACCTTCGTTGGTGCGCGCGTCCTGCAGGCGCGTGCGGGCCGTCTCGATCGCGTCCGACAGCGTGCGGTAACGCCGCGCGAACAGCACCTTTTCCCACCGGCGCATCTCGTCGCGCAGGCGGGTGTAGCGGCGCGCCTTCGCGGCCTGCCGCTTCAGCGAGCCACGCTGCTTGTCGATTTCGTAGACGATGTCGTCGAGGCGCGTGAGGTTCTGCTGCGCGGCTTCGAGCTTCAGCTCGGCCGAGCGGCGGCGCGCCTTGTACTTCGTGATGCCCGCGGCCTCTTCGATCAGCTGGCGCCGGTCGGTCGGGCGCGAGCTCAGGATCATCCCGATCTTGCCCTGCTCGATGATGGCGTAGGCCTTCTGGCCGAGGCCCGTATCCATCAGCAGTTCGTGGATGTCCTTCAGCCGGCACGACTGGCCGTCGATCAGGTATTCGCTTTCACCCGACCGGTACAACCGGCGCGTCACCTCGACCTCGCGGGTCGCCTGCTCGACGATCGCGGCGAGCTCGGGGTGATGGCCGTTGCCATTTCCGTTGGCTTCGTGGACCGGGGCGTCCTCGCCCATCTCCTTCAACAGGGATGGCGGGACGATGACGTTGCCGAAACGAAGACGGACTTCGGCGGCACCGGTGGGCTTGCGCGCATCGGAACCGTTGAAGATGACGTCTTCCATCTTGTCGCCGCGCAGGCTCTTGGCGCTTTGCTCGCCGAGCACCCACGTCAGCGCGTCGGCCACGTTGGACTTACCGCAGCCGTTTGGTCCGACGATGGCGGTGACGCCACGGTCGAATGCCAGCTCGGAGCGATCCGAGAAGGACTTAAAACCTGAGATTTCTAAGCGTTCGAGATGCATTTCGGGATGACTTGAAGGAAGCAGGCGCCAGTCTAACAAGCGCTGCCAATTGTGGCAAGGACGAAGACGACCCCAATATTTAGGGGGGTTGCCGTATTAAGACGCCGGGTTCAATTTTCGAAGAATGCCTTGAAAAATGAACCCGGCGTCCTGTTTACCGTCTTGCGGTGCGGGTCCTGAACTGGGCCTGCAACTGCTCAGCTTCGGGGAACTTGGAAATAGCGAACCTGGCCTGGGGGTCAACCGTGACCAGGCGCTGACGCGCCGTGGCGATGTCGAACACCGCCTCGTCGATGTGGTAGCGAATCATGGCGCGGATGAATTCGAGGTCCTTCGTCCAGTCGGCCTCTTCGATCTTCACGTTGCGGCCGGCGACGTAGGCCTTGAACTCGGCCACCATCGCGTCCTCAACCGCGAAGCCCTTCTTGACGATCTTGCGCGAGGGTCCGGAGTGGCCGATGCGCGTGTCGCCATCGGCGCTGTACTGCTCGGCGTAGCCGGCGAACAGCCCGCGGCCCTGCAGGGCGCGGCCAAAGCGCGTGGGCGAGAAGCCCTCGACCGGACCATCGAAGCGCAGGTCCGGTTCGATGCCGCCGCCCGAGTAGACCTTGCGGCCGCTGGTCGTGAGCTTCAACTGGTCGGCCGTCTTCGCGCGCTCGCCCTGGTCCTTGTAGGTATAGGTGATGTACTCGTCGAACGACGAGTCCCACGGGCGCTGAATCAGTCGGCCGCTCGGCGTGTAGTAGCGCGCGGTGGTGAGGGCGAGGCCGGCGCCACCGCTGATCTTGTAGACCGACTGCACCAGGGCCTTGCCGAAGGTCGTCTCGCCGACCACCAGCGAGCGGTCGTAGTCCTGCAGCGCGCCCGAGACGATTTCCGACGCGCTCGCGCTGTTACGGTTGACCAGCGTGATCATCGGCAGGTCCAGGTAGCCGGGCGTGTCGGTCGCGCGGTAGTCGGAGTCGGAGTTGGCGACGCGGCCGCGCGTGTAGACGACCATCGAACCCCTGGGCACAAAACGGTTGGTGATCTTAATGGCCTGATCCAGCTGCCCACCGGGATTGCTGCGCAGGTCGAGCACCAGGCGCTTCATGCCGCGCCTGGTGAGGGCCTCGAGCGCCAGGCCGAGATCTTCGTCGGTGTGCTCGGCAAAGTCGGTGATGCCGACGTAGCCGGTGGTCGCATCGATCATGAACGATGCCGACAGGCTCGGGATGCTCACCTGGTCGCGCATCACGTTCATTTCGAGCAGCCGCTCGAAGCCCTTGCGGCGCACGCCGATCTTCACAAACGTGCCCTTCGGGCCCTTGAGCTTGTTGACGGTGGCCTCGGTAGTCCAGCCCTTGGTGCTGGTGCCTTCGACATCGGCGATCACGTCGCCGCGGCGAATGCCGTTGGTGAACGCCGGCGAGCCTTCGAACACGCGCACCGCGGTGATGTCGCCGTCCACCGACTGAATGGTCAGGCCCAGACCGTAGTACCGCCCCTCCTGCCGCTCGCGCATTTGCGCGTAGCTACGGGGGTCCATGAAGCTCGAGTGGGGATCCAGCGTCTGCAGCATGCCGTTGATGGCGCCGTAGACCATGCGGTCCGACTCGACCGGCTGCGAATACTGACTCTGAATGGCGCTGAGCGCCGCCGTGAAGGTGCGGTAGTGCTCCGGCACCGTGTTGGTGGTGGCCTGCGCGCCCTTGCCGTAGACCCCGCCAATAACCGCGGAAACCACGATGGCGAGAACGGCAGCAACTACGGAGCGGTAACGCATAGGGCGATGCTAACTGACTACCCGGGTGTCCGCAACAACAGAAGGCCTGTCCCCCGTAGCCTTTGGCGAAGGGGGAGGTATACTCCATATTGGACGTCGGGGCCCTGAAAAGGGCCGTTTCCCGTCCTAGCAAGGGAGCTCTTCAATGTTTGGTTCTATCGGAATGCCCGAGCTCATCATCATCCTGGTGATCGCGCTCATCATTTTTGGCCCCAGAAAGCTCCCCGAGCTGGGCAAGTCGCTCGGCCGCAGCTTGAACGAGTTCAAGAAGGCGTCAACCGATCTCCAGAACACGCTGGAGCAGGAGATCAAGATCGAAGAGCAAAAAGAGGCCGCCGCGAAGCCCGAACAGACCGCGCCGCCCCACACGGTGACGCCCGGCCCAAGTTCCGAAGCTGACGCGCCCCGCGAGACGGTGTCCAGAACCTAGAACGTGGCGCTCGTTCCCTTCCCCAGCCAACGCCAAGACGACGATTCTCGAGACCTGCCCGCGCCGGTCTCGAGCACGTCGCCGTTCGAGGAGCCCGAAGAACCGGCCGAGGGCCGCATGACGTTCCTCGAGCACCTCGATGAACTGCGCAAGCGCATCACGCACGCCGTTGGCGCGCTGCTCGTCGGCTTCATCATCGCGTTCGCCTTCATCGAGCGCATTTTTGGATTTGTCTACCTGCACCTGGCCAAGGACGTGCCCGGCGGCAAGCTCATCTTCACCGAGCCGGCCGAGGCGTTTTTCCTGTGGATCAAGATCGCGGCGCTGACCGGCGTGCTGATCTCGTCGCCGTACATCATGTGGCAGGTGTGGCTGTTCATTGCTCCCGGGCTGTACTCGAAAGAGAAGCGGCTGGCCATTCCCTTCGTGCTGGTGTCGTCCAGCCTCTTCGTCGGCGGCGCGGCATTTGCGCACTATTTCGTGTTCCCGGCAGCGTGGCAGTTCTTCGCCTCGTTCTCCAACGAGTTCATGGAGTTCATGCCGCGGGTGGCGCCGGTCTTCAGCCTGTATGTGAAGCTGACGCTCAGCCTGGGCCTGGTTTTCCAGTTGCCGGTGCTGATCTTCGTCCTCGCCCGCCTTGGCATCGTCACGGCCGGCTTCCTGCTCAAGAACTTCAAGTACGCGGTGCTTTTCATCTTCATCGCGGCGGCCGTGATTACCCCCGACGGCAACCCGGTGGTCCAGGTCATGGTGGCCGGTCCCATGGTCGTGCTGTACTTGCTCGGAATTGCGGCCGCGTGGCTGTTCGGTAAATCCAAAAAACCAGATCGAGCGGACGATTAGACCTAAATGGCGTCTTTCGTTTGACTTCGGGGTTTTTCTGGTTCTAAACTGTCCGTATGAAAATCATTCGCCAGCTGGCGTTTGGCCTCTCTCTTACCGTCGTGGCTGCGTCCGGAGCCTGGGCGCAAGATGCCAAACCCGGCAGTAGCACAATTTTTGGCGACACCGGACTGTGGTTCGTGTCGACCGGCGAAACCTTGCCCAAGGGTAAGTGGAGCGGCGGACTGCAGCTGGTCAACTTCGACCGCAGCGAGGGCTTCAGCGACATCACCGACATCGGTGGCATGTTTGGCTTCGGCGTCAGCGACAGGGTCGAGTTGTTCGGCACGGTTGGCTTCCGCCGGATCGATGCCGACCTCGTGCCGGTCGCGCTGAACGGGCAGCCTCAGGATTACCTGATCAACAAGGGGTGGAGCACCGGCATCGGCGACATGGTGCTCGGCGCCAAGTTCAACCTGCTGTCGAAGGCCAACAGCTACAACTCGGCGTTGCGCGTGTCGGTGAAAGTGCCGACGGCCAGCGCCGACGATGGCCTGGGCACCGGCAAGGCCGACTTCCAGTTCGACCTGATCAGTTCGCGCGAGTACAACGAGCGCGTCGAACTCACCGCGTCGGCTGGCTACCGCGTGCGCGGCCAGCCCGAGGGCTACAACCTGACGCAGGGCTTCAAGTGGGGAATCGGCGCGGCCTACCCGAGCCGTTCGAAGTTCAGGATGATCGCCGAAATGCACGGCGAGGCCCTCGTGGATCAGGAGCAGACCTACACCGGTCCCTCCCTGGCCGGGATCGGCATGCCGAGCGCGTGGGATCCGGATGCCACCCGCGACCTGTTTGGCGGCTTCCAGTACTCCGCCACCAACGGCGTGTACTTTGGCGCGGGCATCGGCTACACCGCGTCGTACTACCGCCACCGCAGCGACTTCACGGTGTCGGAAGACAGTGACTTCGACCGCTTGGGCCTGCAGGTCCGGATTGGCTACTACCCGGGCGCGCCATCAGCGATCGTGCAGCCCGCGGCACCGGTAGCACCGCCCATGCCGGCGAACCGTCCCCCCACCGTGAAGGCGCGGTGCGAGCCGTGCACGGTGGAAGTAGGCCGCCAGCTCACCGCGTCGGCCGACGCGCAGGACCCGGATGGCGACACGCTCACCTACCGCTGGTCGAGCCCCACGGGCTCGTTCGGCAACGCCGGCGACCGCCAGACACCCTGGACCGCGCCCGGCCAGGTCGGCGCCGTGCCGCTGACCGTGACGGTTGACGACGGCAAGGGCATGACCGCCACCGACACCATCACGGTGCAGGTGATCGCGCCCGCCGCCAAGAAGCAGTTCGTGTTCGAAGACGTGCACTTCGACTTCGACCGCTACACGCTGCGCGCCGAAGCCACCCGCATTCTCGACGAAGCCATCAAGGCGATGAGCGAAGACCCGAGCATGCGCCTCACGGTCGAAGGCCACACCTGCAACATCGGCACGACCGAGTACAACCTGGCCCTCGGCGAGCGCCGCTCGAACGCGGTGCGCGATTATCTGGCCAGCCGCGGCGTCGCGGCCGACCGGCTGCAGAGCGTGAGCTACGGCGAAGAGCGTCCGAAGCACGACAACTCGCGCGAAGAGACGCGCCGCCTGAACCGCCGCGCGGCGATGACGATTCGCCTGCAGTAGGCGGAGTGTTTGGCGTCCGCCTTCAGGCGGAGTGGAGTGTAGCGTCCGCCTTTAGGCGGACCCAAAAAGAAGGGGCGGGTGGCCGAAAGGCTCACCCGCCCTTTTACTTTGTGGTGGCGGCAGACGACTAGCCGTCGACGAGAACCGTGAAGCCGCCGTAGTTCATGCGTTTCATGTCGAAAGCCGCAGCGTCGGTCATCATCGCCGCCATCCGCTTGTCTTTCACGACCTTCTTATTTACGGCATCGCGATGCGCACGCGACTTGTAGACGATCCACGAGAAGATAACGATCTCGCCGGCCTTGAGTTTTGTGACCTTGGCAAAGGATGTCCCCATCCCGGGGTGGATCAGGTCGTCGCCCATCGTCTCGACGTAGTCCAGCGCGCCGTGGTCTTTCCACACCTTCGACGCCTTCCTGGCAATGGTGCGATAGTCGGCCAGGCGCTTCTTCGGGATTACGAGCAGAAATCCATCAACGTACTTGGGCATGTGAACTCTCCTTCTCTTAGTACGCCTTGGCGAACCAGGCGCTGACCTTGCCGGGCTGGCCGCACTTGATGCACGGCTGGCCGGGCGCCTGGTCGTAACCGACCGGGATGTTGCGAATGGTCGCCTGCGTCTCGGCCTTGATGTCGGCCTCGCACTTGGCGTCTTCACACCACGGCGCGATCACGAACCCCGGACGGCCTGCCATCGACGCCTTGAAGGCCTCGTAGCTGTCGGCCGTCGTGGTGTGCTCCTCGCGGAACGCGCGGGCGCGGGCGAGCAGGCTCGCCTGGATCTCGGCCAGCAGCGCCTTGATTGCATCGGTCAGGCCGTCCATGGGAATCGACGCCTTGGCGCGCGTGTCGCGGCGAGCCGCGAAGACCGCGGACTTCTCGATGTCCTTGGGGCCAATCTCGAGGCGCAGCGGCACGCCGCGCATCTCGTACTCGGCGAACTTCCAGCCGGGCGTCTGGCTTTCGTCGGCGTCGAGCTTCACGCGAATGCCGGCCGCCTTCAGTTCGGCGGCAATCTCCTCGCACTTCGGCAGGACGGTTTCCTTCCAGGTGCCGCGGGGAATCGGCACGATCACGACCTGGAAAGGCGCAATCGCCGGCGGCAGGATCAACCCGCTGTCGTCGCCGTGCGTCATGATCACCCCGCCGATCAGCCGCGTGGACACTCCCCACGACGTGGTCCACGCGTGCTGCAGCGCCTTGTCGCGGCCCTGGAACTGGATGTCGAAGGCCTTCGCGAAGTTCTGGCCGAGGTTGTGCGAGGTGCCAGCCTGCAGCGCGCGGCCATCCCCCATCAACGCTTCGATCGAGTAGGTTTTCGAGGCGCCGGCGAACTTCTCGCTGTCGCTCTTCTGCCCGTCCACGACCGGCATCGCCAGCACGTTCTCGGCGAATTCCTTGTAGATGCCGAGAATCATCATCGTCTCGGCCTGCGCCTCGTCCGCCGTCTCATGGGCCGTGTGGCCCTCTTGCCAGAGGAACTCGGTCGTGCGCAGGAACGGCCGCGTGACCTTCTCCCAGCGAACGACGTTGGCCCACTGGTTGATCAGGACGGGCAGGTCGCGCCACGACTGGATCCACTTCTGGTACATCACGCCGAAGATGGTCTCGGACGTCGGCCGGATGACGAGCTTTTCCTCGAGCTCCTCGCCGCCACCGTGCGTGACGTAAGCCACCTGCGGCGCGAAGCCCTCGACGTGCTGCGCTTCCTTCACGAGCAGGCTCTCGGGAATCAGCAGCGGAAAGTACGCGTTGACGTGCCCGGTCGCCTTGAAGCGCTGGTCGAGCTGCTGCTGGATCAGCTCCCAGATCGCGTAGCCGTACGGGCGAATGACCATGAAGCCCTTGACCGGCGAGTAGTCGGCCAGTTCGGCCTTGCGGACGACATCGAGATACCACTTCGAGAAGTCGACCGACTGCTTGGTGATTTCCGTAACAAACGCTTCGTCCTGATTGGGTTTCGCGGCCATGGCCTACATCTATGTAGTGTCCGGCTTTAGCCGGACCACTGGGTTCTTGTCGACGATATGAACCTTAAAGTTTACGTCATCTCGGGCCGGGAAGTCGGTCCGCGCGTGCCCGCCCCGCGTTTCCTCGCGGCGCAGTGCCGCGTGCGCCATCAGGCGGCCGACCGTGACGATCGAGGCCACCCGCCAGTCGGCGTCGGCCAGCCCGCCGGCCTCGAGCCCGGGGACCACGGCGGCGTACCACGCGTCGAGTTTGTGAATGGCAGCCTCGAGCGACGACCGTTCGCGCATGAGCCCCACCGCAGTCCACATCAATTCGCGCACTGAGCCCTCGTTTGGGGGGCGCACCTTAGGCACCTTAGGCACCATAGGCACCATAGGCACCCTGACCGCCTCGGCAAGCTGTCCAGGCTCAGGCGGAAGCAACATCGCCTGAGCCGCCCTGGCTCCAAACACCAAACCTTCGAGCAACGAATTGCTCGCCAGGCGGTTGGCGCCATGGACGCCGGTGCAGGCGACCTCGCCGGCCGCCAGCAGTCCTGGAATCGTGGTCCGGCCCCACAGGTCGGTCTCGACGCCACCCATCACGTAGTGCGCCGCGGGGCCAACCGGCACGTGATCGGTGGCCAGGTCGAAACCGGCCTCCCGGCAAGCCCTGGCGATCGTCGGGAACCGGTCTCGCACCCACGCCGGGTCGAGATGCTGCAACGACAGATAAACCGGCCTGCCGGTGCGTTGCTGCTCGCGCACGATCGCGCGCGACACCAGGTCGCGCGACGCCAGGTCGCCGGCCGGTTCGTAGCGCGTCATGAACCGCTCGCCGGCGTCGTTGACCAGGAACGCGCCTTCCCCGCGCATGGCCTCCGACAGCAGGAACCGGGGCGCCCCCAGGGCGCTGAGCGCGGTGGGGTGGAACTGCACGAACTCCATGTCGGCGACCCGGGCGCCGCACTGCCAGGCCAGGGTCACTCCGTCGCCCGTCGCGATCGACGGGTTCGTGGTCTCCCGGAACACCTGGCCGGCTCCGCCGGTGGCGACGAGCACGGCGGTAGCTTCCACCACGTGAGTGCCGCGGTCGTTTTCATACGCGGCGCCAACGCAGCGGCCGCCCCGTACCAACAACCGGCTGACGCGGGCGTGCCGTTCGACGCGCACCCGCGCGTGCTCGGCCACCTGGTGCCAGAGCGCGCGGCCAATCTCCCGGCCGGTCGCATCGGCGGCGTGCATCACCCGGTGCAGCCCATGGGCGCCTTCGCGGCCAAACGACAGTTCGCCCGAGGGCTCGCGGTCGAAGCGCGCGCCGTTCGCAATCAGTTCGCGGGTATAACGCACGCCGTCTTCCACCAGCACGCGTACCGCCGGCTCGATGC
The DNA here is from genome assembly GCA_030697165.1 of Acidobacteriota bacterium. Classification (NCBI taxonomy): domain Bacteria; kingdom Pseudomonadati; phylum Acidobacteriota; species Acidobacteriota bacterium. The sequence continues at coordinate 330,380 of JAUYQQ010000004.1, forward strand.
ATAGCCCATCACCGGCCGCGATCGTGTCGGCCGCATGCAGCGACGGCGAGTCGCCCGGACCAAGCGCCGCGGCAATGCCGCCTTGCGCGTAGCCGGTGTTGCTTTCAGCGGGATCGGCCTTGGTGAGAATGAGGACGTCGCCGGCCATGGCGAGATCGGCGGCCGCGCGCAATCCCGCAATGCCGCTGCCGATGACCAGGAAGTCCGTACGCCGTTGCACCGAATGTTATTCTAGCAGTCGTACATGCCACCCACCCGCATCGGGGTGACCGCCGCGGCGGGCGCCTACTCCGTGGTCATCGGCGCCAACACCATCGACGCGCTCGGCCGCGAGCTGGACGACGCGGGACTCGGCCCACGCCGCATCCTGGTGTCGAGCCCGCGAGTCTGGGACCTGCACGGCAAGCGCTTTCGCCAGGCCGGTGCCGGGCGCACGCCGGTGCTCGTGGACGACGGCGAGCGCGCCAAGAACATCGCCACGGTCTCGCGCGTCCACGATGCTCTGGTCAAGGCCGGCGCCGATCGCGCCACGGTCGTCATTGCCGTCGGCGGCGGTGTCATCGGCGACCTGGTCGGGTTTGCCGCCGCCACCTACCTCCGCGGCATCCGCGTCGTCCATGTGCCGACGACGTTGCTGGCGCAGGTGGACAGCGCCATCGGCGGCAAGACCGGCGTCAATCACGCCCTCGGCAAGAACCTGATTGGGTCGTTCCACGCCCCGAGCCTGGTGGTGGCGGATCCGGTCGTGCTGGGCACGTTGCCACGCCGCGAGTTCAGGGCCGGCCTCTACGAGGTGATCAAGTACGGCGTGATCGCTGAACCGGCGCTACTGGATCGCATTCGCACGACCTTGCCGGCCATCTTCGCGCGCGAGGCCGGCGCCGTGGAGCCGCTGGTTGCCGCGTCCTGCCGCATCAAGGCACAGGTGGTCACGGCCGACGAACACGAAGGCGGCCTGCGGCGCATCCTGAACTTCGGCCACACGGTGGGCCATGCTTTGGAAGCGGCGACGAAGTACAAGCGGTTCCGCCACGGCGAGGCGGTCGGCTACGGGATGCTGGCGGCGTTGTCGCTCGGCGCCGCGCGCGGCGTGACCCCGCCCGACCTGTACGACGAAGTTCTGGACCTGATCACCCACCTGGGGCCGCTGCCACCGGTGTCGGACATCTCGTCGAAAGAAGCGCTGGCGGCGATGGGCCGCGACAAGAAGGTGGTGGCCGGCACGCTGCACTTCGTGGCGGCCACCGGACGCGGCGAGACGACGACGCTGACCGACGTGACTGCCAAGGAGTTGAAGGCTGCTCTGAAGAAGCTGGGGCTGCGGAGCTAACCTAGAGCTTGAGCTCGCGCATCTTCGCTTCGAGCGCCTTGTAGTTGATTTGAAGCAAGTCGGCCGCGCGGCCGCGGTCGCCGCCGGCCTCGAACAGCGCCTGCTGGACCTTGCGGCGTTCCACCTCGCCCACCGCCCTCGCGGTGGCCTCGGCGAGGCTGCCGTGCAGGTCGACGCGCTCCCACGGGTCGCTTGACGAGCCGCTTCTCGGCACCGGTGACAGGCTCAAGTGACGCGGCAGCAGGGTGTCGCCGTCGGCCAGAATCACCGCCCGCTCGAGGGCGTTCTGCAACTCGCGGATGTTACCGGGCCAATCGTGCGCCATCAAAGTGGCCACGGCCTCGGGCGACAGCGTGATCTTCCTGCCGACGTCCTTCGCCACCCGTTCGACGAAGTGGTGCGCCAGCTTGGGGATGTCTTCAAGCCGTTCGCGCAGGGCCGGAACCTCCACCGGGAACACCGACAGGCGGAAGTAGAGGTCTTCGCGGAACTGGCGCGCGGCTACGGCTTCGCGCAGCCGGCGGTTGGTGGCGGCCACAATGCGGACATCGAGCTGGATCGAGGCGCCGCCGCCCAGCCGTTCGATCTTGTGGGTTTCGATCGCGCGCAGCATCTTCGCCTGCACGGTCATGGGCATCTCGCCAATCTCGTCCAGGAACAACGTGCCCCGCTGCGCCATCTCGAAGCGACCCAGCTTGCGCTGGTTGGCGCCGGTGAAGGCGCCGCGTTCGTAGCCAAACAGCTCGGCCTCGAGCAAGGTGTCGGGAATGGCGGCGCAGTTGATGGCGACGAACGGGCCCTGGGCGCGGGGACTGCGGTTATGTAGCGCGCGGGCGCAGAGCTCCTTGCCGGTGCCGCTCTCCCCTTCCAGCAAGACCGTGGTGTCGCTGGCGGCCGCCCGATCGATGGCGGTCATGGCCTGGCGCAAGGCCGGCGAGTCGCCAATGATGTGGGGCCCGCCGCGACGCGCCGCCGCTTCTTCCTTGAGCAGCCGATACTCGCTCAGCAGGCGGCTCTGCGCCAAGGCGCGGTCCACCAGCAGCAACAGGTGATCGGGATCGACCGGCTTGGCGAGAAAGTCGAGCGCCCCCTGCTTCATGGCGGCGACCGCGTCCTGGATGCTGCCATGCGCGGTCATCACGATTACGGGCATCTCGGGGTCGGCTTCACGGGCGGCGCGCAACACGCCGAGCCCGTCGCCGCTCGGCAGGCGCAGATCGGACAGCACGATGGCGGGTTGAGAGAGGCGAAGGGCGGCGATCGCTTCCGGCTCGTCGCGGGCCTCGATCACAGCGTAGCCCTGCGCCTCGAGCGCCAGGCGCAGCATGGCCCGCAGTGAGTCCTTGTCTTCGACGAGGAGGATCGACGCCGCCGGTGCCGTGCGCGCGCTCACGCGCCGGGTCGCAACCAGCCGGACGGCACGCCGGCCCGGCGGGCCTCATCTTCGATCGCGGCGATCTCCTTCTGTTGCTTCTCGATCTCCGCGCGAACCCGATCCAGTTCGGCCAGCGCCGACTTGCGGTCGGTTTCAATCACGGCGCGCTGCGCCGGGTCGTCACGGTTCACGAAATCGGTGGTCAGGGCGTTAATGCGGCTCTGCAGCGCCTCGGCAAACATGCGCGAGCGATCGAGCGCGGTGCGCGCGGTGGTGATCCGGCCGCTCCAAAATTCCTGGTCGCCGGTCGGGGCCGCCGGCGCGGAGCCGGTCCCGCCGGGCAGGTTGACGACGGCTGCGCCTGGCGTGACGTTGCCCGGGGTCTCTGGCGTCGCGGGCGTGGCCGGGGTGGGCGGCAGGGGGCGAACCGTCCCGTGGTCAGGCTTCAGGTCGTTGTTGGTGTAGACCTTGGCGGGCTTGCGAACACCCTTGCGGCGCTCCTCCTCCGCCTTGGCCACGTCGACCAGCGTCGGCGACGACGGCTGCTGCGCCGATCCCGATTGGGCCGCTTCTGCCACGACCGGCCCGATCAGGACGCTGAGGGTCAGAATGGCAATCACGCGCTTCATATGCGTTTGTTATCGGCCGGAAGGCCGATTTCCCCCTGCCGTGATCGTACGCCTCGCGCGCTGGCGGGTCAAGGAACCAGCTGGCGCACTTCCTGCCACGATTGCACACGAATACCGGGCTGGCAGATCTCCTCGTCGGCGATGCCAAAACACACGCGGGCCAGCTCAGCCTCAATGGCCTGGCGTCCGCCCATGGGACCGTACGCCACCGCCCGCGCGCGCAGCACGCCGCGACCCTCGAGATCGCCATCGGTTTCAGGATCACCATCCACCTCGGCCGAGTCGTCCGCGATCCACACAGCGAGAAAACACGGGACCGGCCGTGCCACCGCGGCGAGGTTTTCGAACGCGCCGTACGCATAGAGACGCCACCGCGGGTTGTTGACGCCCCACGGGCGCTCGTCAGAGTTCGCATTCATGTGCCCCGACGTGCACGCGGTGGTCTTGCCGCAGTTGAGCATGTTGGTTTCGGCGGTGAGGTTGACGGCGCCGCCGCCGGGAATGGCGCGCACGCCGGTAGGGCTGCCGTCCGAGAACGTCGCCTGCTCCGCGCCCTGGAGCACGGCCGGCCAATCGGCGCGCGCGAGTTCATGTGCGGCCAGCTCAATGCCCGCCTCGGCCGCGTGCATCAGTCCGACGGCTGCCTTGACGTTGCCGGTGGCCAGGCGATCCATGAACACGACGATGGCGAGGCCAAGGCCCACGGCGGAGAGGAAGCTCGTGAGCAGCAACGCGAGAATGAGCGCGATGCCGCGCTGGGCGCTGGCGCTCATGACGGGTTCCTCAACGCCACCGCGAGGCGGCTGGTGCGAGCGGGTACGGCCCGTCGCGGCAACGAGGTCCGCGCGCCGACACGGACCATGACGTCAACGCGCGTCAACTGGCTGGCTCGATACGAGCCGGCCAGTTTCAACTCGGTGACGAAATCGACCACTGGCTGAATGGCGCCAGCGGCCGTTTGCCTCACCAGGCTCGACGAACCGTCCGGCTGCTCGTCCAGGTAGTAGGTGTGGGCCGACACGGCGAACAGCGCCGAGCCGGTTGGATAGGCCCGATCGAGCGCGCGCGAGGCCGTGATCGAATTGGCGCCCTTGTTGACCGAGGCAATGGTGAAGACGTCGAACCGGCCTTCGAGATCAACGATCGCGGCCGCCATCCCCGTGGTGAAGCCGCACACGTCACCGGCCGAGGGGCACGGCGCGCCCGGCCGAAGGACGAGCGCACCGGACGGCGTGGCTTGATCGGCCGCCAGCACACCGCGTCCAAACCCGGAGAGCGCAATCACCTGGAGCGCGTGGAACCGTTCCTCGGCCTCATCGGGATCGAGCAGTGCCACGGCCGGCGCGGCCGGTCCGGCCAGGCCGTCGGCGTCGGTGGCCCTGATGAAGGCGGCCGACCGAAGCGAGCGGGCGAGGACATCGGCAACAGTTCGTTGGCGCTGCTGCAGGTCCAGTATCTCGGGGGTGGCGTGGAACAGCGCCCGTGCCGGCGGCGCCGCCGCAGCGATCGCGCCCGACAGCAACGCGCACACCGTCAGCGCCACCAGCAGTTCAAGCAGCGAAAACCCGCCCGACCTCATGGCTGCCTCGTCCGAACCGTGGCCAGGCAGACCTGGGCGGCCCGCGGCGCAAGTCCATCGGCCGGGTATGAGAAGAGGCACACTTCGATCGCCAGCGCTTCCGGCGCGTAGGTATCGATCGGCGTGATCCGCCAGCGCCGGGTCCACACCGCGCCGTGTCCATCACGCTCGATGTCCACGACTGCTCCATCGGCGCTGAGGTAATCCACGAAGCCGTCGGTGTCGTCGCCAAGGCTGCCGGCGTTGAACACCGCTAGCGCCGGGTCGGTGATGGCCTCACCGAGCGGCCCATAGCCAAGGGCCAGCGCCCGCAGCCATTCGATCTTGTCTTGTGCCGCGGTCAGGACGGCGCCCTGAGCGCCAGCGTCTCTGGCGGATCGCGCGGTCAGCGCGAAGAGTTGCGCGAGGCCAGTGAGCGCCGTGACCAGGACACCGGTCGCGACCACCGTCTCGAGCAACGTGAAGCCGTCGTTCGACGAGCGAGTGAGCGTCTGCATGCCGAGGGATAGTGCAATCGGCCTGCCCGCTCGCGGATCGAGCGTTCGGTGAGGTTACTGGCGGAATTCACCTGGCCGTCCCTGGCACGAGAAGCCGACGCGATCAGTTACTGCGTACGACGTCGACCTTCCCCGTTGCAGATCCTGCTGCGGTGTGGGACGCTTCCCCACGAGCCGCGCGAGCGGCGAGTCTTACGATGGCCGCGGGAGCGGCCGAGCCCGACGAGCGGCGGAGCCGCGAGCCCCACGCGCGACGCGCGCCCTCAGGCCTGCCCTTCATGAATCGGCAGCCGCACCCGGAACCGCGCGCCACCGGCGGCACTGCTGCCGGCGATCACCACGCCGTTGTGCGACACGATCACCTTCTGCACGATGGCGAGGCCCAACCCGGTGCCGGCGGCCTTGGTCGTGGCAAATGGCTGGAACAAGCGGCTGAGGGCCGCGGGCGACAGCCCGGGACCGTTGTCGTCCACGGTCACGTAGACGTCGCTGCCGATCACCTCGCCACAGACGCTGATCGCGGTCTGCCCGGCCGTACAGGCTTCCAGACTGTTCCGCAGCAGATTGCTGAACGCCTGCCGCAACAGCACATCGTCTCCGTTGACGATGGCGAAGTCGCCTTTGCAGACGGTGACGGCCGCGGCGCCCGGCAGGTCGTCGATCGCGCGCGTCACGATCGCGCCGAGGTCCACCGGCGCCATGGCGAACTGCTCGGGCTTGGCGAAGCGCAGAAAGTTGGTGACGACCTCGCCGAGCGCGGTGGTCTCGGCGCGGATGCCCTCCACGTAGGTGCGCGCCGGCTCAGGCAGCGCAGCCGGATCGAGCAGGCGGCCATACCCATGGATGGTGGCCAACCCGTTGCGGAACTCGTGCGCCAGGCCCGCGGTCAGCTCGCCCAGCCGCGCCAGCGCCTCTTTCAGCCGCAGCCGCTCCTCGAGCTCGACCACGGCGGTGAGGTCGGTGAAGAGGCAGACCACGGCCTGCATGGCGCCGTCGGCGCCGGTGATGGGAGACACGGTCACACCGAGGTGTGACGTGCGGGCGCCGTCCTGGAGCGTGACGGTCCGGCGCACGATCGGCGTGGTGGTACGCAGCGCCTCGTCGATCACGCCGGCCAGCGCCGGCACCCGGCTCAGCACCTCGGCCACCGGGCCAGTGCCGGCGGTGGCGTCGAGGCCGAGGATGCGCCGGGCCGCGGGGTTCATGGTCTGCAGCACGCCGTCGCGATCGACCACCACCATGCCCGACGTCAGTCCCTCGACAATCTGGCTGGCCAGCCGCTCCGACGCCTCGGCCCGCGCCGCCATCTGGCGCTCCTGCGCCTTCAGCTTGGTCACGGCTTCTTGCAGCGCCACCGACAACAGCACGGTCTCGCCGCGATCGGTCCGGCGCGCCCGCCGGCGGCCGCTGGCGGCACGCACGACCATGACCACGGTCACAATCAGCAGGAACGCCACCATGAGCGCAAGGCCAAGCAGCGCCGGTCCGGCGGTGGTCAGTGTTTCCATGGCGGATTAAAAGAAGCCGGCGTACCAGGCGATCAGCGGATCACCCACGAGCATCGCGGCGACCGCGCCGACGGCCAGGAAGGTTCCGAACGGCAACGCCAGCTTCATGCCGCCACGTTGCGCGGCAATCAGCGCCATGCCAATGAGGGCGCCCGAGAACGACGACAACACGAGCGTGACCAGCACGGCCTTCCATCCCAGGAACGCGCCGATCATCGCCAGCATCTTCACGTCACCCATGCCCAGGCCTTCTTCACGCCGCACTGCGTAGTAAGCGGCGGCGATCCCATACAAGACGCCGGCGCCGAGCAGGGTGCCGAGCAGCGCGTCTTGCCAGCCCGGTGGCGCAATGGCGCTGAACATCAGGCCGATCACAATGCCCGGCAGGGTGATCGAGTTGGGCAGAATCTGGTGCTCGAGGTCGATCCCGAAAAGCGCCACGAGGATGGCGACCAGGATCAAGCGGCTGAACAGGAGCGGCCCCACCGGCGTGAGCCACGCGACCAGCACGAACAACAGCCCCGTGATGATTTCGACCACCGGATACTGGATCGAAATGGCCGTGCGGCACTGGCGGCACCGCCCGCCGAGCAGCGCCCAGCTGAGCACCGGCACGTTGTCGTACCAACGCAGCTGGTAGCCACACTTGGTGCAACGGGACCCGGGCGACACCAACGATTGCCCGAGCGGCAGGCGGTAGATGACGACGTTCAGGAAGCTGCCGATGCATAAGCCCATGAACAACGCCAGGATCAACACTTGGATTTCGGCAGTCATCGTGGGGGCCCGGGAATCGGCGCGGCCGGCAACGGCCAGAGGGCCGACTCGCGCGACACGTCGGCGCGGCCGGTCGCAGGATCGAGCGCGTAAGGGATGCCAGTGGGGTCGAGCGGGATGCCACGCAGCCGCTCGCCGACGACCAGCTCGCGCCAGTCACGGGGCGGCCGCCCTTCCCTGGCCGTGAACCGCTGCACCGCGCGGTTCAGTTCGTCAACGACATCCATCGCGTCCAGTTGGACGAGACGCATCTCGGCATTGCGCTTGAACCAGCCCTCGTCCACGCTATCGCGAAACTGCCGCCACATCATGCGCGCCGACTCGCGATCGCCGCCCTGCGCGAGGGTCGTCGCCGCCAGCGGCGCCAGCCAGCGTGGCGCATCCGGCAGGCGGCCCGCCCTCTCGAACCACCGGCCGGCCTCCGTGTAGTCCCGCAGCCACCAGTAATAGACAAACCCGATGTCGTGCATGTACTCCCAGGCCTCCGGGCTGGCCTCGGCCCCTCGCTGTAGCAGCGCGATGGCGCGATCGGGCCGGCCCGGGCCGCGTGGATAGCCCTCGGTCAGGAAGATCGCGCCAAAGCGGTAAGCCACCTTGAAACGCGGATCGAGGGTGGTGACGAAGTTCAGCAAGGGGTCGAGGAGGCCGTAGTCGCGCCGCTCGCCTTCCGCCAGGCGCGCGCTGCCGTAATAGATGACGGCCCTCATCCAGTAGACATCGGCGACCAGGTTCTCGAACCCGAGCGAGGCGCGCTTCAGCAGGGGCCCTGACTGAAACCACAGGACCGGCGTGACCGGCTGATACGGTTGCCAACCGCGATCGCGGACCACCTGCACGGCGGTGGCACCCGCCAGCAACCCCACGATCGCCGCCACGAGCAGCCGGCTCGAGGGGCGTTGGGCGGCGCGCGGTGCGGTCAGCGACATGGCGGCTACTTGAAGTCGCGGCGGCGGAAGACCGCGACCGCCGCCACGAGCAACGCGGCGATGTAGACCGCGGCGTACAGCAGGGTGAAGCCGACGTGCGCCAACGTGACGGGCATTCCGTAGACCACCTCCGCCCTCACGTTGAACGGGGCGAGATTCGGCAACAGGTAATACAGGGAGCGCGCCAGCCACGCGACCGCCGGCTGATCCACCACCTGCTCGAACTGGCGCAGGTCGGCGTTGAAGTGCCCGGCCACCCACAAGCCGAGGGTCAGCACGGCTGACAGGAGCGGGCTCGAGAAGGTCGAGAAGAACAACGCGACGGCGGTCACGAGCGCCAGCTCGCCCATGACGAGCACGATCGCCACCAGTTGCCGCGGGTCGAGCGCCGGGGCGGCCCATCCGGCCCGCAGGCTGTCGGTGGCGGTGGCATCCATGTAGCCCAGCACCAGGTAATACGCGATCGTCATGACCGACAGGTTTACCGCCAGCGTGGCCACCAGGCCGAGGTACTTGCCGAGAATGAACTGGGTGCGGGTCACCGGCTTGGTCAGCAGGCCGTAGACGCTCTTGCGCTCGACCTCTTTCGACACCAGGCCAATGCCGATGAACACGGCAATCAGCAGGCCGAAGATCGACAGCGCGGCCAGCCCCAGGTCCTTGATGATCTTGAGGTCCTGCCCGGCGGTGAGCTGGGCGATCAGGAACGACGCCGCGATCATCAGCACCGCGAACACCACCATGGTGTAGGGCACACGATCGCGAACCGATTCACGGAACGCGGCGCCGGCCACGATCGCGATCGTCCTCACGCGCCTACCCCGCGCGCGTCGCGGGCCGCGGTCGCAGCGACGGCCTCCACGAAATAGTCTTCGAGCGTTTCCCGCACCGGGTTGAGCGACACGATGTGCGCGCCGCGGCGGGTCAGATCAGGCAGCAGGCGATCGGGCTCGGCGTCGGGCACCAGGTGCAACATCACGTGGCCGTCGCCCAGGTCGGTAGTCCGCCGCGCGAGTGCGGCCAGTTCCGGGCGGAGCGTGTCGGTCACGCCCGACACGACCAGCTCCCAGCCCTTCAGCTCGAAGCCCAGGATGGCCGAGAGCGGACCGGACGCCACGAGGCGCCCCTGCACCAGGACCCCGACCCTGGTGCACAGCGCCTCGGCATCCGACAGGATGTGCGAGCTGAAGAACACGGTGCAGCCGCGCGCGCGCAGGCCGAGAATCAGGTCGCGGACGTGGCGGCGGCCCAGCGGATCGAGGCCGGACATCGGCTCGTCCAGGAAGACCACCTCCGGGTCGTTGAGCAGGGCCTGCGCCAGGCCGACGCGCTGGAGCATCCCCTTGGAGAACCGCCGCAGGCGCAGCCGCCGCTCCTTGCCAATGCCCACGTCATCGAGCACCCGCGAGACGCGCGTCGTCGCGTCGGCGCCGCGATACCCGAACAGCCGCGCAAAGTAGGCCAGCAGTTCCTCGGCGGTCAGGTAGTCGTAGTAGTAAGGATTCTCGGCCAGGAAGCCAATGCGCTGCCGGATGCTGGCGTCACCCACCGGGCGCCCCAGGATGCGGGCGTCGCCGGCGGTGGGATACAGCAACTGCATCAGCAGCTTGAGCGCCGTGCTCTTGCCGGCGCCATTCGGGCCGAGAAACCCGAACACTTCCCCGGCAGCCACGGTGAGCGTGAGGCGATCGAGCGCGCGGTAGGGCCGGGGGCGCCAGAAGCCGACGGTGAAATCCTTGGTCAGCCCCTCGGTCTCAATCGCTGGCGCCATCATTTCCCGCTGGTGACCCGCCGCAGTTCCCACGCAATGGCCGCGTCGAAATACTCGGCCCGCAGGCCGGGCAAGCGCATGCCGTTCATGAAGAAGGTGGGCGTGCCCGTGACCTTCAAGGCGGAGCCCTGCGCCACGTCGGCCTTCACGAGTTCCAGCGTCGCCGCGTAGCGCGCGTCGAAGTCGGTGACGCCGGCAACCGTCTGGACCGCGGACTTGACACTGGCCGGCGACAGCGACGGCTGGTTGGCGAAGAGCCACTCTTCCATCGCGTCGGCCTTGCCCTTCTCGCGGGCCAGCCGCACGGCGACGGCCGCTTCGCATGACGCGGGGTGCAGGTCCTGGTTGACGAACGCATTGCACTCGCGCTCGATCGCATAGTCGCGCGTCACGTAGCGGACCTTCCCGGGCTGCTCTTTCGCCCACTTCGCGAACACCGGCTTGTACTCCATGAAGGTCTGGCGGCACGGCGGGCACTGGTAGTCGTTGAACTTCACCACGACCACGGCCGCGCCTTCGGCCGGCACCACCATCGGCACGCGCGGCTGCTGCGCCAGGTATTCCTCGAACTGGGTGATCTGGGCGGCAGTCAGGCTGGCGGCAGCAGGCGCCTGCTCGGCGGCGGCGCCCGCGTCGGCCGAGACGGTGGCGACCGACTGGCCGGGAAACCACGCAACCGCGGCTCCGGCCGCAATCACAAACGCAACCGCGGCCGCCAACGCCGACGGCGTCCGAAGCAGCAATCGCAGATCTCCAAGGACACGGTTCGGGAGGCTGGTCATGGGATACCTGGTGGCCGATCCCGACAGCAGGAACAGCCCGATGACGGCGGCATACGTGCCCACGCAGAGCACGCACACGGCCTTGAGGATGACGAACGAGGCATACGCGAGATAGAGCACCACGGCGAGGCCGATGGTGGACGAAGCAAAGATGTAGCCGGGCAGGTTGCCGGCGGCGGCCGGCGATGCCGAACAAAGCGCCACCAGCCCGAGAACGAACACAAAGAAGATCACGCCGAAGACCGCCACGGGTACGCCACCGACTGCGCCGTATCGGCTCGAATAGGCTTCCGTGCAACTGAACGTCGCGTTTACGTCGCAGAAGCTGGCATAGGCCGGATCGTTAATGAGCTGATAGTGCACGATGGCCGAGGCCGAGGATGCCACCAACCCGAGAAGGGCGAAGCCGGCGAACCACCCGGTCTTGGCCGGCGTGCCTGAGGGCGCGGACGCGAGGGACATGCCGGAGATTCTACCTGTACAGACGAAGGGTGCGGCACGGGCCGCACCCTTCGTGGTGACGTTTCGGTCGTGCTGCTACTGCAGAACGGTGCCGGTGCCGGGGGCCGCGTCAACCGCGGTCTCGCCGGAGAGGGTGGACGCGAAGGTGTAGATCGTGCCCAGGGTGTTGGTCCAGAAGTAACGCGTTCCGGTGGAGCCCTCGTTGGCCGGGTCGGCATACGCGTAGTAGCCGGCACCCAGGTCCCCAACGACACCGTTGCAGGGAGCAATCGTCGGCGCCGTCGCCGGCGCTTCACCGGCCATCGTGATTTCGTAGCCGCTCTTCGTGATCGGGGCCGCGCCGATCAGGTCGGGGCTGATGAAGGGCGTGCCGCCGCCGCTCGGCGGTTCGCCCAGAACCACGAGGTCCATCGCGTAGAAGCCGTTGCCGCAGCTCGATGAATAGGCCTGCTGGGAGCTGTTGATCGCGCGGAGCGAACCAATGGCCGACGCTTCGTTACCCGACATGCGGGCGCGGAGCAGGCCGGGGACGGCGATGGCCGCGATGATGCCGATAATCGCGACGACGATCAGAAGTTCGATGAGCGTGAAGCCCTTGTTGCTACGAATACGCATGATGGTCTCTCCCAAAATCTTGCCCAGGTTGCCGTAAGTTGTTCGTCAGTCTCAACGCCGCTCACCCGGAGGCGGCGTCGTTCGTCCCTTACTAGAGCAACCGCTATGCCAACAGGACCATAACCGGCGCTCATTTCCCTAAGTGCTTGTTATCAGTAGTCTTATCGGGCTATCTCGGAATCGGTTTAGGCCCGGGAGGCAAGGCATTTATGACAATTCCTGTCAGGAGCCCCTGCCAGTTTCTGTCACCGGCCGGGGAGGCGGAGGCGGAGGCGCATCATTTGAGGCCGTACTTCTTGGCCAGGTAGCGGAACTGCCGAAAGCTCAGGCCCAGGACATCCGCCGCGCGCGTCTGCACGCCGCCCGAGCGTTCAAGCGCGCGTTCGAGGTGCGACCGCTCAATGTCCTGGAGGTGGCGCTCGAGGTTGAAGCCCAGGCCATCTTCAGGATGGGCCGCAATGTGGCCAGGGCGGGCTGCTGTGGCCTTCCCATCGCGCAAATTCGCCGGCAACGTCGCCAGCTCGACTCGACGCTCCGACTCGAGGGCCACGGACCGTTCCACGACATTCTCAAGCTCTCGCACGTTGCCCGGCCACGCGTAGGCTCGCAGCGCTGCGATTGCGTCTGCCGAAAAGCCCTCGATGGCCTTGTTCATCTCGCGCGTGTATTTCCTGAGGAAGTGCTCGGCGATGAGCGGTATGTCATCAACCCGCTCTCGGAGCGCAGGCATCTTGAGCGGAATCACGTTCAGTCGATAGAACAAGTCTTCACGGAATTGCCCGTCCCACACCCGCTTGGTCAAGTCACGATTGCTCGCCGCAATCACCCGAATGTCAGCGGGCGCCTCGTCAGTGCCGCCGACCCGACGAAACCTTCGCTCCTGGAGCACGCGCAGCAACTTCACCTGCATCGGCGGCGTCATCTCACCGATCTCATCCAAGAACACGGTGCCGCCTTCGGCAACTTCGAACAGGCCCTTCTTGTCACGATCAGCACTGGTGAATGCCCCCCGTACATGGCCAAAGAGCTCGGATTCGAGCAGGGCCTCGGGCATGGCGCCGCAGTTGACCGCCACGAACGGCTTCCCACCGCGCAGCGACTGCGCATGAAGGGCGCGCGCCACCAGTTCCTTGCCGGTGCCCGACTCGCCCGAGATCAACACCGTGCTGTTGGTACGGCAGACCGTCTCGACCAGCCGGAACACCTCGAGCATCACCGGGCTGCGGCCGATGATGCCGGCGAACCCGAGCTCGGCGTTGGTCTTGCGCAGAACGGTCAGCTCGTGGCCCTGGCGGCGGCTCTTGAGCAAATGGCCGACCTGGAGCGTCACCAGATTCACGTCCTGGAACGGCTTTTCGAAGAGGTACTTGGCGCCGAGTTTCTCCGCCTCCTTCCATTCGGCCGAGTCCTGGGTCCAATGCGCGGTCATCATCACCACAACCACATCGGGCGCAAGATTGCGAATGGCCTGGAGCAACTGCACGCCATCGAGCCGGGGCATGCGGATGTCGGTGAGCACGACGTCGATAAACTCCTGCGCCAGCACCTCAAGCGCAGACACGCCGTCTCCCGCCAACAGGACGTCGTACCCAACCTTGGCGAACAGTTGGCGCGTCATCTCGCGCATCGACTGCTCGTCGTCCACGATCAGGATGCGCGGCTTGTCGGCCCCCTGATCCCTGATCCCCGATCCCTGATCCCTGATCCCCGATCCCTGATTCCTGGTCCCCGATCCCTGGCTCACAAAACCTGCCCTTCCAGCTGCGGCTGCGCCGTCCCGGCCGGCCGCGCCGCCGGGAACGTGACCCGGAAGGCGGTGCCGCCGCCGGGACGCGAGCGCACGACGATCTGCCCGCCGTAGTCGGTGACGATCCGGTGCACGATGGCGAGGCCGAGGCCGGTGCCCTTGCCGAACGACCCGCGGAAGGGCTGGAAGATCGCCTCGACGTCTTCGGGCGCAATGCCGACACCCTCGTCTTCCACCAGCAGCACCGACTGCCGGTGATCCCCGGCGGCTTCTTCAGCCGCGCTGAGCGTCAGCGCCCCGTGGCCGGGCATGGCGCGCAGGCCGTTGGTGGCCAGGTTCCAGATAATCTGGCGGACCTGGCCCTCGTCGGCGTCGATCAGCACCGGCTGGTCGGGCAAGCGGACGTCGATGGTATGCCGCTCCGCCACTTCGGTGCTGTTGCGCAGCAGCATGGCGGTTTCCTGCACCATCTGGCGAAGGTCGAGCCGCTGGACCTGGAACCGCTGCGGCCGGGCGTAGGCGAGGAACGACTTGATGGTCTGGTTCAACCGCTCCGACTCGCGCAAGACGATGTCCATCAACTGCGCCTGGTCGGTCGACAGCGGGAGCTCCTGTTTCAGCATCTGCATCGAGCCCGACATCGAGGCCAGCGGATTGCGAATCTCGTGGGCGATGCCGGCGGCCATTTCGCCGACGGCGGCCAGCCGCTGCTGCAGCCGGGCGCCGTGCTCGAAACGCTTGGCGTCGGTGACGTCCTGGAAGGTGTAGAGATAGCCGCGCGTGCCGTCGGGCAGCGGCAGCGCCGCGGCGCTCACGCCGAGGTCAATCACCTGGCCGTCGGTGCGGCGGAACTGGTAGTCGGTGCGCTTGCTGCGCACCCGCGACAGGTCCTGCGCGATCGTGGCGGCAAACGGCTCCGGCAGTTGCAGGACGGTGGCCGCCGGCTCGCCGAGCGGCAGGGCGCCGGTGCGGCCGGTGATCAGCATGGCCGAGCGGTTGAAGGTCAGCAGCCGGCCGCGGCTGTCGGCGGTCGCCAGCCCGCTCACCAGGTTATCGAGCACGTACTGGTTGAACGCCTGCAGGTCGGCAATTTCCTCAGTCGCCTGCTCGAGCCGGGCTTCGCCCTTCCGCGCCCGTTCGGCCAGCGACCCGCTCAGCACCGCCACGGCGAAGAAGCCGAAGCAGTTGAGCGCCACCGTATACTGCGCGACGTTGACCGGCGGCAGGGTGGTCACCGGCAGCGTGAACGGCACGTCGAGACTGTTGGCGGTGTAGAGATACTGCATCAGCACCAGCCCGAAGAACAGGATGCTGCTGAGGGTCGCCAACTGCAGCCCGCCGCGGCGAAACTGCACCGACGCCGCCGCCACGATCGGCAGCATGTAGAGGATGGTGAACAGGCTCTCGACCCCGCCGCTCAGCATGATCGCAGCCGAGATGATCACCGCGTCGATGGCGAAGTGCACGTCGGTGAGCCACGGCCAGCGGTCGACGAACCGCAACGAGCCGATGAAGCCGAGGCTCACCGCGTAGGTGAGGCCGATCAGGAAGAAGAACGGGTTGATCGCCCAGGCGCCTGGGGTGCGCAGTTGCACCACCAGGGCCAATCCGAGCAGCACGGTCGCCACCACCAGGCGGACGGCAATGTGGGCCGCCAGCCGCTGCCGGAGGGTCCGCTCCTTCATCGACCTAGGTCAGCTGGCTGATCAGGTCGAAGATCGGCATGTACATCGCGATCACGATGCCGCCGACCGCGCCGCCGAGCAGCGCAATCATCAACGGCTCGAGCAGCGTCAGCAGGCCCTCGACCGCGACGTCGACTTCCTCCTCGTAGAAGTCGGCGATCTTGCCGAGCATGGTGTCGAGCGCACCGGTCGCCTCGCCGACGCTGATCATCTGGCACACCATGCCGGGAAACACGCCCGTCTCCTTGAGCGGCGCCGAGATCGTTTCGCCGCGCTCGATGCTCTTGCGGGTCACCTGGATGGCGTCTTCGATAATGGCGTTGCCCGAGGTGCGGGCGGTGATGTCGAGGCCGTCCAGGATCGGCACGCCCGACGCCATCAGCGTCGACAGCGTCCGGCAGAACCGGGCGACCGCGATCTTGCGCAGGATCGGGCCGAGAATCGGCAGCTTGAGCGAAATCTGGTCGATCACCCGCCGCCCCTTCGGAGTCGCGTAGTAGGTGCGGAAGCCCCAGCCGCCGGCGAAGAACGTCACGAACAGCACCGGCATGAACCGGATCAGGTTTTCGCTGAGGGCAATGACGATGCGGGTCGGCAGCGGCAGGGTCGCGCCGAGGCCGGCAAACAGCGTCGCGAAGGTCGGGATCACCTTCCACAGAATGACGCCAATCACCACGCCGGCAATCACGATCACGGCGATCGGGTAGATCATCGCCGACTGCACCTGGCCCTTGAGCTTGACCGCCTTCTCAATGTAGACCGCAAGGCGCTTCAGGATGGTGTCGAGAATACCGCCCGCTTCGCCGGCGGCAATCATGTTGCAGAACAGCGCGTCGAACACCCGCGGATGCCGCTTCATGGCCTCGGCCAGCGACATGCCGCCTTCGACGTCGGAGCGGGTGGCCAGGATCACCTGCGAGAAATAGGCGTGCTCTTCCTGGTTGCCGAGAATGTCGAGACACTGCACCAGCGGCAGGCCGGCGTCGATCATCACCGAGAACTGGCGCGTGAACACGGCCAGGTTCTTGGCCGGCACGCTGCGCGCCTTCAGGGTCTTGACCACCTTGGCCTGGGCCTTGGCCTGGGCCGGCTGGATGCGGGTGACCTGGATCTGCTCCCGGCGCAGCGCCGACACCACGGCGTCCATGGTGTCGCCCACGCGTTCGCCCGACACGGCCTCGCCGCTCCGGTTGCGTCCTGAGAATGCAAAAGTCGCCATGTTCAATCTCCGCGGGAAGGCACAGAGATTCTACTTCCCTTACGACCCCGGCCGCACCGGCGGCCGCGGACCGGCGCCCGGCCCCCCCGGGCGCCCCATGCCGGCCCCGGCCACGACGCCGGCCCCGCGGTTGATCATCTCCTGCAGTTCTTCGCGGTTGGACGAGGCGTTGATCGCCGTATCCAGGGTGATGATGCGGCGGAAATACAACGTGGCCAGCGACTGGTTCATGGTCTGCATGCCCAGTTTTTCCTGGCCGGTCTGCATCGCCGAGTAAATCTGGTGGACCTTGTCCTCGCGAATCAGGTTGCGGATGCCCGGAGTCGGCACCAGGATCTCGAGCGACACCGCCCGGCCCTTGCCGTCGGCCCTCGGCAGCAGCGCCTGGCAGACGATGCCCTCGACCACCAGCGACAGCTGGGTGCGAATCTGCGACTGCTGGTGCGAGGGGAACACGTCGATGATGCGGTTGATGGTCGAGGCCGCCGAATTGGTGTGCAGCGTGCCGAACGTGAGGTGGCCGGTCTCGGCGATACGCAGCGCCGATTCGACAGTTTCCAGGTCGCGCATTTCGCCGATCAGCACGACGTCGGGGTCCTCGCGCAGGGCGGCGCGCAGCGCGTTGGTGAAGCTCTGGGTATCGCTGTGCAGTTCGCGCTGGTTGATCAGGCAGTTCTTGTGCTGGTGCAGGTACTCGATCGGATCTTCGACGGTCAGGATGTGGCCGTGCCGCTCGTTGTTGATCTTGTCGATCATCGCGGCCAGCGTGGTCGACTTGCCGCTGCCGGTCGGCCCGGTCACGAGCACCAGGCCGCGCGGACGTTCGGCCATTTTGGCCAGCACCGCCGGCAGGCCCAGCTCCTCGAAGGTCCGGATCTTCTCGGGGATCTGCCGATAGACCGCGCCCACGGCGCCCTTCTGGTTGAACATGTTGCAGCGGAAACGGGCCACGCCGCGAATGCCGAACGAGAAGTCGAGCTCGAGCATCTCCTCGAAGCGCTTCTTCTGCGCGTCGGTCAGCACCGCATAGGCCAGCGCTTTGGTGTCGGACGCCGTCAGCTCCGGATGATCGAGCTTCTGCAGTTCGCCGTGCACCCGGACCTGGGGCGGCGAGCCGATCGACAGGTGCAGGTCCGAGCCGGAAATCTCAACGGTCTTCTTCAACAAGTCAGGGAGGGTAGCCATAAGTTATTTCACCGTCTCTCGTAACACTTCTTCCATGGTCGTCACACCGTCTTTGATCTTGCGCAGGCCGCTGCCACGCAGCGTGATCATGCCTTCTTCAATGGCCTTGCGGCGAATTTCGAGCGACGAGGCGCCAACCAGGATCAACTCGCGAAGTTCGTCGGTAATCTCCATCACCTCGTAGAGGCCGACGCGGCCCTTGTAGCCGGTCTTCAGGCACTTGTCGCAGCCAGTCCCCTTCTTGGGCTTGACCGTTGCCGCATCCTCGCGCGAGAAGCCGACCTGCTCCATCGCCGCCGGCGGCACTTCGTCCTCGATCTTGCAGTTGACGCAGACGCGGCGCACCAGGCGCTGGGCGCAGACCAGGTTGAGCGAGCTCGCCACCAGGAACGGCTCGATGCCCATGTTCATCAGGCGGTTGATGGTGCTGGGGGCGTCGTTGGTGTGCAGCGTCGACAGCACCATGTGGCCGGTGAGCGCGGCCTTGACGGCAATCTCGGCGGTCTCGAAGTCGCGGATTTCGCCGACCAGGATGATGTTGGGGTCCTGGCGCAGGAAGCTGCGCAGCGCGGCCGCGAAGTTGAGGCCGATCGACTCGCGCACCTGCACCTGGTTGACGCCGATCAGGTTGAACTCGACCGGGTCTTCCGCCGTCATGATGTTGGTTTCGGGGGTATTGAGCTTGGCGATCGACGAGTACAGCGTGTTGGTCTTGCCGCTGCCGGTCGGGCCCGTCACCAGGCACATGCCCCACGGCTTGGCGATCTGCGCCTCGAGCTTGGCCAGCGACTCGGGCTCGAAGCCGAGCTTGGTCATGTCGAGCATCAGCTTGCCCTTGTCGAGCAGGCGCATGACGATCTTCTCGCCGAACAGGGTCGGCAGGCACGAGACGCGGAAGTCGATGTCCTTGGCCTGGCCGTTGTCGCTGAAGCGAATCTTGATGCGGCCGTCCTGCGGCAGGCGCTTCTCGGCGATGTCGAGCTTGGCCATGATCTTGATGCGCGAGGTGATCGCATCGCGCATCTTCAGCGGCGGCGCCATGATGTTGTAGAGAATGCCGTCCATGCGGTAGCGGACGCGGTATTCCTTCTCGTACGGCTCGATGTGAATGTCGCTGGCGCCCTTGGAGATGGCCGACATCAGGATGACGTTGACCAGCTTGATGACCGGCGCCTCTTCGCCCTGGCGGGCGAGCATCTCGGCGCTGATCTCTTCGAGGTCGTCCATGACCTCGACGTCGCCGGCGACGTCGGCGAGCATGGTCGGCATCTCGGTCAGCGACCGGGTCGCCATGTCGAGCGCGCTCTCGCCGGTGTCCTGGGGTGCCGCGGTCGCGGTGGCGCCGCCGCGCGAGGACTGGGTCTGCGCCGGGCCGCCGACGCCGTAGTACTTGTCGATCGAGTCGAGCACCGCCGTTTCCGACGCGACCACCGGCTCGACGTTGTAGCCGGTCATGAACTTCACGTCGTCCATGGCGAAGACGTTGGTGGGGTCGGTCATCGCGATCGTCAGCGTCGCGCCGGCGCGGCTGAGCGGGACGATCTGGTACTTGCGGGCGGTCTCGGCGGGCACCAGCTTGATCACCGCCGGGTCGATCTCGAATTGGTTCAGGGCAATCGAGGGCACGCCGTACTGCTTCGACAGCAGCGCGGTGATTTCCTCATCCTTCACGAAGCCCATCTTCACGAGGTTGGCGCCGAGCTTCCCCCCGTTCGTCTTCTGGTAGTTCAGGGCTTCCTGAAGTTGGATCGCCGTGATGCGCTTCTCTTTGAGAAGCAGTTCACCAATCCTGACCGCCATGACTAGCTTTTGATTCCCCCCGATGTCCGCCTAAAGGCGGACGCTACATCGAACTGTGGCGTCCGGCTTTAGCCGGACCATCCCAATGTGGCGTCCGGCTTTAGCCGGACCACTCCTCAAAACGAATACCGCAACCCCAGGCCCCACGACCGCTCGCCGGCGTCGCCACCGGCCCAGTAGCCCTCGAGGTACATCCCCGAGAACATCCATGATGCCCCGGCCGTCATTACGCCGCGCGCCTCGCCGACCGTGCTGCCACGCAGGCCGCCCCGCACGCCAAGACGCCGCGCGAGCCACCACGTCTCCACACCCGCCGCCAGGTCGCGGCGCTCGCCGCTCGGCGTCGCGCGCGTCACCACGTCGCCATCGACCGCGACCACGACCCGCGAATGCCCCGGCCAGCCCGAGCCCCATCCGCCACCCACCCGCACCTCGGTGGCCAACTCCGCCTCCTCGGCGCCGGAGTCGTCCAGTGCAAAGGACGGCGTCGTCAGGTTGCGGGCCGTGACCCCCAGGCGAAACTGCGTGATGGCAAGCATCGCGCTGGCGTCGACATCAACCGTGAACGATTCACCACCCCATACGAACTTGGGCGTCGCCGACACCACTACGTATTCCGTCAGCGACTGCAGCAGGCTGATGGCAAATGTCGAGGTCGTGAACGCGTGCACACTGCGCCGCACTTCTTCTCGGCCTTGGTCGCCCGTCACTGCAGGCCCTGGGGGACGCTCGCCAAAAACCCCCTGCCGGTAGTAGGCCAGGCCCACTGGCGGAAGCGAAATGGCCACCAGCCCGTGATTCAGGCCGTCCCGCGCCCCGGGGCCGTCGGGCTTGAACTCGCCAAACTCCAGATTAACGCTCGCCAGGGCCCCTGTAGCCAGGCCAGCCGGGTTCCAATAAACTGCTGTACCGTCATCGGCGACGCCCACAAACGCCCCGCCCATACCGTTCGCCCGAACCCCGACAGAGGATTGAGCTTCGGCCAGAGTGGACAGTGCCAGGGACAAAACCACGGCAAAGAGCGACCGGTTGAAGGTGTTTGATGGCATGAAATGCTGTTTTTGAGCCTGCAAAACGACCGGATTTCGGAAGGGATGGGCGCGACCGCCCGCCTGCGCAAAGCGCTTCGGCGTGGCAAGTCCATCGTATTCAGCAGTTTGGAAGGCTGTCAAGGAAACCAATGGGCGTCGAGATTCGTATCAAACACCGAAGGATCGGCTACATGCGGCGTGTGTTCGGCGTGCTTTGGCACCCGCGCCAGACCATGAACGACGTGGTCGCCCGCCCGAGCTTTGCGCTCGCGTGGGTGTTCGTGCTCGCCGTGGTGGCCGTGTGCGCATTTGCCCTGCTCTCGACCGCGGTGGGCAAGCAGGCGCTGGTGGACGAACGCGTCCGCGTGATCGAGGCGCTCGGCGGCCGTGTGGACGATGCCGCGTATGGGGCGCTCCAGGCGAAGCCTCCGTGGCTGGTGTATTGGACGAGCGGCGGGCGTTTACTGTTGACGCCGGAAATGACGCTGCTGGTCGCCGTCGGGCTCGTGGCCCTGGCGAGGTTGGACGGGGCCAGGGTGCGGTACGTGACGGCCCTGGCCGTGACGGTGCATGCCACCGTCGTCTTGGCGGTGCAGCAGGTGATTACGACGCCGCTGCATTACGTACGGGAATCGCTGACCAGCCCCACCAACCTCGCGGGCCTCATGCCGATGCTTGACGAAGGCAGCGTGGCGGCCCGGTGGCTCGGGTCGATTGACGTGTTCGGGCTGTGGTGGCTGTGGCTGCTGGCCGTGGGCCTGGCGGCCGCCACCGGCCGGCCGGTCGGGCGCTACGTGGGGCGCCTGCTGATGGCGTATGTAGGAGTGGCGGCGATCGTCGCCGTCACGTTCGCGGTACTTGGGGCTCAGTAAGGGGGACACGTGTTTCGCAGGAAGTGGCTTCTCGTCGTAATCGCGCTGTTGATCATCGGTGGCGGCGCCAGCGCCTTCTTCGCCCGGCGTGGCGATCCCGGCGTGCTGGTCACCGCCGAAAGCATCCAGAAGCGCGATCTTGAAGCGCTGGTCTCGGCCTCCGGCAAGATCGAACCCAAGAAGACGGTGAACATCAGCGCCCAGACGATGGGCCGGGTCACCAACCTGGGGGTCAAGGAAGGCGACCGCGTCAGGGCGGGCCAGTTCCTGCTGCAGATCGACCCGGTCAACCTCGAAGCCTCGGTGCGCCGCGACGAGGCGGCCGTGCAGGGCGCGATCACCGGCCTCGAACAGTCGAAGGCCTCGCTGCAAAGCTCGCGCGCGGCGCTCGACAATGCCCGCGCTTCGCTCAAGCGGCAGCAGGAGCTGTCGGCGGCCGGGCTCACGACGCGCGAATCGCTGGAGCGGGCCGAGACCGACGTCGAGATGCGCGAAAGCGACATGAAGGCGCGCGAACAGGAAATCAAGAACCGCGAGACCATGCTCAACCAGCAGCGCGCTGGCCTGTCGGCCAGCCGCCACACCCTGGCGCAGGTGCGGTTCGAAGCGCCCTTCGATGGCATCGTCACCCGCCGCAACATCGAAGAGGGCGAGAACGTGATGGTCGGCACCATGAACAACGCCGGCACGGTGCTGCTGACGGTTGCCGACATGTCGGTGATCGAGGCCGAAGTGGAAGTCGACGAAACCGACATTCCACTGGTGCAGATGGGCCAGAAGGCCAAGGTCACGATCGACGCCATTCCTAATCAGGTCTTCACCGGCACGGTGACGGAGATTGGCAACAGCCCGATCCAGGCGGCGGGCGCCGGCACCACCCGCACCGCCACCAACTTCAAGGTGGTCGTCACCATCGACGGCCAGATTCCGGACGTGCGGCCGGGGTTCACCTGCACGGCGGAGATCACCACCGCGACCCGCCAGCAGGCGCTGGCCGTGCCGATCCAGTCGCTGACCGTGCGCGAGCTGGTCTACGACGCCCAGGGCAACGTGGTCCCTGAACCGCGTCCGGCGAAACCGGGCTTCCGGTTCGGCCAGGCGGCTACCCCGGCGCCGACGGCGGCCCGTGAGCTGCAGCCCGGCCAGAAGCGCGAAGAGGTGGAGGGCGTGTTCCTGATCCGCGACGGCAAGGCGACGTTCGTGAAGGTC
Source organism: Acidobacteriota bacterium (assembly GCA_030697165.1). Lineage (NCBI taxonomy): Bacteria > Pseudomonadati > Acidobacteriota > Acidobacteriota bacterium. Next base: position 353,379 of record JAUYQQ010000004.1, read on the forward strand.
GGGCTCGGCATTGCCGGCGAGCGCTACCTGGAAGTGCTGTCGGGTCTGAAGGAGGGCGACCAGGTGCTGACCGGGCCGTTCGAGTCGGTCCGCACGCTCTACGAGGGCGATCTGGTCAGGACCGCGGCGCCACCGAAGCCAAAGTAGCCAGTAGCCAGTCGCCAGTAGCCGGAAATACCGTGTCGCAGCTCTACGAGTCAATCGTCCTCGCGCTCGATTCGATCTGGGCCAACAAGCTCAGGTCGCTCCTGACGCTGCTCGGCAACATCGTGGCGGTGTCGTCGATCATCACGGTGGTGGCGCTGATCACGGGTGTCAACCTGGCGGTGACCGACGCCATCGTCTCGGACCTCGGGGCCGACTCGTTCACCGTCCAGCGCATGGGCATCACGCAGAACGAGGACGAGTTCGAGCGGATGCGCAACAACCCGCAGGTCACGCTGAAGGATGCCACCGCGATCAAGCGCTTCGGCGAGGCGGTGCAGTCGGTGATGGCCCAGGCGCAGACTGCGACGCGGGTCGCCTACCGGGACGAGGAGCTGGAATCGGTCCAGGTGCAGGGGGTCAGCGCCGAGTATCTTGACTTCACCACCTTCGACGCCGAGCGCGGGCGCATGGTGACCCCCACCGAAGTGAACCGCAAGCGGCAGGTCGCACTCATTGGCTGGGGCGTGGCTGACCGGCTGTTCGGCGCCGCCGACCCGCTCGACAAGACGATCCGGATTGCCGGTGTCCCCTTCAGGGTGGTCGGCGTCAGCAAGAAGAAAGGCGCCGCCTTCGGCCAGTCGCTCGACGAGTTCGTGGTCATCCCGCTCGGGTCGTTCCAGAAGCTGTTTGGGGCACGGCAGTCGCTGCAGATCATGATCAAGCCGCGCGACGCGACCTTGGCCGGGATTGCCAAGGACGAGACGCGGGTCGCGCTGCGGGTCGAGCGCGGCCTGAAACCGGCCGAGCCCGACAACTTCGGCATCGTCGCCTCCGACTCAGTGCTGGGCATCTTCCAGCAGGCCACCGCCGGCATCGCGGTGTTGCTGGTGGGCATTGTCGGGTTGTCGCTGCTGGTCGGCGGCATCGTGATCATGAACATCATGCTGATGGTGGTAAGTGAGCGGACCCGCGAGATCGGCCTGCGCAAGGCGCTCGGCGCCAAGCGCCGCGACATCATGTCGCAGGTGCTGACCGAGTCGATCACTTTGTCGATCGTCGGCGGCATCGTCGGCATCGCGCTCGGCGCGTTGTTCTCGACCATCATCTCGGCGCTCACCCCGGTGCCGTCCGCGGTCGAACTGTGGTCGGTGGCACTCGGCGTCACCATTACGGCGCTGGTCGGCCTGGTGTTCGGCTATTACCCAGCCCGCCGCGCCGCGTCCCTGGATCCCATCGAAGCCTTGCGCCGGGAATAAGCCATGTCCGCCCTTACCAAACAAGTCGCGCTGCTGCGCGAGACGGCCGAGATGGCCATGGGGACGCTGCGCGCCAACAAAATGCGGTCGGCGCTCACGGTGCTGGGCGTGGTCATCGGGGTGACCTCAATTGTCGGCATGACGTCGCTCATCCGCGGCTTCGACTCGTCGCTGCGCGACTCGATCAACTCGCTCGGTCCCAACACCATCTTCGTGCAGAAGTTCGGCGGCCTCAGCTTCTCGTCCGGCGCGTCGTTCATGGAGCTGATGCGGCGTCCGAACCTGACTTTGGCCGACAAGGAGGCGATCGAGCGCCTCGGCACCACGGTCGGCATGACCGACCTGTGGCTCGGCGCCGGTCCGGGCCCGTCGCCGAACGAACGGGTGTTCTATCGCGGCGAGCGCACCCGCCCGCTCGGGATCCTGGGCACCACCGAAAAGTACGTCGAGATCAACTTCGCCGACATGCACGCCGGGCGCTCGTTCACCGAACAGGAAGTGCTGCGCGGACGGGCGGTGGCGGTGATCGGCTACGGGCCCTACGAGGCGTTGTTCGAGAAGCGCGGCCTCGACCCGATTGGCAAGTCGGTGCGCATCGGCAACGTCGAGTACACCGTGCTTGGCGTGGTCGGCAAGCGGCCGGCACCCGGCGGGTTTGGCGGCGCCGACGACTTCGCAATCGTGCCGTACACCGCGTTCCGCAAGCAGTTTGGCCACGAACGCATCCCGCGCGGGAACTTCGGCATGCCGATCATGATCGCGGTGCTGCCCAAGGAAGGCGTCTCGCGCGACGATGCGATGCGCGAAGTCGAGACCATCATGCGCATCCGGCACGGCCTGACGCTCGACAAGCCCAATGATTTCGACCTGGTCACCTCAGACGCCATCCTCGCGGTGTGGGATCAAATCTCGGCCGCGATCCTGTTGTCGCTGGTCGTGATCTCGTCGATTGCCTTGATGGTGGGCGGCATCGGGGTGATGGCGATCATGACCATTTCGGTGACCGAGCGCACCCGCGAGATCGGCGTGCGCAAGGCGATCGGCGCCCGCAAGTTCGAGATCCTGGTGCAATTCCTGATCGAAGCCGTGGTCCTGACCAGCATCGGCGGCATTCTCGGGGTGATCATGGGCAGCGCCATCGGCCTCACCGTCAACCTGATTTCGGGGTTCCCGGTCTCCCTGCCGCTCTGGAGTTTCGCCCTCGGCCTCGGCTTCTCGGCCTCGGTGGGCATCATTTCCGGCATGATCCCGGCCTGGCGCGCCTCGCGCCTCGACCCGATCGAAGCCCTGCGCTACGAATAACGCCTCTCGCTGACGGGAGCAGGCCACGACTTGCCGGGAGTTACCGGAAACTCGTCGGGAATGGCGAAGATCCCGTCGGGACTGCCCCGACTCCCCCGATAAGAGGTGCCCTCCCGACAAGAGGTGCCCTCCCGACAAGCAGTGCCCTCCCGACAGACCTTGATCCCTCTCCCGGCAAGAGGCATATGATGCCTTTATCGGGCGTTTACCGCCCGGGAGGGTACCTCCTATGAAGGTCTACGACGCTGCCAGCATCCGTAACGTGGCCGTGGTGGGGCACGGCGGGTCTGGTAAGACACAACTGGTCTCGGCCCTGTTGTTCGACACCGGAATGATCAACCGCCTCGGCCTGGTCGACGATGGGACGACCACCACCGACTACGACGAAGAAGAAATCGCCCGCAAGCACACGCTCTCGGCCAGCCTCGCCTACGCCGAGTGGAACAAGACCAAGATCAACCTGATTGACACGCCCGGCTTCGGCAACTTCTTTGCCGATGCGCGCGCCGCGCTGCACGTGGCCGACGCCGCGCTGGTGGTGGTCGATGGGGTCGCCGGCGTCGAGGTGCAGACCGAGAAGGCGTGGGCGGTGGCCGAGGAACTGGCGCTGCCGCGCCTGGTCGTCGTCAACCGCATCGATCGTGACCGCGCTTCGCTCGAACGCACGCTCGAGTCGGTTCGCCAGTCGCTCGGCCGCACCATCATTCCCATCCAGTTGCCGATTGGCGAAGAGAGGGCGTTCAGCGGCGTGATCGACCTTGTGTCGATGAAGGCCTACACCTTTGCCACCGACGGCTCCGGCAAGATGACCGAAGGCGCCGTGCCGGCTGCCCTCGCTGACGCCGCTGCGAGCGCCCGCGATGCCTTGATCGAGATGGTGGCCGAAGCCGACGAGTCGCTGATGGAAGCGTTCTTCGATGCCGGCACGCTGACGCAGGAACAGTTGCTGAAGGGCCTGGCCACCGCCACGCGCGCAGCGAAGGTCTTCCCGCTGGTGTGCACCTCGGGCCTGCAGAACATGGGCGTGCAGCCGTTGCTGGACGCGGTGCTCGCATACCTGCCATCGCCGGCCGAACGGCCGTTTACGGCGCTGGCCGGCGGCGAGCCCGTCTCGCGTGCGGCCGACGAGAAGGCGCCGTACGCCGCCTTCGTGTGGAAGACGGTGGCCGACCAGTTCGCCGGCCGCATCACGATGTTCCGCGTCTACCAGGGCGTGCTGAAGGCCGATTCGAGCGTCACCAACGCCACGCAGGACAAGCCCGAGCGGCTGGGCCACCTGATCGTCATGCAGGGCAAGACCGCCACCAACGTGCCGGAACTGAAGGCCGGCGACCTGGGCGCGGTGGCCAAGCTCAAGGAGACGCGCACCAACGACACGTTGGCCGACAAGGCCGCCGGCATCACCTTCGCGCCCATGCACTTCCCCGAGCCGGTGTTGTCGTATGCCATTGAACCGAAGAGCCGCGGTGACGAAGACAAGATCAGCACCGCCATGCACCGGCTCGAAGAGGAAGACGGCACCATCCGCTACCAGCGCGATCCGCAAACGCACGAACTGCTGCTCGCCGGCCAGGGACAGTTGCATATTGAAGTGACGGTCGCGAAACTGAAGCGGCGCTTCGGCGTCGATGTCGTCCTGAAACCGCCCCGCATTCCCTATCGCGAGACCATCACCGCCCGGGTCGAAGCGCACGGCCGGCACAAGAAGCAGACCGGCGGCCACGGCCAGTTCGGCGACTGCAAGATCCGCATGGAGCCGCTGCCGCGCGGCAGCGAGTTCGAGTTCGTCAACGAGACGTTCGGCGGCTCGATCCCGAGGCAGTTCATCCCGGCCGTGGAGAAAGGGATCCAGGAATCACGGCTGCGCGGCTATCTCGCCGGCTACCCAGTGGTCGACTTCCGCGTCGTCCTCTACGACGGCTCGTACCACGACGTCGACTCGAACGAGCTGTCGTTCAAGACCGCCGGCTGGCTGGCGTTCAAGGACGCCATGTCGAAGGCGCATCCGGTGCTGCTCGAGCCGGTGATGAACGTGGAGATCTACGCGCCCGGCGATCACGCCGGCGACCTGATGGGCGACCTGAACGGCCGGCGGGGGCGCATTTCCGGTATGGAAGCCAAGGGCCTGACCACCGTGATCAAGGCGCAGGTGCCGATGTCGGAGATGCTGACCTACGAGCAGCACCTGACGTCGGTGACCGGCGGCCGGGGCTCGTACCACATGGAGTATTCGCACTACGACGAGGTGCCGGCAGTGATGCAGCAGAAGATCGTGGCCACGGCCAAGGCGGCCGGACACCACGTCGCGGAGGAGCCTTCGTAAGGGTTACGCCTTGAGCGACACGCCCAGGTCGTGAATCAGGCCATCCTGCAGGCCGTAGATCCAGCCGTGCAACTCGAGCGGCTGGTCGCGGCGCCACGCGTCCTGGACGATGGTGGTGCGGGCGATGTTGCGCACCTGCTCCATCACGTTGAGCTCGGCCAGGCGGTTGATACGCGCGTCGACGTCGGCCAGGCCCAGCAACTCGGCCTGGTGCGCATGCTGCACGTCCTGGACGTGCTGCAGCCAGTTGTCGATCAGCCCGTGCGCGGTGCCGTCGAGGGCAGCGCGAACCCCGCCGCAGCCGTAGTGGCCGCAAACGATGACGTGCCTGACTTTTAACATGTCGACCGCATACTGCAGCACCGACAGGCAATTGACGTCGGTGTGGACGACGACGTTGGCGACGTTGCGGTGCACGAACAACTCGCCAGGATCCAGGCCGACGATTTCGTTAGCCGGCACCCGGCTGTCCGAGCAGCCGATCCACAAGAATTTTGGAGCCTGCTGGCCGGCAAGCCGGGCGAAAAACCCGGGGTCTGACTTGACCCGATCGGCGGCCCAGGCGCGGTTCTTGGCAAGCAGCGTCGTCGGCATCGGCCCCCAGTTTACCGTCGTCTCGCCACCCACGTCGTCATCGACCGTTGGTCGTGGACGACGGTGGTCTTGATGGGGTCGAGCAGGTCGCCGCCCAGGCGGGCGGTCCAGTCGAGGATGGTATCTGCGTCGACGAGGTAGCGGTTGGAGCCGTCCGGCAAGCGGTAGCGGTTATTACCAAGGGGGCGCACCTGGTCGGCCACCCCGATGGTGGACGCCAGCCGTGCGAAGAACAGCCCACCCGGCTTGAGCACCCGCCACAGGGCATGAACCATGGCCGCGAAGTGGGCATCGTCCCGGGCGAAATGCAGCACGGCGCTGGCAATCACGACATCAGCCGAGGCGTCCTCGAACGAGGTGTCTTCGATGGCCTCGTGGCGGAAGTCCGCGCCAGCATCGGTCCGGTTGAAGCCGGACGCCACAGTACTTGCCAGGACCCGCACCTTCGCAATGGCCTCGGCGCTGGCGTCGTTGCCGAACACCTCGAAACCCTGGCGCAGGAGGTAGACCAGGTTGCGCCCGCCGCCGCAGCCGGCGTCGAACACCCGCATGCCCGGGGCAATGCGGCCGCGCAGCAGCTGGTCGAAGACGTAGATGTCGATGTCGCCGAATTCCGTACGTAAGGACGCCGGGTTGAATTTCGCGGTATTGGTCACGAAATTCAACCCGGCGTCTTGGTCGGACTCGGTTAGGCGCCGCCGGCCTTGCGGGGCGTCGAGGTCTGCTTCTTGCCACGAGCCGGCTTGCTCGCCTTCGTCTTGGGCCCGCCGTCGCCCTTGTTCTTCTGGCCGCCGCCGATGCTCTTGGCCGCGGCCTTGAGGCGCTCGCCCACGCTCTTCTGCGACTTCGGCTGTTCACCGGCCGCCGCGGCCTCTTCGGCCGCCTTCTTCTCGGCTTCGGCCTTCTTGGGGTCGAACTCGCTGCCGAGCAGTTCGATCTGCGCGATCTCCGCTGCGTCGCCGCGGCGGTGACCGAGCTTGAGGATGCGGGTGTAGCCACCCGGGCGATCCATGAACCGGGGCGCCAGCACGTCGAACAGCTTGGTGACCACGGTTTCGTTGAGGACGTCACGCATCACCAGGCGGCGCGCCGACAGCGACACACCCTTGGGGTCGTTCGCCTTGACGCCGCGCTTGGCAATCGTGATCAGCCGTTCCACGTAGGGGCGCAACTCCTTCGCCTTCGGAACGGTGGTTTCAATCCGCTCGTGGCGAAGCAGGGCCTCGGCCTGGTTACGGAGCAGCGCCGTGCGGTGCGCCGTGTCCCGGCCGAGCTTGCGATGTGCATTCTGGTGACGCATGACTGTTTATTCCGCCGCCGCCGAGTCGAGCTTCATGCCGAGGCTCAACCCCATCGACGTCAGGATCTCCTTGATCTCGTTGAGCGACTTGCGCCCAAAATTCTTGGTCTTCAGCATCTCGGTTTCGGTCTTGCCCACCAGCTCGCGGATGGTCCGGATGTTGGCGTTCTTGAGGCAGTTGTACGACCGCACCGACAGTTCGAGCTCTTCGACGCTCTTGTCGAGATGCTCGTTGGTGACGCCGACGCGCGGCGTTTCCGCGCCCGCTTCCGACGATTCGTCATCGGCCTCATCGAGGCTGACGAAGATGTTCAGGTGGTCGCGGATCAGCTTGGCCGACAGCGACACGGCGTCGCGCGGCGTGACCGAGCCGTTGGTCCACACTTCGATGGTGAGCTTGTCGTAGTCGGTGGTCTGGCCGATGCGCGCGCCCTCGACCAGGTAGTTCACTTTCTTGACCGGCGAGTGGACCGAGTCGATCGGGATCCAGCCAATGCCGAGATCCTCGTCGAAGTTGCGGTCGGCCGAGACGTAGCCGCGGCCGCGCTTGACGCGCAGCTGCATGTGCAGCTTGCCGCCCTCGGCGATGGTCGCAATCACGGCATCCGGTTCCAGGATTTCGATGTCGGCGTCGGCTTCGATGTCCGAGGCGCGGACCGGGCCCGGCTTGTCCTTCCGCAGCGTCAGCGTCTTGGTGTAGTCGACGTGACAGGTCAGCGGCAGCTGCTTCAGGTTGAGGATGATGTCGGTCGCGTCCTCGACCACGCCCTTGATCGGCGAGAACTCGTGGAGCACGCCGTCAATCTGCACGGCGGTGATGGCCGAACCCTCGATCGACGACAGCAGCACGCGGCGCAGGGCGTTGCCGACAGTGGTGCCGAAGCCGCGCTCGAAGGGCTGCGCGTAGAAGCGGCCGAACCGATCGGTCAGCGTCTCGCGTTCGAACTCGAGGCGCTTGGGGCGCTGAAAACCTTTCCACAACATGGGATCTCTTCCTTTTCGCTACGGGCCAACAGTCTTGGCCACCAGGCCTGCGGGTAATGACCACGCTCGCTCGCTGCAGGCCTGAAAAGCTGCTGGAGCGCGGCTTGCGAATAGGCGACGGCTGAAGCCGTCGCCCTCCGAACGATTACTTGCTGTAGAGCTCGACGATGAGCTGTTCCTGCACGGGCAGGTTGATCTGTTCGCGGGTCGGCATGCTGACAACCTTGCCGCCCATCTCGCCCTCGAGCGAGAGCCACTCGGGAACGCCCCGGCCCTTCACTTCTTCGGTGGCGTGGATGATGGTCGTGTTGGCGCGGCTGCCCTCGCGGACCTGCACGGTGTCGCCGGCCTTCAGCGAGTACGACGGAATGTCGACCTTCTTGCCGTTGACCAGGAAGTGGCCGTGGCGAACCAGCTGGCGCGCCTGGGCGCGCGAGGTGCCCAGGCCCATGCGGTAGACCACGTTGTCGAGACGGCGCTCGAGCAGCTGCAACAGCGTTTCGCCGGTGATGCCGCCGCGGGTGCGGTCGGCCTGGGCGAAGTAGCCGCGGAACTGGTCTTCGAGCACGCCGTAAATGCGCTTGACCTTCTGCTTCTCGCGCAACTGGACGGCGTAGCCGACCATCTTCGCCTTGCGCAGGCGGCCGTGCTGGCCCGGGGGCATGTTGCGCTTTTCGATCGCGCACTTCTCGGTGTAGCAGCGCTCGCCCTTGAGGAACAGCTTCATGCCCTCACGGCGGCACAGGCGGCAAACGGGTCCGTTATATCGAGCCATAAATCAGTATCCAGTATCCAGTAGCAGTAATCAGACGCGACGGCGCTTGGGCGGCCGGCAGCCGTTGTGCGGGATCGGCGTGACGTCGCGGATCGATCGCACTTCGAGGCCCGCCGTCTGCAGCGCGCGGATCGCCGACTCGCGGCCGGAGCCGGGGCCCTTGACCAGCACGTCGCACGAGCGCATGCCGAAGGTCTTGGCGGCGTTGGTGGCGCTGAGCGCGGCCTGGGTCGCCGCGAACGGCGTGCCCTTGCGCGAGCCCTTGAAGCCAATCGCACCGGCGCTCGACCACGACACCACCGCGCCCTCGGCGTCGGTGATCGTGATCAGCGTGTTGTTGAACGACGCCTGCACGTGCACGAAGCCGTGGTGGACAATGCGCTTCTCGCCGCGCTTCTTGAACGCCTTTTTCTTCTTGGTCGGGGCTTCCGCGCCGCCGGGATTCTCTGCTTTGGCCATGATTTAAACCGTCTTCTTCTTTGCCACGGCGCCCTTGCGCGGGCCCTTCCGCGTGCGCGCGTTGGTCTTGGTCCGCTGCCCGCGCAACGGCAGGTTGCGGCGGTGACGGCCGCCACGATAGCTGCCGATCTCGATCAGCCGCTTGATGTTCAAGGAGATCTCCTTGCGGAGGTCGCCTTCCACGCCGCCCTGGTCTTCGAGGACGCGAGTGATCTTGCGGACGTCGTCTTCGGTGAGGTCCTTCACCCGGACGCTCGGATCGACCTCGGCGGCCGCCAGCACGACGTTCGCGCGGTGACGGCCGATGCCGAAGATATACGTGAGACCAATCTCAATGCGCTTCGTGCGCGGGAGATCGACACCTGAAATACGCGCCATGTCTTATCCTTGCCGCTGCTTGTGCTTTTGGTTCGCGCAGATCACCCGGACCACCCCTTGGCGGCGGACAATCTTGCACTTAACGCAAATCTTCTTTACCGAGGCTCTTACTTTCATCGCGCTTCTCCGGCGGCCCTAAAGGACCGCCCTCCTGGCACTACAACTTCTCGACTATCCGTCCGCGGCCTGGGTCGTTGCTCATGAGCGCGACCCTCACCCGATCCCCTACCAGCACGCGGACGTAATTGCGTCCGACCGGGCTGGCCAGGTGCGCCGTCACCTGGTGCCGTCCCGCCAGCTCCACTCGCACGAGCTGGCTGGGCAGCAGTTCCATCACCACGCCGTCAGCGGTGTTATCCTTCGACTCGCTCACGTGTTCACGGTCGCTCACACGTTCGCTCGCTCAGGACTCACGCCCGTCTACGCCGAAGCGCGGTCCTCGAACGCCGCGTCGGGCGGCAACGTCAGCACCCGGCACCCGTGTTCGGTGACGACCACCGTGTGCTCGAAGTGCGCGGACAGGGCCTTGTCTTTCGTGACCGCCGTCCAGCCGTCTCCAAGCACCTTCACCGCGGGCTTGCCCGCGTTCACCATGGGCTCGATCGCGAGCGCCATGCCTTCCGCCAGCCGCGGACCGCGTCCGGCGGTCCCGTAATTCGGAATCTGCGGCTCCTCGTGGAGCGACGTTCCGATGCCGTGGCCCACGAACTCGCGGACCACCGAAAACCCCTGCGCCTCGACGTATGACTGCACCGCGGCGCCAATATCCGAGACCCGGGCGCCGGCCTTGACCGCCGCCACCGCGCGATCGAGCGCCGTCCTGGTGACATCAAGCAGCCGCTGCGCTTCCGCGCTGACCGCGCCAACCGGCACCGTCACCGCCGAGTCGCCGTAAAACCCGTCGAGCTTGGCGCCCATGTCGATGGAGATGATGTCCCCTTCGACCAGGGCGCGCGGCGATGGAATGCCGTGCACGACTTCTTCGTTCACCGACGCGCAAATCGTCGCCGGGTATCCGTGATACCCCTTGAAGGCCGGCTCGGCGCCCGCTTCGCGCAACCGCTGTTCCGCGATCGCATCGAGGTCAGCGGTGGTCACGCCCGGCCGCACCGCCGCCGACAGTTCCTTCAGCACGCGCGCCACGAGGGCGTTCACGCGCGCCAGCTTCTCGATCTCCGCCGCCGATCGGCAGACAATCACGCCTGCGCCCCGTTCTTCGGCCGTGCGCCCCGGGGCGAGACGTCTTCGCCGCCCAGCTTCTGGGCCACCATGCTCGGCAACTGCGCCGCCGACAGGCCCAGTGCCGAGGCCACCGCGCCGACCAGCGCCTCGCGCACCTGCTCGGGCGATTGCAGCCCGTCGATCACGCGGAACGTCGGCCGCGCGCTGTAGTACTCGATCATCGGGCGCGTATCGCGCCAGTAGATCTTCAACCGTTCCCGCACCACCGCTTCCGAGTCGTCCGAACGCGCCACCCACTTCGGGCCGATACTCCGGCACCGTTCGGTGTTCTGGCACAGGTCCGACAGCGTGTCGGCCTTGGTCTCGAACGCGTCGGCGTTGGCGCCGCAATCGTCACAGACCCGCCGGCCGCGGACCCGCCGCACCAGCTCTTCGTCCGGCACCTGGATCTCGACGCAAATCACCGGTCCCCGCGCCGCCGTAATCTCATCCAGCGCACCGGCCTGCGTGGCGGTGCGCGGAAAGCCGTCGAGCACGAACCCGGCCTGCGCGTCCGGAAGCATCAGCCGCTCGCGGACGATGCCGATGATCAGGTCGTCGCCGACCAGCTCGCCGCGTTCCATCACCGCTTTCACGGCGCGGCCCAACTCCGAATCGCTGTGCACCGCTTCGCGCAGGATGTCCCCGGTCGACACCTTGGGAATCCCATGTTCGCGGGCAAACCGCTCTGCCTGCGTGCCCTTACCCGCTCCCGGCGGGCCAAGCATCACGAGGTTCAACGCCACGTTAGCCGCGCCGTCCCCGGATTCGCGTCTTCTTCATGAACCCGTCGTAATGCCGCATGATCAGCTGCGACTCGATCTGGTTCACGGTGTCCATGGCCACGCCGACCACGATCAGGAGCGACGTTCCGCCGAAGAAGAACGTCACGCCGAGGCCGTTGGTGACGAACCGCGGCAGGATCGCGTCGAGCGACTCGCCGATGAACGGAATCGGCGCCACCTTGAAGCCGGTCATCAGCCACTCCGGGATGATCGCGACCATCGCCAGGTAGACCGCGCCGACAATCGTGATGCGCGCGAGAATCGTGTCGATGTACTCCGCGGTCCGCTTGCCGGGTCGAATGCCGGGCACGAAGCCGCCGTACTTGCGCATGTTCTCCGACACGTCATCCGGGTTGAAGATGATGGCGGTGTAGAAATACGCGAAGAAGATGATGCTCAACACGTAGAGCAGGTTGTAGAGCGGCATCCCGTAATTGATCTGCCGAATCGCCGCGTCGGCCCAGCCGCCCGGGGTCGCCAGCCCCGACATCATCGTCGGGAACGTCAGGATCGAGCTGGCGAAGATCACCGGGATCACGCCGCCGGTGTTGACCTTGAGCGGAATGTGGGTGCTCGAGCCGCCGTACTGGCGCCGCCCGACCACCCGCTTGGCGTACTGCACCGTGATCCGCCGCTGGCCGCGCTCGACGTAGATGATCGCGGCAATCACGCCGACCATCAGCAGCACCAGGAACGCCATCGTGATCAGCCCGATCTGGCCGGTCTGCATCTGCTCGATGGTGCCGACCACGGCGCGCGGGAAGTTGACGACGATGCCGGCGAAGATGATCAGCGACATGCCGTTGCCGATGCCGCGCTCGGTAATCTGCTCGCCCAGCCACATGATGAACATGGTGCCGGTGGTCAGCGTCAGGACGCAGCCGAAGCGGAAGGCCCAGCCCGGCTCGTAGACCAGCGGCAGGCCGCCGGCAATTTCGGTCTGGCGCTCCAGGAAGATCGCGATGCCGAGCGACTGGACCATCGCCAGCACCAGCGTGAGGTACCGCGTGTACTGGGTGATCTTGCGCCGCCCGAGCTCGCCTTCCTTCGACAGCCGCTCGAGGTACGGCCACACCACCGTCAGCAGCTGCAGGATGATCGACGAACTGATGTACGGCATCACGCCGAGCGCGAAGATGGTGACGCGCGACAGGCTGCCGCCGGTAAACATGTCGTAGAGGCCGAACATGGTGTTCTGCGCCTGCTCGGACATGATCCGCAGCGCCTCGGAATTGACTCCGGGCGTCGGGATAAAGTTGCCCACGCGGTACACCGCCAGCATGCCGAGCGTAAACAGCACCCGGTTGCGGAGGTCCGCGACGGCAAACAGATTCTTCAGTGTATCCAGCACAACAGCCCTCAGTTACTTACTGATTGCTAAGCTTTGTCAGCGACGACGGCCGAGCCATCCGGAATCGCCTCGGCGCGGCCACCGGCGGCGGCCACCTTCTCGGCGGCCTTTCCGCTGAACTTGTGAGCGTGCACCGTCAGCGCCTTGGTCAGTTCCCCGCGGCCGAGGATCTTGACGAGCGACTTGCGGCTGCCGACCAGGCCATGCTCGCGCAGGGTCTCGACGGTCACGGTCGCGCCCTGGTCGAACGCCGCCTCGAGCTGGTCCAGGTTGACCACGTCGTACTCGGTGCGGAAGATGTTGGTGAAGCCGCGCTTCGGCACCCGGCGGTGCAGCGGCATCTGGCCGCCTTCGAAGCCGCGCTTGAACGAGTAGCCCGAACGCGACTGCGCGCCCTTGTGGCCACGGCCCGAGGTCTTGCCCAGGCCCGACCCGGGACCGCGCCCGACCCGCTTCTTCTTGAACTTCGACCGTTCGGCCGGCTTCAGCTTATCGAGACTCATAAGTTACTCGCTCACCGTCACGAGGTGACGGACCTTGAAAATCATCCCGCGGGTCTCCGGCGTGTCCGCCAGCGTCACCGAGTGATTGATCTTCCGCAGGCCGATGCTCTGGACCACCGTCGCCTGGTTCTTGTTAAAGCCGATCGGGCTCTTGGTGAGCTTGATCGTGACGGTCTTCGCCGCCTGCTTGGTTTGCTTCGCCTTAGCCATTTGTCGTCATTCCATCCGTGCTAATCGGTGCCTAATCGGTGGCTGTCTAATCGGTGCCCAATCGGTGGCTGTCCGATCGGTGGCTAATTCGAGGCCCGGCCGCCGGCCAGCTCTTCGAGCGTGTCCTTGCCGCGCAGCCGCATCAGCTTGCCCGGATCCTTCAATTCCTTGAGCGCCGTGAACGCCGCCCGCACCACGTTGTGGGGGTTGGCCGAGCCGAGCGACTTGGTCAGCACGTTGGTCACGCCCGCCGACTCCACCACCGCGCGCACCGCGGCGCCGGCGATGATGCCCGTGCCATCCGGCGCGGGCTTGAGCAGCACACGGCCGGCGCCATAGCGCCCGACGATCGGGTGCGGCACCGTGGTGCCCTGCACCGGGACGCGGATCAGGTTCTTCTTCGCCGCCTCGATGCCCTTCTTGATCGCCGAGGGCACTTCCTTGGCCTTGCCGACGCCGTAGCCCACCACACCGTGGGCGTCGCCGACCACGACCAGCGCGCTGAAGCTCAGGTTCTTGCCGCCCTTGACGACCTTGGTCACGCGGTTAATGGAAACCACCGTGTCCTTGAGGTCGAGCTGCGCCGGGTCAATCTTTTCGCGTGTCCGAATCATTTATGCCACCCGCCTAAAACTCGAGGCCCGCGGTACGGGCGGCCTCGGCCACGGCGCGCACGCGCCCGTGGTACAGGAACCCGTTCCGATCGAACACCACCTTGGTGATGCCCTTTTCCTTCAGCCGCTCGGCGATCGCGGTGCCCACCAACTCGGCGCCCTTGAGGTTGCCGCCGGCGACGCCCTTCGGCATCTGCCCCTTCACCACGGCATCGATGCTCGACGCCGAGGCCACGGTCTGGCCGGTGCGGTCGTCGATCACCTGCACGTAGATGTGCGACACGCTGCGAAACACGCTCAGGCGCGGCTTCTCGGACGTGCCGGCCATTTTCTTGCGAATCCGGAACTTGATCCGGTCGCGGCGGTCTTCCTTGGTTTTGATCTGCATAACTACGCTCCGGTCTTTCCGGCCTTCTTCTTCAACACTTCACCGGTGTAACGCACGCCCTTCTGCTGATACGGGTCGGGCTTGCGCAGGCGACGCAGGTTGGCGGCCACCTGGCCGACCAGCTGCCGATCGACGCCCGTCACGGTGATGTGCGTCTGCTTCTCGATGACCACGTCGATCCCCTTCGGGATGTCGAACACCACCGGATGCGAATAGCCCAGGGCGAGATGCACCTGCTGGCCCTTCATCTCCGCGCGGTAGCCGACGCCGACGATGTCGAGCTCGCGCTTCCAGCCGTCGGTCACGCCGAGCACGGCGTTGTTGACCAGGCTGCGCGCCAGGCCGTGGAACTTGTCGAGCTGCTTGTCGTCCGAGATCTTCTTCGTGACGAGGCTGCCGTCTTCCACCGCGGCGGTAACGCCGGGCGGCAGCGGCTGCGTGAGCTGTCCCTTGGGGCCCTTCACGTCAACGGCCGCGCCGTCGACCTTGATGGTCACCCCTTTCGGGATCGTGATCGGTTTCTTTCCAATTCGTGACATGGCTTAACCGTTTCCCCTTACCAAACGTTGCAGAGGATTTCGCCACCGACGCCAGCCTGCCTGGCGGCGCGGCCCGTCATCACTCCGCGCGAGGTCGTCAGGATGGTCACGCCGAGCCCGCCGAGCACCGACGGCACCTCGCCGCTCCCGGCATAGACGCGGCGGCCCGGACGGCTGACGCGCGAGATGCCCGAAATCGCCTTCTCGCCGCCGGGTCCGTACTTCAGGAACATCCGCATCTGCTGGCGCGGCGCCTTGCCCGGACGTTCAGCCGGCGTCTCCACCATCTTGAACCCCGAGATATACCCCTCGTCCTGCAGGATCCGCGCAATCTCGGACTTCAGCTTGGAAGCCGGCATCTCGACGCGCGCGTGGCGCGCCGTGACGGCGTTGCGGATCCTTGTCAGCATGTCGGCAATCGGATCTGTCATAACTCTCTGCTACTCGCCTTCAGCCGTCGGCTCGTGCCTTCGGCTCAAACACCAACCCTTAGGCACATCAGGCACTTTAGGCACCTGAGGCACCGGCGGTTAATGAGTTTCCCTACCAGCTGCTCTTGGTCACGCCAGCCACGTCCCCGGTCAGGGCGAGCTCGCGGAAACACAAACGGCACAGCGCGAACTTGCGCATGTAGGCGCGCGACCGGCCGCACCGGCGGCAGCGGTTGCGGTGACGCACCTTGAACTTCAGGGTCTTTAATTCGCGTGCTTTCTTCGCGCTTGTCGCCACTAGTTGCTCCCTGCGTTCCGGAACGGCATGCCCATCAGCTGCAGCAGCTTGCGGGCTTCTTCGTCGGTCTTGGCGGTCGTGACCACGCTCACGTTCATGCCGCGGCCCTTGTCCACCTTGAGATAGTCGATCTCGAGGAAGATCAACTGGTCCTTGAGGCCGAGCGTGTAGTTGCCGCGGCCGTCGAAGCCCTTCGGCGACACGCCGCGGAAGTCGCGGACGCGCGGCAACGCGATGCTGATCAGCCGGTCGAGGAACTCGTACATCCGGTCGCCGCGCAGGGTGACCATGGCGCCGATCGGCTGGCCCTGGCGCACCTTGAACTGGGCGATCGACTTCTTCGCCTTGCGCACGGCGGCCTTCTGGCCGGTGATCTTGCCGAGCTCTTCGGCGCCGGTGTCGACGACCTTGGCGTTCTGGGTCGCCTCGCCGAGGCCCATGTTGACCACCACCTTGGTGACCTTGGGCACCGCCATCACGTTCTTGTAGCCGAACTCCTTCTGGAGCGCGGGAATCACGTCGGCGCGGTACTTGTCGCGCAGCCGGAGGGTCGTCTCGCTGGTTGCTGCCTTCGCCTTGCTCATTTGTCCACCACCGCGCCGCTCTTGCGGCCGATACGCACGCGCGTGCCATCGGGCAGCGTCTTGCTGCCGATGCGCGTCGGCTCGTTGGTATCCGGGTCGACCAGCATCACGTTGCTGGCATGAATCGCGGCCTCGCGCTCGACGATCCCGCCCTTGATGTTCTTCTGGGGGTTCGGGCGCGTGTGCCGCTTGATCAGGTTGACGCCCTCGACGATCACCCGGTTCTTCTCGGGCAGGACCGACAGCACGCGGCCGCGCTTGCCGCGATCCTTGCCGGCCCGGACGACGACCTGGTCGTTTTTACGAATCGACATTGCCATGGTGTTACAGGACCTCGGGCGCGAGCGAGACGATCTTCATGAACCGGCGCTCGCGCAGTTCGCGGGCCACCGGCCCGAACACGCGGGTGCCAATCGGCTCGCCCGCGTCGTTAATCAGCACCGCCGCGTTGCGGTCGAAGCGGATGTAGCTGCCGTCCTTGCGGCGCTGTTCCTTGCGGACCCGCACCACCACGGCCTTGACGACCTGGCCCTTCTTGACGGTGCCTTCCGGGGCCGCTTCCTTGACATTGGCGGTGACGATGTCGCCAAGGTAGGCATAGCGCCCGGTCGACCCGCCGATCGGGTTGATCACCGAGATCTTGCGCGCGCCGGAGTTGTCGGCGACGTCGAGGATCGATCGCATCTGGATCATGGCGTCTCCTAAACCTGCGTGGCCTTCTCGACGACCCGCACCAGCGCCCAGCGCTTGCGCTTGCTGAGCGGCCGCGACTCGGCGATCACCACGGTGTCACCGAGCTTCGCTTCGTTGTTCTCATCGTGCGCGACGAATCGCGACGTGCGCTTCTGCATCTTGCCGTAGAGGCCGTGCTGCACGCGCCGTTCGGTGGCGACAATGCAGCTCTTCTGCATCTTGTCGCTGACCACCACGCCCTGGACTTCCGCTTTGCCCGCCATGGCTATTTCGCCTTCTCTTTCAGAATCGTCAGGATGCGGGCGCGCTCGCGGCGCACCGTCTTCATCTTGCCGGGGGCCTCCAGCTGGCCCATCGACTTCTGGATCCGCATGCGGAACAACTGATCGTCGATCTCCTGCGTCTTGGCGCGCAGTGACTCAACGTCCATGTCTCTCAGTTCAGCGGTCTTCATCACGCTTTCTCCTCGGCAAACCGCGTCGCGAACTTGGTCATGATCGGCAGCTTCGCGCCGGCCAGTTCGAACGCGCGGCGGGCTTCGGCCGCCGGCACGCCGTTCATCTCGAACAGGATGCGGCCCGGCTTGATCACGCAGACCCAGCCCTCGGGCGCGCCCTTGCCCTTACCCATGCGGGTTTCCTGCGGCTTCTTGGTGATCGGCTTGTCGGGGAACACCCGCACCCACACCTTGCCGCCGCGCTTGACGAACCGGGTCATCGCGACGCGGGCCGCCTCGATCTGGCGGTCCGTCAGCCAGCACGGCTCCAGGGCCTTCAGCCCGAAGTCGCCGAACGACACGTCGGAGCCGCGCCACGCCTTGCCGCGCATGCGGCCGCGCTGCTGCTTCCGGTACTTGACCTTCTTCGGCATCAACATGATCGTTAGCCTCGTGCTCCGGGACGGTCGCCCTGGGGACGACGCGGGCCACGGTCGCGATCACGGTCACGGCCACCGCCGCCACCCGTGCCAAATTCCTCTTCGCGGCTGGTCCGCGGCGTCAGCCGCTCGCCCTTGTAGAGCCACACCTTGACGCCAATCTTGCCGTAGGTGGTGTTGGCTTCCGCGAACCCGTAGTCGATATCCGCGCGCAGCGTCTGCAGCGGCAGCTGGCCGTGCAGGTACCATTCCGAGCGGGCGATTTCCGCGCCGTTCAGGCGGCCCGACACCCGCACCTTGATGCCGCGCGCGCCGAAGCGCAGCGCCGACTCGACCGCCTTGCGCATGGCGCGGCGGAATGCGACGCGCTTCTCGAGCTGCATCGCCACCGACTCGCCCACCAGCTGGGCATCCAGTTCCGGCTTCTGGATCTCCTGGATGTTGATGAAGACCTCGCGGTTGGTCCGCTTCTGGATCTCCTGCTTCAGCTTGTCGACTTCCTGCCCCTTGCGGCCGATGATGATGCCCGGCCGCGAGGTGTGGATGTTGATCTTCAGGTTGCGGGCCGCGCGCTCGATTTCGATCATCGCCACGCCGGCATGCTGGAACCGCTTCTTGAGATCTTTCTTCAGCGCCAGGTCTTCATGCAGAAGATTGGCGTAGTCCTTGGTCGCGAACCAGCGCGACTTCCAGGTCTTGTTGAACCCGATCCGAAACCCGTAAGGGTGAACTTTCTGACCCACAGCGATCCCCTCTTACTCTGCAGCGGCAGGCTGCGATGCCTTGCCGCGCTTTGACGC
This sequence comes from Acidobacteriota bacterium, assembly GCA_030697165.1. Classification (NCBI taxonomy): domain Bacteria; kingdom Pseudomonadati; phylum Acidobacteriota; species Acidobacteriota bacterium. The sequence goes on from JAUYQQ010000004.1 coordinate 372,190, forward strand.
CTTGGCCGCCGTGCTCTTCTTGGCTGCCGGCTTGGCCGAACCCTCGGCGCCTACCGCTTTGATCACCTGCGCGCGCTCGGTCACTGCCACCGTGAGGTGGGTGGTCCGCTTCACAATCCGGAACGCCCGGCCCATCGGGGCGGGACGCACGCGCTTTTGCGAGGGGCCGTTATTGGCGCAGCAGCTCGAGACGAATAGCCGGGCGACATCGCCGCCGAACGCTTCCTGCTGCTGGGCGTTGGCGACCGCCGACCGCAGCACCTTGGCCACGTCGCGCGCCACCGACTTGCGGCTGAACTGCAGCGCCGACAGCGCCATGTTCACGTCCTTGCCGCGGATCAAATCGAGCACCAGCCCGGCCTTCTGGGCCGAGGTGCGGATGTACTTGGCTGTGGCCTCTGCGCGAACCATGGCTTAGCCCTTCCCTGCTGGTGCCGACGGCGCGCCGCCAGGAGCCGGCGACGACGACTTGTCGGTGCGAGCCGAGTGCCCCTTGAACACGCGGGTCGGCGAGAACTCGCCGAGCTTGTGGCCGACCATGTTCTCGGTGAGATACACCGGCACGAACTTCTTGCCGTTGTGCACCGCCAGCGTGTGCCCGACCATTTCGGGAACCACGGTGGAGCGGCGCGACCAGGTCTTGACGACCTTCTTTTCGCTGGCGCGGTTCATCGCCTCGACCTTTTCGAGCAGGTGCGTGTCGACGAACGGGCCTTTTTTGAGTGAGCGGCTCATAATTATTTACTGCGGCGTTGAACGATGAACTTGTCGCTCGGCTGCGGCCGGCGCGTCTTGTAACCCTTGGTCGGCACGCCCCACGGCGTCACCGGGTGACGGCCACCCGAGGTCTTGCCTTCACCACCACCGAGCGGGTGATCGACCGGGTTCATGGCCACGCCACGCACGTGCGGGCGCTTGCCCATCCAGCGGCTGCGGCCGGCCTTGCCGATCGAAACGTTCTCGTGATCGATGTTGCCAACCTGGCCGATCGTCGCCAGGCAGTCCTGGTAAATCTTGCGGATTTCACCCGACGGCATCTTCACCGAGACGTAGTCGCCTTCCTTGGCCACCACCTGCACGCTGGCCCCGGCGCTGCGCGCCATCTGGCCGCCCTTGCCGGGCTTGAGCTCCACGTTGTGGACCATCGTGCCCTGCGGGATGTTCTTGAGCGGCAGGCAATTGCCATTCAGGATGTCGACGTTCGGCCCGGCGATGATCGCGTCACCCACCTTCAGCCCCATCGGCTGCAGGATGTAGCGCTTCTCGCCGTCGGCGTAATTGATCAAGGCGATCCGGGCCGACCGGTTGGGGTCGTACTCGATCGTCGCGACCTTGCCGGGAATGCCGGTCTTGTCGCGCTTGAAGTCGATGATGCGGTAGAGGCGCTTGTGACCGCCGCCGCGCCACCAAATGGTCTGCTCGCCCGTGCTGTTGCGGCCACCCGTGGTGTGCAGGTTCTCGGTCAGCGGCCCGTGCGGCTTGTCGGTCGTGATCTCGTCGAACACGAGCACCGTCATTTGGCGACGGCCCGGCGTAGTCGGTTTGTATTTACGGATCGGCATATCGTCCTCTTATGCGCCTTCGAGGAAGTCCGGCATCTTTTCGCCCGCGCGCAGCGTGACGTATGCCTTCTTCCAGTCGGAACGGCGGCCGACAAAACGGCCCTGGCGCTTCAGCTTGCCGCGGGTGATCGAGGTGCGCACCGCGGCGACCTTGGTTCCCAACAGCTTCTCGATAGCGCGCCGAACGTCGATCTTGTTCGCGTCCTTGGCCACTTCGAACACGATGGTCTTGCCATCGTCACGAAGCAGCGTCGTCTTCTCGGTGACGAGCGGGCGGCGGATGACTTCAGTAAGTTTCATGATTACCCTTCGACTCGCTTACGAGCGCGCGGCGCTCGCGCGCTCGCTCAGGGCCGCCTCCAGCTTTTCCATCGCCGCGGTCGTCATCACGACCTGGCGGGTGTTGGCCACGTCACGAGCGGTGACCAGGTTGCTCTGCACCAGCGTGACGCGGGCGAGATTGCGCACCGCCATCGCGAAGTTCTCGTCGAGGCGGGCATCGATCAACAACGCCTTGCCGGTGACGCCAATCGCCTTGAGCACGCCGGCGGCGGCCTTGGTCTTGACTTCCGAGGCGGTCAGCGCGTCGACGATGATCACGTTGCCCGACTGCAGCTTCTCCATCAGGGCCGCGCGCAGCGCGCCCTTCTCGACCTTCTTCGGCAGCTGGTACTCGTAGCTGCGCGGCTGGGGGCCGAACACGGTGCCGCCGCCACGCCACAGCGGGTTGCGGATTTCGCCGACCCGGGCACGGCCGGTGCCCTTCTGGCGCCAGGGCTTCTTGCCGCTGCCGCTGACATTCGCACGGTTCTTGGTCTTGTGCGTGCCACGGCGTTCCGCCGCGTTCAACCGCACCACCGACTCGTGGATGAGGTCGGTCTTGACGCGGCCGCCAAAGACTTCGTCCTTGAGCTCGACCGAGCCAACCTTCTTGTTTTCCGCGTTCACTACATCAATCGTCATGATTGTTTCTCACCGAAGGCAGCACTAAAGTGCCGCCCTCCTGGCAAAATTACTTTTTGCCCTTTTTCGGCTTCTCTTGCAGCTGCGGCTGCGGCTCGGGCTTCGCGGCCACGGCCTTGCGGATGACCACATAGCCGCCGTTGGCGCCGGGAATCGCACCCTTCACGAGCAGCAGGTGGTTCTCCTGGTCAATCTTCAGCACCTTGAGGTTGCGGACGGTGATGCGGTCCACGCCCATGTGCCCGTGCGCGCGCATGCCGGGCATGACGCGTGAGGGGTACGACGAGGCGCCAATCGAACCCGGGGCGCGATGGAACATCGAGCCGTGGGTGGCATCGCCGCCGCGGAAGTGGTGACGCTTCACCACGCCCTGGAAGCCGTGCCCCTTGCTCGTGCCAATCACGTCCACCCGCTCGCCCTGGTTGAAGATCGAGACCAGCACCTGGTCGCCGGGCTTCGGCGCCTCGGCGCCCTTGGCGATCTTGACCTCGCGCTGCACGCGGGTCGGCGGCACGTTGGCCTTCTTGTGGTGACCGGTCAGCGCCTTGTTGGCGTTGCGGATCGGGTTGCTCTCGACCAGGCCAATCTGCACGGCGTCGTAGCCGTCGGTCTGGCCGTTCTTGCTCTGCACGACGATGCAGGGACCCGCCTGGATGACCGTGGCGGGTTCGAGCGTGCCGTCCTCGAGGAACAGCTGCGTCATGCCGACTTTCTTGCCGATGATTCCGGTGACCATCAGGTCCTACTTTCCGTGTTCCTTGCCGAACGCCTTGATTTCAACATCGACACCCGCCGGCAGATCCAGCTTCATGAGGGCGTCAACCGTCTGCGGCGTTGGCTCGAAGATATCGATCAGGCGCTTGTGCGTTCGGACCTCGAACTGCTCGCGCGACTTCTTGTCCACGTGCGGCGAACGGAGCACCGTCCACTTGTTGATTTCGGTCGGCAGCGGGATGGGACCCGCCAGCCGCGCGCCGGTGCGCTTGGCCGTTTCCACGATCTCGCCGGTGCTCTGGTCGAGCACCCGCGCGTCGTAGGCCTTCAGTCGAATTCGAATCTTGTCGCCCAGCATAATTAGCTCTCTGCTCTCGCGTCTGTGTCTAGTCGGTGTCGAGTCGGTGGCTTACTTCGTGCCCTGCACGCGCGCAATCACTTCTTCGCTCACGTTGCGCGGCGCCTGCTCGTAGCGCTCGAAGAACATCGAATAGGTGGCGCGCCCCTGCGTGCGCGACCGGAGGTCGGTGGCATACCCGAACATGTCGCTCAGCGGCACCCGGGCGGAGATGATCTGCGTGCCGCCGCGGTCTTCCTGCGACTGGATGCGGCCGCGGCGCGACGCCAGGTCGCCCATCACGTCGCCGAGGTTGTCCTTCGGGCAGACCACTTCGACGCGCATCACCGGTTCCATCAGCACGGCGCCGGCCTTCTTGGCGGCGTCCTGGAACGCCAGCGAACCGGCAATCTTGAACGCCATTTCCGACGAGTCGACGTCGTGGTACGAACCATCGAACAGCTCGATGCGGACATCGTCGATCGGGTAGCCGGCGAGCACGCCACGCGTGAGCGCTTCCTGGATGCCCTGGTCGATCGGCTTGACGAATTCGCGCGGCACCGAGCCGCCGACCGTCATGTTCTCGAACTGGTAGCCCGAACCGGGCTCGAGCGGGAACAGGCGAATCCACGCGTCGCCGAACTGGCCGCGGCCGCCGGTCTGGCGCTTGAACAAGCCGTGGCCTTCGGCCGGCTTGGTGAGGGTTTCCTTGTAGGCGACCTGCGGCTTGCCGACGCTCGCCTCGACGCCGAACTCGCGCTTGAGGCGGTCGACGATGATTTCGAGGTGCAGTTCGCCCATGCCGCGGATGATGACCTGGCCGGTCTGCTCGTCGGTGTTGACGCGGAAGGTCGGGTCCTCGGCCATCAGCTTGGCCATGCCCTGGCCGAGCTTTTCCTGGTCGGCCTTGGTCTTCGGCTCGACCGCAAGCGAGATGACCGGCTCCGGGAAGACCATCTTCTCGAGAATGATCGGCTTCTTCTCGTCGCACAACGTGTCGCCGGTGGTGACCGACTTCAGGCCGACGGCGGCGGCGATGTCGCCGGCGTTGACTTCCTTGATCTCTTCACGCTTGTTGGCGTGCATCTTCAGCAGCCGGCCAATGCGCTCGGTGCGGCCCTTGGTGGAGTTGATCACCGAGGAGCCCGAGGTCAGCGTGCCCGAGTAGACGCGGAAAAAGGTCAGCTGGCCGACGAACGGGTCGGTCATGATCTTGAACGCCAGTGCCGAGAACGGCTCCTTGTCGTCGGCCGACCGCTCGATCTTGTTCTCGTCCTTCGAGTCGGGGTCGATGCCGGTGACCGGCGGAATGTCGAGCGGCGACGGCAGGTAATCGAGCACCGCGTCGAGCATGGGCTGCACGCCCTTGTTCTTGAAGGCGGTGCCGCAAATCACCGGCACGAACGGCGCCTCTTCATCGCGCACCGACGAGATGCAACGCTTGCGGAGGGCGGCCTTCAGTTCGTCGGGGCTAATCGTCTCGCCGCCGAGGTATTTCTCGAGCAGCTTGTCGTCGGCCTCGCTGGCCTTTTCGACCAGCTTCTCGTGATAGGCCTTGGCCTCTTCCAGCATGTCGGCCGGAATCTCGATCACGTCGTAGTCGGCGCCCATGGTCTCGTCCTTGTAGACGAGCGCCTTCATCTGGACCAGGTCGACCACGCCGCGGAACTTGTCTTCGGCGCCAATCGGCAACTGGATCGCGACGGCGTTGCCCTGCAGCTTCGAGCCAATCTGCGACAGCGTCTCCTTGAAGTCCGCGCCGATGCGGTCCATCTTGTTGACGAAGCAGATGCGCGGCACGCGATAGCGGTCGGCCTGGCGCCACACCGTTTCCGACTGCGGCTCGACACCCGACACGGCGTCGAACACGGCGACGGCACCGTCGAGGACGCGCAGCGAGCGCTCGACTTCAACCGTGAAGTCGACGTGGCCGGGCGTGTCGATGATGTTGATCCGGTGTTCCTTCCAGAAGCAGGTCGTCGCGGCCGACGTGATGGTGATGCCGCGTTCCTGCTCCTGCTCCATCCAGTCCATGACGGCGGTGCCTTCGTGCACTTCGCCGATCTTGTACGTGATGCCGGTATAGAACAGGATCCGTTCAGTCGTCGTGGTCTTGCCGGCATCAATGTGGGCCATGATGCCGATGTTCCGCGTGCGTTCGAGTGGTGCTGAGCGAGCCATGATTTAGGTCAGATCTTCCGGTTCAATAATTGCAACTGTGACGCGCTACCAGCGGTAGTGCGCGAACGCCTTGTTCGCTTCCGCCATGCGGTGCGTGTCTTCGCGCTTCTTGACGGCGCCACCGCGCAGGTTGGCGGCGTCGAGCAGCTCGTTGGCGAGCTTTTCCTGCATGGTCTTGCCGTCGCCGCGCGAGCGGGCAAAGCCGACCAGCCAGCGGATGCTGAGCGACAGGCGGCGGTTCGGGTTGACCTCGATCGGCACCTGGTAGTTCGAGCCGCCGACGCGGCGCGACTTCACTTCGAGCGCCGGCTTGACGTTGTCCACGGCCTTCTTGAAGATCTTGAGCGGATCATCGCCCGACCGTTCCTTGATCAGGTCGAAGCTCTGGTAGAGGATGCGCTCGGCGGTCGAACGCTTGCCCTCGCTCATGATCGTGTTGATGAACTTGGTGACCAGCGGGCTCCCGTAGAGGGCGTCCGGCAACAGCTCACGTTTCGCGATTACTCGTCTGCGCGGCATAAATCTCTCTTAGGACTTCGGGCGCTTGGCGCCGTACTTCGAACGACCCTGCTTGCGGCCCTGCACGCCCACGGCGTCGAGGGTGCCGCGCACCACGTGATACCGCACACCCGGCAGGTCTTTCACACGGCCGCCGCGGATCAGCACCAGCGAGTGCTCCTGCAGGTTGTGGCCGACACCCGGAATGTAGGTGGTGACTTCAATCTTGTTGGTCAGGCGGACACGCGCCACCTTGCGAAGCGCCGAGTTCGGCTTCTTCGGGGTTTGCGTGAAGACGCGCACACAGACGCCGCGCTTCTGCGGGCTGTTCTGCAGCGCCGGGCTCTTCGTCTTCCACTCGACCTTCTCGCGTCCCTTGCGGACCAGCTGACTAATCGTCGGCACGAGCACTCCAAAGGCACCGCAAGCGGACGGCTCCGCGCGGCGCCACTAACGAATCAAAAACTGCCCACATTCACCGATTACCGGCGGCTGTGGTGCCCGAGGCCTGAAAGCAGCGTCAGAAACGCGGCTTGGCACCTTGGGCGGAAAAACCCTACTTCATGGTGTTTTCGGTATCGGCGGACGCTTTCACCGGGCTTTTCGCAAGCCTGGCCCCGTTAACGGTCCCTTCGATAGGGCGCTGCGCGGGTGCGTCACGATACGGTTGAGACTAGATAGGGTGTCCTAGTCTCACGAGAACCTGACGAATATAGCACGGCCTTTCAAAAACACGCAAGCGTGCTAACTTTCTCCGCCATGCGCCACTTGACCGCCCCTTGCACTATCACAGTATTTCTCATCTTTTCGCAGGGGTTGACCGCCCAGGCCCCCACCCCGACCGTGGTCGACAGCCCGACCGTGAAGGTCCTGACCGGCCTGCTCGCCCCTGACTTCCAGGAAGAGATGAACCACATGGTCCAGGCGCTGGGCGTCAGTTGCAACACCTGCCACGTTCCCCGGAACTTCGCGAGCGACGACAACGCCGTGAAGATTACGGCGCGGCGCATGATCGAGATGACCAAGGCCCTGAACCAGCAGTTCTTCCCCGACTACAAGCCCAAGCCCGGGGAATCGGTGCTCGGCCGGGTCACCTGCTTTACCTGCCACCAGGGCGAATCCACCCCCAAGCTGCCGCCCGGCGGGGACTGACCCCGAGCAGGCGGCGCCGAGCGGTCTGTCCCCGTCGCGTTACTCTCGCGCGGCGAGGTAGTTGGTCAGCGCTTCGATCTGTTCGGGCCTCAAGCGGTTCCTGAACGGAGGCATCGCGGTCTCGCCGTAGACCTGCGACGCGTCTTCGATGATTGCCTTGATGGCGGCGGCCTCCCGCCGCCCGCCGACCTGCGTCAGGTCGGGCCCCATGCTGCCGCCGTCACCGGCGATCTTGTGGCACGCCACGCAGGTCTCGGCGTAGGTCAGCGCGGCCAATCGGCCGGCCTCGTCAACCACCGGGTGCGGGCGTCCCGCATGCTCGCGCCGCAAGTACGAGACCACCGCCTGCGCCTTGAACCGGGACATCATTGGCCGCGGCGCCGGCTCCTGGGGCGAGCGCACGCCCGGCGCGAGCGCCACCGGATCGGCCATGTGCGCCAGCAACCACTCCTCGTCGCGCGTAATCCGGGTCTGTGCGAGCGGTGCCGCCGGCGCGCCCGGGGCGTGGCACCGCGCGCACGGACTCGCCTCGTCAGTGGCAATCTGCCAGCCGGCAATCGGCAGCAAGCCCCATTTGTCGTCGTCGGGCGGCGGACCATCGGCCACGCCAAGGCCGGTCAGCGTGAGCACCCCCAGGGCGATGGCCACCATCGTGGTCGTGAACGCGCGGCGGGGCGTGCGGAACGGATGGCGGCCGTCGGCGCGATCAATGAACGGCAGCATCATCAGGAACCCCACCACCGCGCCGGGAATCACCATCGTCGCTACCGGCTCAAGCGGGCCGGGGAAGTACTTCAGCAGTTGAAACAGCGACAGGAAGTACCACTCGGGCCGCGGAATGTAATCGGCGTCCGACGGGTTGGCGATCGCATCCAGGGGCGCGGGCACGAGCGCGGCAACCGTGAACAACGACGCGAAGACGGCGGCCATCATCACCGTGTCGCGGATGACATGCCACGGAAAGAACGCCTCGCCCGGACCGGCCGCCGGCTCGATCGGACCCGAGATGCCGTGCTTCCGCATCAGCGCGATGTGCGCCACGATCAGCGTGACCAGGATCGCCGGCAGCAGGAAGACGTGCGCGGAGTACCAACGGCCGAGCGTAAGCGCGCCCAGTTCGGCGCCGCCACGCAGCACGTCGGCGATGTACTCTCCGAGCAGCGGCGTGCTGCGTGCGACGTTGATGGTGACCGTGGTCGCCCAGTAGGCTTTCTGGTCCCACGGCAACAAGTAGCCGCTCAACGAGAAGCCGAGGATGACCAGCAGCATCACCAGGCCGCTCAGCCACGTCACTTCGCGCGGCGCCTTGTACGAACCGGTGAGGAACACGCGCATCATGTGCATGACCGCCGCCACCACCAGGAAGCTGGCGCCCCAGTAATGCAGGCCGCGCAACATCCCACCCAGCGGCAGGTCGCGCATGATGAACCGCACGCTGTCGTAGGCCAGCGACGGGGCCGGCACGTAATACATGGTGAGGCCGACGCCGGTGATGAACTGGCAGGCCACGAGCAGCGTGACGACGCTGCCGGTGGTAAACGGCCACCCGGTCCCGCGCGGCAGTTCCTCGTACAGCGCGCGCCGCACCAAGGCGCGATAGCCGGTGCGCGAATCAAGCCAGTCGAGCAGCGGGCCGGTCATGGCTAGACCTGGACCATGATGCGATCGTGCTCGACCCGTACCGGCACTTGCGCCAGCGGCGTGGGCGGCGGCCCCGACACGACGTTGCCACCGGTGTCGTAAACCCCGCCATGGCAGGGGCACTCGATGTGCCCGCTGTCGGGATTGAACTTGGTGCGGCATCCAAGGTGTGTGCACGTCGAGTCGAGTGCATACAGTGACTCGCCGTTCTTGACCAAATACACCACGCGCCGGTCGACCGTCTCGCTGGCGCCATCGGAACGGGCGATCCTCAGCGTCACGGCCGTCGGCACGCCGTCCACCAGTCTCGGCACGGTGCCCGCAGGGAGCCACAACTTCTCGCGCCGCGAGAAACTGGGCGCGACGATGGCGCCGCCGACAACGAAGGCCAGTGTCGCGCCGATGCCGGCGTGCACCGTCTGGATGATGCGGATGAAGAAACCGCGGCGATTTTCAGAGGCGTTGATTGGTGGCTCCATGATCCGCTCCCTGGAAGGGAGCAAGGCTTGCTGGCGCGAGCAGGTATTCGGCCCGAACGCTTGCGCGGATTATACGGAGCAGGAGAACGGCCGCGACGTCATCTCTTGTCATTCGTCATCCGGGGGTGTCTTCGTCCACCGGGTCGTGTGACAATTGGCGCGTGCTTACGCCGTCGATCGCGACCGCCGACTCGCCGAGCGCCGCCGCGGAGTGGATCGAGGAGTGGCAGTCCGAGCACGACGGCCGCGCGATCGCCGCGCCCTCGCCGGCGGATTGGCCCTTCCGTTACCCGCTGGCGGCCGAACTGCCGGCCGGCCCCGTGGTGATTCGCGCCAACGCCTTTGACGAGGCGTTCGTCAACGAGCAGACCGGCGGCACCGAGCTCGTCACCACCCAGCGCGCCTACCTCGAGGCTGCCTGGGCGGCCGAACTGGCCCCCCATCCCGGTGGCGCGTGGCTCCTGCTCGTCAGCACCCCGGCACCGCATCACTACAGCACCACCGCACTTCTCCCCAGGGCGTTTCGGGTCACCGATGCGGCAGAACGCCTCGCACTATGCGTCCAGGCTCTCGCAGCCTGGCGGACACCCGCCGCCCTGGTGGCAACGGCGAGCGTCTGTATGGAGGTGAACGACCTCGACGCGGCAGCCCGCGATCTGGACGAGGCAATCACCCTGGCGCCAGGGTGGGCGGCGGCACGGTACGAATGCGGCAAGCTCTGGCTCCGGCGCGACGATATGGCCCAGGCCGCCGTGGCCTTCGAGGCCGCGGCGACGCTACTGCCGAGCTTCGCGCCGGCCTGGGCGAACCTCGGCGCCACGCTCGGCGAACTGGACCGCCCGGCGGAAGCCCTGACCGCGTTCGAGCGGGCCCTGGCGCTCGAGCCGGCCAGCCCGCAGGCGCTGAACAACGTCGGGGTCGTCCGCCGCGAACTGGGCAAACTCGCGGAATCGGAGGCGGCGTTCCGGCAAGTGATTGAACTCACCCCAACGCTGGCCTTTGGCCATTACAATCTCGGGCATACACTGTTTTTGCAGGGCCGGTTCCAGGCCGCGCTCGCGGCCTATGCTGAAGGCCAGGCCCGCGACCCGGAGAAGAACGCGGTGCAAGCGTCGCGGCTGGCACTGTGCAAGGTGGCGACCGGTGATGCCGAAGGCGCGCTGCGAGACCTGCGGCGCGCCACCGAGGGTTTGCCGCGCGAGTACCGGCAGCAACTGCTCGGCGAGACGAGCGCGATTTTGTGGGCCCTGGTCACCGAGCAGCCGGGCTTGAGCGGATGGCAACCGGTGCAGGCCTGGCTCGATGGCGAGTTGCGCAGGTCCGGCTGAAGCCGGACGCCACATTGATGTAGTGTCCGCCTTTTTGGGCGGACCATGAGGACGATATGAATGACGGAACCAGTCCACGTCCAGGGTGGCACTTGCTGCACGACCGCGGGATGCGCCTCGCCGTCGGCCTGGCCATCGTCGTCGCCATCCCCATGGCGGTGCTGTTCTACTTCCAGTTCCGCTCGCTCAACGACATCGAGAAGAACTCGTCCATCATCCTGCGGCAGTTGAGCAGCGACACGGCCAGCTCGTTGACCGAGACGGTGGAGACCGCCCTCAAGCGCCCGTACTTCGACGTGATCCTGCGTGTGCCGCAGGCGCGCATCGAGCCGCTGGACCTGGCGTTCATCGACCCGGTCATGCACGAGGCGCTGCTGGAGAGCCCGTTCGTGACCGCGTTCTTCGTCTGGACCGAACGCGGGCCCCACGGCGACCAGTGGCTGGCGTACGACCAGCAGTCGATCGCGCAGGCGGCCGGCACGGTCGAGAGCCGCTTCCGCGAAGACACCGTGTTTGGCGCCAAGCTGCTGCCCCGCCTCCACGAACTGGTCAGGATGCGGATGGCGATTGTCGCCTTCACCGAAGAGATCGGCGGACGCCAGTACTACGTGCAGGCGCAGATGCGCTTCGAGTCGTTCGCGCGCGAGCGCATGACCAGCGTGGTGGCGTTTGCGGTCGACGCCGAGCGCCTGAAGACGGAGTTCATCCCGGCCCTGTTGCGCGATCGGCTCGCGAACGTCCAGCAACCGGCGGGCTTCCCCTCGCTCGAGGCCGCGGTGCTCGCGGAAGACGGCACCCGCATTTTCGAGTCGGACCCCTCGCGCAGCGACGACATGCCGGTGGACGAACGCAGTTTTCCGGTGGTCTTCTTCGACAAGGAACTGCTGGCGTTCGCCGCGCCGTTCGAACAGCAACGGGAGATCTGGGGCCTGCGCACGGGCTACGGGCCGGAATCGATCCCGGAAATCGTCAGCGCCAGCACGCGGCCGCAGATGGCGTTGATGGTGGTGTTGGCGGTGGCCATGAGTCTGGGCGTCTTCCTGGTCGCCGGCGCCGCGGCGCGGGAAGTCCGGGTCGCCGAGCTGAAGTCGAACTTCGTCGCGTCGGTGTCGCACGACCTCAAGACGCCGCTCGCGCTGATCCAGCTGTTTGCCGAGACACTCGAATTGGGCCGCGTGCGCACGCCGGAACGGGCGCAGGAGTACTACCAGATCATCAACGGCGAGGCCAAGAAGCTGACCCGGCTGATCGAGAACATTCTCGACTTCTCGCGCATGGAGGCCGGGTTGCGGCCGTACCGCATGGAGCCGGCCGACCTGGGTGAAATCGTGAGCCGGGTGCTGGCTCGCATGGCCACGCAGTTTTCGCAGGGCAATTTCGTGGTCAAGACCGAGATCGCCCCGGCGCTGCCCCGGGTCCTCGCTGACGAAGGCGCGACCGAGCAGGCCATCGAGAACCTGCTCGCCAATGCCATCAAGTATTCCGGCGACGCCAAGCAGCTGGAGGTGTCGGCGCGGCGCGCCGGCGACCACGTCGAGGTCAGCGTCACCGACCACGGCATCGGCATCTCACGGCGCGAGCAGGCTCGCATCTTCCGCAAGTTCTACCGCGTGCAGCGCGAACTGGGCGGTGGGCCCCAGGGCACCGGGCTCGGCCTGGCGATTGTCGACCACACCATGCGCGGACACGGCGGCTACGTCCGCGTCACCAGCGAACCCCAACAGGGCAGCACTTTCACCCTGCACTTCCCCATTCCCGGCGAGAACGCCTTCGCCCCCACTCTGGCAGAGTCCACACGATGAAGAAGATCCTGGTGATTGAAGACGAGCCGCAAATGCGGCTCGGCCTGCGCGACAACCTCGAACTCGAGGGCTACGAGGTCGAGACGGCCGCCGACGGCGACGAGGGGCTGCTGAAGGCCGGGGTCTTCTCACCCGACCTGGTCATTCTCGACGTGATGCTGCCGAAGAAGAACGGGTTCGACGTGTGCCGCGATCTGCGGGCCCGGTCGGTCGCGACGCCGATCGTGATGCTGACCGCCCGCTCGGCCGAGACCGACAAGGTGCTCGGCCTCGAACTGGGCGCCGACGACTACGTCACCAAGCCGTTCTCGATCACCGAACTGCTGGCGCGCGTCCGCGCCGTGCTGCGGCGCTCGGGCGCGGGCGTGGTCAAGCCGGCGGCCGAGATCATGCGGATTGGCGACATCGAGATCGACTTCAAGCTGCATCAGGCGCGGCGCGGCAAGGTCCGCATCGAGTTCACCGCCCGCGAGTTCGACCTGTTGCGCTATTTCGTCCTGCACACCGGCCAGGTCGTGACCCGCGAGCAGATCCTGAACGAGGTGTGGGGCTACGAGGAATTCCCGACCACCCGCACCATCGACAACTTCGTCGCCAAGCTGCGGCAGAAGATCGAGAAGTCACCCCACGCCCCCGAACACATCCTGACGATTCACGGCTCAGGATATAAGTTCGTCGGCTAGGCCACCGATTAAACACCGATCGGCCGGGCCACAGATTAAACACCGATTAGTCACCGACAAGAACAGGTTAGAATCCGACGCAATGGAACCAAAGACCATCTTGCTTGCGGGCATGATCCTGATCGGGGTCATGTACCTTGTGTTCTGGTATACGACCCTCCAGCGCCAGCGGGCCGCCGGGGCCGGCCCGGCGCCGCTCGCGCCCGAGCCGCGGACGCTCGGCATCTCGTTCATCGCCAACTTCTTCGACACGCTCGGCATCGGCTCGTATGCCACGACCACCTCGATGTTCCGCTTCTGGAACGTCGTGCGCGATGAAAAGATCCCCGGCACGCTGAACGTCGGCTACGTGCTGCCGACGACGGTCCAGGCGGTGATCTACATCACCATCGTCGAGGTGGAGTTCGTGACCATGGTGGCGATCATCGCCGCGGCCGCCGCCGGCGCCTGGCTGGGCGCGGGCGTGGTCGCCAGCCTGCCGCGCCGCCAGGTGCAGATCGGCATGGGCTTCGCCCTGATCGGCGCCGCGACGCTGATGCTGTTTTCGCTGACCGGCATCGGTCCGGCGCCCGGTGTCGCCCTTGGTGTCTCTGGGCTCAAGCTGGGCATCGCCGTCGTCATCTCGGCCTTCCTCGGCGCGCTGATGATGCTGGGCATCGGCTATTACGCACCATGCCTGATCATGATCAGCCTGCTCGGCATGAACCCGACCGCGGCCTTCCCGATCATGATGGGCGCGTGCGCGTTCCTCATGCCGGTCGGCAGCCTGCAGTTCATCCGCAAGCAAAGTTACGACCTGCGCGCCGCGATCGGGCTGATGATCGGCGGCCCACTGGCGGTACTGATCGCCGCCTTCATCGTCAAGTCGCTGCCACTCGATTACGTCCGCTGGGGCGTCGTGGTGGTGGTGATCTACACGGCCATCGGCATGCTGACCACCGCTTCGAAAGAGCGCGCCCTGCAGAAGGCCGCGTAACGAGGGACACCGCCATGACACGAATTGCCGCCGTCTTGTTGCTGCTCGGGCTGACGGCACCGCTCGCCGCGCAGTCGCACGACCGCATCTTCTTTCTCGACCTGCGAGGCAAGATCGTGTCGTCGGCGACGGACGGCAGCGACCGCCAGGTGGTGATCGACGGCCTCAAGGGCGCGCCCGACGGCATTGCCGTCGATGTCGAGGCCGGCCACATCTACTGGACCAACATGGGCAACGTGGCGGCGGACGATGGCTCGATTGAACGGTCGAACCTGGATGGCTCGAACGTCACGACGATCCTGAAGACCGGCGGCACGTGGACGGCCAAACAGCTGGTGCTCGACAAGAAGAACGGCAAGCTGTATTGGTCCGATCGCGAGGGCATGCGCGTGATGCGCGCCAACCTCGACGGCTCGGCGCTCGAGACGCTGGTCGAAACCGGGCGCGGCGACGAGGCGCGCAAGGACCAGCGGAACTGGTGCGTCGGCATGGCGCTCGACCTGGCCGGCGGCAAGATCTACTGGACCCAGAAAGGCGGTGACAACGCCGTCGCGGGCACCATCCGCCGCGCCAACCTCAATATCCCGAGCGGGCAAACCGCGGCCAATCGGAACGACATCGAGGTGCTGTTCGATCAGCTGCCCGAGCCGATCGATCTGGAACTCGATCTCGCCCGGCGCCACCTGTATTGGACCGACCGCGGCAACCCGCCCGAAGGCAACACCGTCAACCGCACCTCCATCGACAGCCCGCGCGAACGCACCATCCTGGCCGGCGGCTTCAACGAAACGATCGGGATCGCGCTCGACCTCGAAGGCGGACGGATGTTCCTGACCGACCTGCGCGGCAGCGTCTACAGCCTGAAGCTGGATGGCTCGGATCGCAAGGTGCTGTTCACCGGCCAGGGCTCGCTGACCGGCATTGCCCACGCCGTGCTGTCGCGCCCGACGACGTCTAAGTAGCCTCCGGCTTCTTGACCCGCCGGAGCCTCGGCGGAGGCGGTTAGCCGGATAGCAAGGTCCGCCTAAAGGCGGACGCCACATTGAAGAAGGGGTCTGCCCCGCAGGCAGACCCCTTCTCCTGCTCTAGCCAATAATCGTGACCGTCGCCGTGGCCGTCGCTGGCGCACCCAGGTCGTAGCTCGCTCCGTCGGTGAGCGTCACAATCACCGTCTCGGCCGCTTCGGTGATGCCGTCGGCAATCGGAATCACGAACACATCGGCGGTCGCCTGCCCGGCAAGGAACGTGACCGTGACCGGGATGGCCTGGTAGTCGGTGCCGTTCACGGCCGTGCCCGTGACCGTGTAGGTCACCGTCAGCGACGAGGTCAGCGCGCCGGTGCGCGAGAAGCGGAACGTCCCCAGGTCGGGTCCCGTTTCCGACGCGGTCGCATCCAGTGCAACGACCGACACCACCGGGGCGGCGTCGGCAATCGTGACGATACCGGACGTCGGCGAACCCAGCGCAAAGGGCGCCACCGACGAGAGCGTCAGGATCACCGTTTCCGACCCCTCGGCCAACGCATCCGCAATCGGCGCCACCACGACATCGACCGTGGCCTGTCCGGCCAGGAACGTCGCGGTGAGCGGCACGTTGGTGTAGTCGACGCCGTTGGTCGCCGTGCCGGTCAGCGTCAGAGTCACCACGAGAGGTGACGTCAGCGGCAACGCCGCACTGGCAACCCGGGTAAGACGGAAGCGGCCCTGGTCGGTGCCGGTTTCGGCGGCCGTGGCGTCGACGACCGACACCCACACAGTGCCACCATCCTCGTCACTATCATCGTCACGGTCGACATTGCCGCCGTCTGGGCTCTGGAGCTTCACTTCGGTTGCTTCGAGCACCGCGCCCTCGATGCGGGCCCGGACGTGCACCCGATCGCCGATGCTCAGCTCCGAGAACGCCACGGCGCGCTGGCCGAAACGGATGACAGCGGTGACGGGAACGTTGACGGTTCGGCTGTTCACGGTGATCGCCGTGCCCGCAATCGCGGAGATCGACCCCTCGAGTTCGACTTTGCTGGTTCCGGGATTGACCGGAGCGGTTGGCGCGCCGGGCGACGTGTTGGCCGGCGGCGTGCTGGTCGACGGACCCTTGTCGTTGCCGCTCCCATTGCCGTTCTGATTCCCGTTGCCGTTGCCGGGATTGACTGGCTTCACGGGATTACCCCCGGCCGCGGTAGTGCCGGACTCGGCGGTCGCATCGGTCGCCTCGACGTTGAGGCTCGCCGCCGCCACGGCCGACGGGGCGGTCGGATTCAGCGACTTCGACGAGTCGCCGCACGCCGCCGTCGCAAGCAGCGCGCCTACCAGGACGATTGACCCGAACGTCTTCTCACTCAACATGCCGTCTCTCCTCAATCAGTGGCCGGGGTAGGGCCTGACCGGGAGGGGTTGGTGCAAGGGGGATACCGTGAAGGGCCCGGCGGGCCGCCCAGGCGTAAGTGACTTGTCCGCAGCGGCTTAGCAAACTGGGAGCCCGTAGCGTTGGCACGCGGCCGTGCAAGAATTGCCGGGCGAACGTCAGAATTGTATGGCGAGGGGACGGCGTTGATGCGCGGAGGGGTCAACGCCCTTGATGGTGACGACGCGGCGGCGGCCGCCGGCGACGATCGTCACTTCGACATCGACGCGGCCGGGCCACGTAGCCGGTACCCCAAGGTGCACCGGCATGGCGTTCTGCGAGCAGTAGCCGCTGCCGGTATCGACGAGCGCGGCCGCGAGCAGTTGTCGAGTGCGTGGCTGCAAGACGCGCACCTCGCTGCCGGCGAGCGTGCGCCGGCCGGCCTGGTCTGTCACCTCGACGAAAAACCCACGGCCGCGCGACGGCGCGATATTGCGCAGCAGCGGATGCCCGCCACCATTGGAGTCGTTGTTGGTGAGCGACAGGTCGAGGCGGCCATCGCCATCAAAGTCGACGAACTGCACGCCGTGCGTGGCGTCGTTCTTCAGGATCACGTCCGGGAGGGACTCGGCGAAGCCCCAGGCGGCGGAGGCCGGGCCACGATTCATGAACAACGCGTCGCGATAGAGCGGCTGGCCTCCGAGGAAGTTGCCGACGTACAAATCCGGAAGGCCATCGTTGTCGAGGTCGCCCCACGCCGAGGTGACGCCGTGGCCGGCCAGGTCGATGCCGCTGGCTTTCGCGACCTCGGTGAAGGACTTCCCCGCCTCGTTGCGATAGAGCGCGCTCGGGCCGTAGTTGGCCACGAACAGGTCGAAGTCGCCGTCGAGATCGAAATCGGCCACGCTCGGCCCGACCCCGCCGTCTGCCGCCGGCCGCGGCGTGCCGGCCACACCCAGCGCCACGGCGACATCCTCGAACGTGCCGCGGTTCTGCCGGTACAGGCCGTTGGCCTCGCCCTCCTGGTTGGCGGTGAACAGATCGAGATCACCGTCACGGTCGAAATCCCACCAGACGGCGCTCACGGTCTTGCGGGTGTCGCCGATGCCTGATGCGGCGGTGACATCGACGAAGCGGCCGTTGTCGTTACGCAGGAGCTTGTTGGCCACGTCCCTGAACGCAACGAACAGATCGAGGTCGCCATCCCCGTCGTAGTCGACCCAGGCCGGCTGGCGGGTCACCCCGCGGAGGTTCACGTTGAGGGCTGAGGCCACGTTCGTGAACCGGGTTCCACCCTGATCGTTGCGATAGACCTTGGCCGGCACGGCTGGATCGGCAAACCCGATGAACAGGTCGGGATCGCCATCGGCGTCGAAATCTCCCCACGCGACGGCGCGGGTTTCCTGGTCGTCGGCCAGCCCGACATCGGCGGCGACATCCCGAAAGGTGCCGTTGTCGTTGCGATAGAAACGATTGGGTCGGCCGCGAAAGGCGACGAAGTAATCGAGGTCGCCGTCACCATCGGCGTCGGCCCAGGCATTGGCCTGGCCACCCGGCGCGGCAAACGTGTCAGGCTGGACGCGTTCAAACGAGGGCGGCCCTCCGGCCGCCTGAAAGGCCCATGCCAGGGCCGCCAGCAGCGCGAGTGCCATCATCCGGCGTCAAGAACCTCACGAAGCTTCGCCGTGAGCACGCTCGCCGTGTAGGGCTTGGCGATGAAGTGCGCGGAGTCGGACGAAAACTCCTTCCGCAACATCGCGTCGTCGGTATAGCCCGAGCTGTACAGCACTTTCAGGCCCGGGCGCACCGCGCACAGGACCCGGGCCAATTCGGGTCCGCTCATGCCCGGCATGACCACGTCGGTGACCATCGCGCCCAGGGGGCCCGAGTGCGCCTGCGCCTTGGCCAGCGCGTCGTTACCATCACGCGCCGCCAGCACCTGGTATCCGGCGGATCGCAGAATACGCTCCATGATCATCCGCAAGCCATCGTCATCATCCACAATCAGGATGGTCTCGGTCCCCGTTGCCCTGCGCCCGCTCGTGGCCATGGCCAAGACGGCGTGAGTGCCGGGCTCGGCCCTCCGCAGAGCGATCGTGAATCTGGTGCCGCGGCCTGGCGCCGACTCGACGAGGATGCTGCCGCCGCTCTGCTGGACGACGCCGTAGACAGTCGCCAGGCCAAGACCCGTGCCCTGACCCTGTTCCTTGGTCGTGAAGAACGGTTCAAAAATCCGCGCCTGCACGTCCGGGGTCATCCCGGTTCCGGTATCCACAACGTCGAGGACCACATGATGCCCTGGCGAGATGCCGGGATGACGCGCAGCAAACTCGGCGTCCAACAAGGCATTACGGGTGGAGATGGTCAACGACCCGCCCCGGGGCATGGAATCGCGCGCGTTGACCGCGAGGTTGAGCAGGATCTGCTCCATCTGTCCGGGGTCGACGAACACCGTGTCGAGGCCTGGTTGCGACTCGACCTGCAGCGTGATGTCCTCGCCGATCAGCCGCTTTAACATCTTGGCGGTGTGCTCAACGTGCAGGCCCAGGTCGATGGCCTGTGGCGCCAGCACCTGCTTGCGGCTGAAGGCGAGCAGTTGGCGCGTCAGGTTGGCGGCCCGGCCGCCGGCCTCCTGAATGTGCTGGAATTCGATTCGCATGGGATCCCCCGCCGGCAGGTCGGCGAGGGCCATCTCGGAAGTGCCGTTGATCACCGTCAGGAGGTTGTTGAAGTCGTGCGCGACGCCTCCGGCCAGCCGGCCAATGTTCTCCAGTTTCTGCGCCTGCACCAGTTGCTCCTGAAGACGCTTCTGCTCGGTCATGTCCCGCTTGACGCCAATGTAGTTGGTGACGACGCCGTCGTGGTTGCGCACCGGCGTGATGGTCTGGTGCTCGACGTACAACGTTCCATCCTTGCGGCGGTTCGTGATCTCGCCCTCCCAGACCAGGCCCGACACCAGGGTCTTCCACATCTCCTCGTAAAAACCCGGTTCATGCGCCCCCGAGCGAACCAGGTCGCGCGGGTTCTTGCCGACGGCCTCTGACTCGGTAAAGCCGGTGACGGTCGTGAACGCCGGATTCACCCACTGGATGGCGCCGTCTGGATCGGTGATGATGATGGCGTTCGCTGTGGCATGTAGCGCCAGGCTCTGCAGCCGCATCGACGCTTCGGCCTGCTTGCGGGCGCTGCAATCGCGGACGAACGCGGTGATGAACCAACCTTCGGTGGTCTCCCATCGTGCCAGCGACCGTTCCATGGTGAACGTGGAGCCGTCTTTCCTCAGTCCCACCCGCTCGCTCAGGCGCTCGAGTTCAAGGCCCCCGACGAGCTGACCCGCTCGCTTCATGGCCAGGTCATGACTATCTTCTTGCCCCGGCGCCAGCAGCATCTGGCCGGACTGGCCAAGCGCCTCGGCCTCGGCGTAGCCAAACAGGCCGGCCGCCGCCGCGCTCCACCCGACAATGCGATCCGCTGAATCGACGGTAATGATGGCGTCATTCGCGGACTGGACCACCGCGCGGTACCGGGCTTCGCTGGCCCGCAGCCGGCGATCGGCGTGGTCCTTGTGCAGCGCCACTTCGATCGTCGTCCGCAAGCTCTGTTCGTCGAACGGCTTGATCAGGTAGCCGAGCGGCTCGGCACGCGTGGCCCGCTCGACCATGTCGTCGGTGGCATAGGCCGTCAGGAACACGCTCGGAATCGAGAACTGCTCGCGGATGGCGATGGCGGCGTCGATGCCGTCGAGGCGCCCGGGCAGGTTGATGTCCATCAACACGAGATGGGGCCGGGTGGCACCGGCCATGGCGACCGCCCCTTCTACCGACATCGCAATGCCGACCACGTCGTGACCCAGCCGTAGCAACTGGCTCTCGATGTCGCGGGCGATGATGCTTTCGTCCTCGACGATGAGGATGCGTGAACTGGTCATGACGTCGACTCTCCGTCCTGGACGCCAGCAGGTTTTTTCGGAATAAACGTGAGACTGAATGTTGTTCCATTACCGGAGGACATGTCCAGTGTTCCGTTCAACTGTCGCGCCAGGTCCGTTACCAGTTGCAGGCCCAGAGAGCGCTTGCGCGCCTCGTCGAAGTCGGCGGGCAGCCCGGCACCAGAGTCGGCGACCGACAGCCGCATGGCCGGTCCGCCGGCCACCAGCCGCGCCGAGAGGCGGATGTCGCCGTGACGTCCGCCCGGAAAGGCATGCTTGAGCGCGTTTGACATCAACTCGTTGACGATCAGCCCGCACGGTACCGCTTGATCGAGCTCGATCCGAATCGGCTCGACGTCAAATTCCAACGTGATGCCCGCGGCCGGCGCCAACGACCGCACGATCTGCTGGCCCAGTTGCCGCAGGTAAGCCGCCAGGTCCACCTGGGCCAGATTATCAGAGCGGTACAGCGTTTCGTGGAGAAGCGCCATCGAGAGCACCCGGCTTTGCATTTCGGCCAGCACCGCCACGACGTTCGGTTGCGACGACCGCCCGGCCTCGAGCCGCAGCAGGCTGGTGATCACCTGCAGGTTGTTCTTGACGCGGTGATGCACTTCCTTCAGCAGCGCCTCTTTCTCGTGCAATGACGCCCTGACCGCCGCTTCGGCCTCAATCCGCCGCGCGTCGCGGCCGAAGGTGTCGAGCGCAAAGCTGATATCGGTGGCCATCTGCACCAGCAACTCGCGCCCCTCGGGGTCGAAGGCGTCGGCCGTCCGCGCATAGATCGTCAGCGCGCCGACCGCCCGGCCGTCGCGGGTCAGGGGCAGGCCCACCGACGCTGCCCAGCCGAATCGCTGCGCGCGCTCGTGCCAGGGCCCGGTCGAGGGATCGGCCTGGAAGTTCTCGATCCAGATCGGCCGATTCTCGCGAATGGCCGTCCCTGTCGGCCCGCGGCCGAACGGGATGTCGGCCGAGGTCAAGACCGGGATGTCATCGAGGTACTCGGTCCCGGTGCCGAATGACGCCACCGGCGTGACTACGCCGCTGGCCTCGTCGGCCATGCCGACCCAGGCCATGGCCATGCCGCCGTGGGTCACGGCGGCCTCGCAGATCAACGGGAACAACTCCGCCTCACCAACGCTGCGGACGATGGCCTCGTTGCAGCGGCTGAGCGCCGCATACATCTGGGCCAGGCGCCGCGAATGCAGTTCGGCGATCTTGCGGGCATGGATGTCGGTGTGGGTGCCCAGCATGCGCAGGGGCCGGCCCTCGGGCGTATATGCCACAATCCGCCCGACCGAGAGCGTCCACAGCCAGCCGCCTGGTTTGGTGCGCTGGCGGAACTCCACGCGGTAGTCGACGGTGCGCCCGTTCACGTAGTCGAGATGCGCCTTTTCAACCCGCGGCCGGTCCTCGGGATGAATGCGGGCCAGCCACGTCGCGTTCGTCTCCACCAACTCGCCTGGCGCATAGCCAATCTGGGTGGCGTACTCGGGGCTGACCACCGCGTCACCGCTCTCGACGTTCAGGTCGAACGTGCCCTGGTTCGACACGGTAAGCGCCATTCGCAACCGCTCTTCGCTGTCGCGCAGGAACTCTTCGGCCTTGCGGCGCTCGGTCACCTCGTTCCAGGCGCCGGTGACCTCGGCGATCCCGAGCGCGTCGCGGCGCACCACTCTCAGGCCATCGCTGATCCACAACTCGCGGCCATCCTGGCGAAAGAAGCGGTACTCGTGCGTGAGCTCGTCGTCTCGCTCCAGTGCCACCATGCGGGTCAGGGCGCCTACCCGATCGTCGGGATGCAGGTTGGAGACCCACCAATGAGGGTGCAGCACCTCCTGTGGCGAAAAGCCCAGGATGCGGTGAACATTCTCGCTGACTTCGGTGGGCACCAGCCGCCCGTCAACCCGCGCGAGCCGGTAGATGATGGTCGGGCTGCTGCCCAGCATGCCGAGCAACTGGCTCGAGGTGGTCTTTAGCGCCGTGGCCAGGGCGGCCTGGTCACGATAAAACGCCACGCGCCGATTGCGCCACATCAGGCCCAGTCCTGAGCCTGCGCTGAACATCAACAACGCCACAAACGCCGAGACGACCCGCACCCGCCGCCACAGCCGGTCGCTCAATTCAGACCGGTTGATCCGCACCGCCAGGTGCCACGGCGTGTCCGGAATCGCCCCAACGACGCCGACGCTGGGCATGCCGCGATAGTCCACCCCCTCGACCATGCCGGTCTGGCCGCTCAAGGCCTTCACCGCCATGACGTCGGTCGCGGTCACCGGGATGCGGACGCGGAGGGCCCTGCGCTGGCTGATGAGGTCGCTCAGGAACACCACCTCGTCACCATCCCGGCGCACCAGCACGGCCTCGGCCGTCGAGCTCGTGGTCGGCCAGTCGCGAATAAGCGTGAACAAAAACGGTTCCGGGTTAATGCTGAGGGCCAATAGGCCAACCGGCCGGTCAGGCATGACGCCGACGGCGAGCGGTACAAGCAGGGCGAGGTGCGCGTGGCCTTCGTCATCGAAGTGAAAATCCTGCAATAGCGGCTCACCGCTGCGCAGGACCTGCTGAATCTGCTCGGCGACCGCCGCCGATGGCCGTCCGTCACGTCTGGGCAACGACAGCCGCAGCGTCCCGGCCGAATCGAAAAGCAACATGCTGTCGTACTGCAGCGAGGCATTGAACTCACGGAGCCAGCTGCCAGACGGCGTTCCGTCTGGCAGCTGGCCCCCCTCTGCCTGGCGGAGCATGCTGATGAGGAGGTCGTTGTGGCGCAACGACATCGCGTCGCCCTGCCGTTCCTTGCGCCACTGGCTCAGGCCCGACCTGATGAGTTCGACCACCGCCGTCAGTTCCTGCTCGACCTCGGCGCGGAGTTCCCGCTCGAGCTCACGGTAGTAGGCGTAGCCAACCGCCGTGCTCATGACACCTATGCCGATGAAGATCCAGACGAACGGCCGAATCGGCGTCGGCGCAGCCGTCTGCGACTGTCCAGAAAGTTGGAGCAGCGCCAAGCCCCCCAGCAGCAGGACGATGCTGGTGTTCAGGGCCACCGGGACGACCACCAGCCCAGTAAGAAGGGGCGCGCCGAGGACGTTGGACACTGCGAGAACAAAACCCACCAGCGCGAGGACCGCGCTGACAGCGCGGCCAGCGACGGCCGGCCAACTGTCCCGGGCCGGAGGGACGATCAGCAGCAGCACGGCGGCATTCGCCAATGCGAAGCAGGCCGCCGTCACCGGTGAGACGAAGCCCACCGGTGCACCTTCAATCACACCGGCAATGGGGAGAAAGAGCAACTCGAACCGAGGCAGCCACCCGCCCATGCGAATGGCCAGAAACACGAATGCGGCGACGCTGCCTGCGATTGCCAGGGTCCTGGCGATGAAGAGGTGTCGCGCGCTGGCGGCGGAGCGGGAGCATGCGACGAGAGCCATGCCCAGCAGCACCGACAACACGGCCGTGGCCGGTGCCATCGGCACGGTTTCGGCCTTCCACGCCGGGAGCTGCGGGATGGCGAGCATCCATCCCGCAAGGCTGGCGGCGCCAATGGCGACCACCGTGGCACCAGCGGCGAGGACGGCTCCTTCGGTCGGGGCCTTCAGCGGCTACCCGCCTTTCGGGTGCCCCCCGCCTTGGCCTCCTCGGCGCGGGCGCCGGCGAGAATGCCTTCCATGGCGTAGTTGCCTTCATGACAGGCGTACTCGTAAATCAGGCCGGTCGCCTTCTTCAGGCGGATCATGAACGTGTACGGCCTGGTCCACGTCTTCGGGTCGTCCACCGTGATCTCCCAGTTGATGAAATCGGGACTGACGCGCGTGTAGCGTTCGGTCAGTTTCACGTCCGGGGTCGAGCCCTGGAAGCCATTGATAAAGTTGGTCGTCTCGACGACGAGCGAGTCGCCTTCCCAGCGACCGCGCGGATCGCCGTGCAGCTGCCGAATGCGGGCCGGCAGGTGCGGACCTGGGGTCATGGGCACCACGCGCGCGTCGTGGATCATCTCCTGCAACAGCGCAACGGTGGCCGGCGACTGGATGATCTGGACGTAGCTGTTGTAGTTGGCGCCGGTTCGCGGCGCCCCGTACGAGATGCAGCGCTCGGACAGCGGCCGATCCTCCGGACCATCGGACGGACCGCGGTTGCGGGCGGCGCGAGCCTTGGCGGCCTCGGCCCGGCGGGCCACGGCCTCGGGCGTCAGCGGCGGGAACTGGCCGTCGGGCGGATCGATGATGAGCGACGTGCGATGATCCCACTCGCGGTCGGCCATCCAGAACTGGTTGTAGTTGCCGGTGCTCGGGTCGTAGGACACCTGCTTGAAGTCGCCCTGGTCCCGGGCGTTCAGCATCAACTGGACGAAGTTGCCGAAGATGGCGTCGCCGCCCTGATCCACGAACTGCGTGGCCAGCCGCTTCATCTCCTCCAGTTCGGCGTCGGTCAGCGACGCCTTGTCCTTCCACTGCGTCGGCCGGGTCATGGGGGTCACGCTGTTGTTGCCCCACACGCCCTGCAGGTCGGGCTTGCCGTCGGCCGTGCGCGGCACCTTCCAGCCGGCCGGTGCCTGGGCAGTAAGCGCCACGCCCGCCCACGAGCCGGCCGCCATTGAGACAGCGACGAGAACCGCATGGAGGTTTCTCATGCGGCGAATGATATCCTCCCGGCACCGAGGAGATCGAGCAATGTTGATCCGTCCCAAGCCTCAAGCCTCAAGCCCCAAGTTCTTCCGGGCCGCAGCTCTTGCCGCTCTTTTATTGGCTGGCGGCCCGGTCGTGGCCCACCACGCGTTTTCGGCCGAGTTCGACGCCAAAGCGCCCGTCACGCTCAGAGGTCCCGTCACCAGGGTCGAGTGGATTAACCCCCATGCCTGGATTCACATGGAGGTGACCCGCCCCGATGGCAAGAAAGAGATCTGGATGGTTGAGGGCGGCACGCCAAACACGCTGCAGCGCGGCGGCATCTCGCGCGACTCGATCAAGATCGGCACCGAGATCGTCGTCGCCGGCTTCAAGGCCAAGGACGGGCGGCTGCGGGCCAACGGCCGCGACATCACATTCCCCGACGGCCGCACGCTGTTCATGGGCTCGTCGGGCACCGGCGCGCCCAAGGATGGCCGCGACCCCAACGATCGTCCGAAGCCCAAGGGGCCGTCGCGATGACGCCAAGGGGTCGTAGCGCGCGCCTGTCGTCGGCCATCCTCACCGCATTCGTGCTCGGATCGGCACTGGCGGCGTGCGCCCCTTCCACGCCGGCCACGCCCGAGGCCTACCGCGCGCCGCGCACGCCCGAGGGTACGCCGGACCTGAGCGGCATCTGGCAGGCGAACAATACGGCCAATTGGAACATCGAGGCGCACACGGCAAAGCAGGGCCCGGTCTTCGCGCTCGGCGCCGCGTTCAGCGTCCCGCCGGGCATGGGCGTCGTGGACGGCGATGAGATCCCGTACCTCCCCGAGGCGCTGGCCAAGCGCGATGCGAACGGCGCGAACTGGACAACGCTCGATCCCGAGGTGAAGTGCTTCATGCCTGGCATTCCGCGCGCCACCTACCTGCCCTACCCGTTCCAGATCGTGCAATCGGCCGACAACATCCTGTTCACATACGAGTATGCGAGCGCGAGCCGCATCGTCCGCATCAACAGCCAGGAGAAGAGCCCCGCCCCCGCGTGGATGGGGTGGAATCTCGGCCGCTGGGACGGTGAGTCCCTGGTGATTGACGTCACCGATCAGATGGAGGAGACGTGGTTCGATCGCGCCGGCAATTACCACAGCGACGCGCTGAAGGTGACCGAACGCTACACCGCGATCGACGCCAACACGCTGCGATATGAGGCGACGATTGAAGATCCGAAGGTCTTCTCCAGGCCATGGCAGATGAGCATGCCGCTCTATCGCCGCCGCGAACCGAACGCCAGGCTGATGGAATACAAGTGCGTCGAGTTTGCGGAAGAGCTGATGTACGGACATCTCCGAAAGCGCTAGCCACCGAGGCCTCAGAGAACACAGAGCTTGAAATTCCTGACGGCTGGCCTTGGAATCATCACCGTCGCCGCCTTCGCCGGATGCTCGCTAATCACACGAGCCGGTGTCGGCCTGCTTTACGAGAAGACTGACCTCCCATCCAGCCAGATCGTTCGCGAGCTCTGCTACACCTCCGCACCGTGCGATTCATCGCGGCACACGCTGGATCTCTATCGGCCCACAGCCACCACGTGGCCCGTGATCATCTTCGTGCACGGCGGCAACTGGGACAGCGGCGACAAGAACTACCGCGCCGGCGGCGCTGATGTCTACGCCAACATCGGCCGCTTCTATGCCGCGCGCGGGATCGGCGTGGCCGTCATCAACTATCGGCTGCAACCGGCCGTGGCCTGGCCGGCGCAAGTGGACGATGTGCGCGCCGCCGTGACGTGGGCGCGCAGCAACATCAGCCGCTACGGCGGGCAGCCGGATCGGCTCTTCCTGATGGGCCACTCAGCCGGCGCGCACCTTGCGGCGCTCGTCGCACTGACCTCGCCTGATCTGCCCGTTCGCGGCGTCATCGCCGTCAGTGGTGCGGCGCTGGACCTCACCGATGAGCAGACGTATCAGCTTGGCGCAGATCGCGCCTTCTATCATCAGCGCTTCAGGGGAAGCGACACGGGCACGGCGTGGGCCCGCAAGGCCTCGCCCGCCCAATTCGCCACGGCGCAAGCCCCGCCCTTCCTGATTTTGTATGCGACCGGCGAGACCAGGGCGCTGCAACGACAATCGCAAGTGCTGCACGAGGCTCTCACCCAGGCCGGCACCGCCAGCACCTTGGTGCCCATCCCCGGAGAAAGTCACACGCGCATGGTCCTCGCGCTCAGCCATCCCGACAAGGCGCCGGCGAAAGCGATTCTCGATTTCATCCGCTGAGCGCGCCTGCGCAACGAGGGAAATTGGCGGCTGGGGCCGTCTATTCGGCCATGATGATCCGCCGCTCCCTCGCTCCCTTGCTCCTCGCGTTCGCGCTCTGTTCGACCGACGTCTACGCCCAGACCGTCACCGCCGTCCTGGTCGGCCGCAGCAACGACCTCGTCCAGACCTCGACGGACCAGCCCGTCATAAACCCGGCGCCGCCCACGCCCACCTACGGCGGGCCGTTCGGCTTCTCGATCTCGGTGCAGGGCACCGGTCTGTCCAGCATCCCTGCCCCGACGTTCACCGCGCCGGCAGGAGCCGGCATCCTGGCGCCCGGTCTGGCGTGTAGCGGGTTCTTTAGCCCCGCGTTCTATAACGGCGGCGTCATGGGCTACAACGCCCTGGAAGGCGCGTGGAACGCCGGCGCTCCCAACTTCAACAACTTCGGCGGGATGAACGGCGTCCAGCGGAACTGCCTGTTCCTCAGCCCTCCGGCCAACACCGGAACCTACACGGTCAACGTAATGGGCACGGCGGTCACCCTCACGCTGGGGCCGCTCGCAAGCCTCATCCCGAGTCCGCATTTCACCCTCTCAGGAGGATCGTGGTCGGGCGGCAAGTACGTCGTCGACGTCAACGACACGCTGACCATCACCTCAAACTCCTTCCCCGGCTTTGCGCAGCACGTCGACGGCGCGATCCGGCTCGGTATCGAGGGCCCAGGCGGCGGCGTGGTCGACGACCTGCGGCTCTACTCTGACAATCCAGCCGCGCCCAACAGCATCAGCTACTCGCTGGCGGCGGGGGCGCTTACAAGCGGCGGCGACTACAACGTCGTTGGAATGTTTGCCGCGGTGCTCGACAAGAGCAGCGGTCTGCCAGGGCTCCCCGACAGCCTCAACCTCGGGTACTTCAGCATCTCGACCTCGATGATCATCTCGGCGGTCGGCGTGCTGGCCGACACGACGCCGCCGGTGATCGCGTCGCTGGCGACCTCGCCCGCCAGCCTCTGGCCGGCGAATCACAAGATGGTGGGGGTTACTGTGACCGCCAACGCGACCGACGACGGCGGGCCCGTGACCACTCGGATTCTGTCGGTCACCAGCAACGAACTCGACAACGGACTTGGCGATGGCGACACCGCCAACGACATCGTGATCACCCCCCCGATGAGCGTGAACCTGCGCGCCGAGCGCTCGGGCTCCGGCAACGGACGCATCTACGCCATCACCGTGGAAGCGGAAGACGCCGCCGGCAACACCAGCACCGCCGTGGTGCACGTGACAGTGCCCAAGAGCAAGGGCAAGTAATCGGTCAGCGCTTCGAGCTGGCGTCGCCGTCGAATTCGAATCCCGGCGGCGCCTGCTCGAGGCCGACTCTTCCAGCGACGATGGTTGCGCGCGCGTAGCTCTCGGGCCGAACCGGCGCGCCGGCCATGCCCCGCAGCAGCGACAGCTGCCCGACGTGCGTCAGCGCGTCGGCGAACGGCCCCTGGATCAGCTTGTCGATGGAGCCGGCAAATGGCCCGTCCGTCGCGATCGCGGCATCCAGCGCGGCCAGGCCGCTGAAGAACCGGTCGACTTCCGTCGCCCAGTCGTCGCCGCCTTCCGCCTTCCACTCCTTGCCGCCGGCGGCCATCGCGGTGCCCCAGGTCATGAGATCCGCCATGTGCGCCACGATCCGGACCGGCAGGCGCGTCGCACTGCCAAACGCCTGCTGACCAAATCCCTGGGGCGGGTCACGCAGCACCTTGGCGGCACGAGATGCGAGGGTTGCGGCGAGCTGGCGCAAGACGACGCGGCTGGGATCGGTGGTGGCCATGGCGGAGATTCTACCGCCAGGAAACGGAGGGGTTAGCGACCTGGTTGCACGACGCGCAACCCGGCGGCGCGCGCCGCAGCCGCCTGGCGATCGTCGTAGGTGACGAAATCGAGATCGACGCCAATCGACAAGGCCGTGGCGACGTGGACGGCGTCCAGCGAACGAAGGTCCGGCGCGAGCTTCGCCGCCAGGTCGCGAACGTCGCGCGAGAGATCGATGAGGAAGAAGCCTCGCAGGTGTTCGCCGGGTTCGGCGCCCCGCGCGCGCAAGCGATCGAGCGTGCGCCTGACCTCCACGTCGGCCAGTATGGAGGTCAGCGCATTGGGTTGATGTTCCTCCAAGTAGTCAATCAGGGCGTGCGACTCCCGCTCGGGCCGCCCCAACTTCACAATGGCCGACGAGTCGAAGTAAGCCTTCACAGGAAGCGGTCTTCCCGCATTCGGCGAGGATTTCTTCAGTGCTGGGCAGTCCCGGGGGTTCCGCCTTGGGCCAGAACAACCGGGGTGGCGACCTAATGCTATGATTACAGCCTGAGCTGTAATCATGGCGAAAAGACCCATTTCTCTCACGATCGAGGAAACCAACCTGCTCTGGCTTAAGGGGAGGGCCAGACTGGTGGCGGGCGGCAGTGTCAGCGAAGCCGTGGACCAATTGGTGGCCGAAGCACGTGCCGGACGATTGGGCGGGACCGAGCCGTCGCGGTCGGTTGTTGGCACGATCGACCTGGGGGCGGATCCCTTGCTGACCGACGCCGACGCCGCCATCCGGGCGGTGTTCGCCGGTTCCCTGGTGCGATCGATGACCGCGACCGACGCGCGGGTGCCGCGCGCATCAAAGGCTGGATCCGGGAAGAAGACGGCCCGTGGCTGACATCGACGCCGTCGTGACCGACACTCACGCCCTGCTGTTCCACGCCGCCGGTGGTCGCGGACTCGGGCCCAAGGCCGCGGCGGTGTTCCGGGCAGCCGAGGAGCGCCGCGCCCTGATCTATGTGCCGATGGCGGTGATGTGGGAGGTGATGCTCCTGGCGCGGGCCGGCAAGGTGAACTTGCGGAGGACCGCTCGCGGATTCTTTGACGACCTGTTCACCAATGCCGCCTATCAGCCCTTCGACCTGACGCGCGAGCAGGTCGTCGCCGCCGACGAACTGCGATTCAACCGCGACCCGTTCGATGCCCTGATTGTCGCCGCCGCCCAGGAACTGGCTCTGCCCCTGCTCACACGCGACGTCGAGATCCAGAATGCCGGCGTCGTCACGGCGATTTGGTAGGAGCCTATCGCTTCGCGCTGGCGTCGCCGTCGAATTCGAATCCCGGCGGCGCCTGCTCGAGGCCCACTCGTCCGACGCTGATGGTCGCGCGCGCGTAGCTTTCCGGTCGGACAGGTGCGCCGGCCATCCCTCGTAACATCGACAGCTGCCCGACGTGCGTCAGCGCGTCGGCGAACGGCCCCTGGATCAGTTTGTCGATCGACCCGGCAAACGGCCCGTCGGTCGCGATTGCGGCATCCAGCGCGGCCAGGCCGCTGAAGAACCGGTCGACTTCCGTCGCCCAGTCGTCGCCGCCTTCCGCCTTCCACTCCTTGCCGCCGGCGGCCATCGCGATGCCCCAGGTCATGAGATCCGCCATGTGCGCCACGATCCGGACCGGCAGGCGCGTCGCACTGCCAAACGCCTGCTGACCGAATCCCTGGGGCGGGTCACGCAGCACCTTGGCGGCGCGATATGCGAGGGCTGCGGCGAGCTGGCGCAAGACGACGCGGCTGGGATCGGTGGTGGCCATGGCGGAGACTCTACCGCCAGGAAACGGAGGGGTTAGCGACCTGGTTGCACGACGCGCAACCCAGCGGCGCGCGCCGAGACGGCCAGGCGATCGTCGTAGGTGACGAAATCAAGGTCGACACCAATCGACAAGGCCGTGGCGAGATGAACCGCATCGAGCGAACGGAGCTCGGGCGCCACTTTCGCCGCCATGTCGCGAACGTCGCGCGAGAGATCGATCAGAAAGAAGCCCCGCACGTGGTCACCGGGGTCGGCGCCACGTGCCCGGAGTCGATCGAGAGCTCGTCGGACTTCCACGTCAGCCAGCACAGTCGTCAGCGCTTTGGGTTGTTGCTCGTCCAGGTAGTCGATCAGGGCCAGCGACTCGCGTTCGGGCCGCCCCAGCTTAACGATCGCCGAGGAGTCGAAGTAGGCCTTCACAGGATGCGCTCCTCGCGCATCTCGGCGATTAAATCCTCAGAACTTGGCAGACCAGGCGGCTCCGCCTTGGGCAGCTTGAGATTCCTGAGCGACGCGGTCGGCGCCGTCGCCTTGCCCTCCGCCACCAACCGGTCGAGCACGTCCACGGGCTTGGGCAACGGCGTCAGCAGGGCGACCACGCGACCGTGCTCGGTCACGCGCATCGTCTCGCCTTCCTTCACCCGGTCGAGATACACCGACAGGTTCTGGCGCAGTTCACGCACTCCAATGGCATCCATGTAGCACATAGTAGCACATCAGGGCGGCGCCAAAAGAAAAGGACCCAGGGAATTTCTTCCCTGGGTCCTTTGGGGCGATGTGGCGTCCGCCTTTAGGCGGACCATCCGCCTTCGTCCTACCGGACTACGCGAGACAGGCAGGTTACTCGACTTCGGTGATGCCCCTGGCTTCCGCCTCGTCCGGCTCCACCAGGTATTCCATCTCGCGGTCCAGCTCCATGTCCTCGTCGCTCGGCTGCTGCACCGGCGGCGGCGGTGGCGGTTCGTCCGCGGGAATCTGCACGTGCCGATACCACCAGAAGCCCGTGCCGGCGGGAATCAAGCGTCCCATCGTCACGTTTTCCTTCAGGCCGCGCAGGTAGTCGATCTTCCCGGAGATGGCGGCCTCGGTGAGGACGCGGGTGGTCTCCTGGAATGATGCCGCCGAGATGAACGACTCGGTCGACAGCGACGCCTTGGTGATGCCGAGCAGCAGCGGCTGGGCCTTGGCCGGGTGGCCGCCGTTGCCGATGACGCGCTCGTTCTCTTCCATGAACCGGAACTTGTCGACCTGTTCGTCGATCAGGAATTCCGTGTCGCCCACGTCCTCGACGCGGACCCAGCGCATCATCTGGCGAGTGATCACCTCGATGTGCTTGTCGTTGATGTTCACGCCCTGCAGGCGGTAGACCTCCTGAATTTCGTTCACGAGGTACTTCTGCAGTTCCTTCTCGCCCAGCACGTGAAGAATATCGTGCGGGTTGTTGGGACCGTCCATGAGCGGGTCGCCGGCGCGGACGCGGTCGCCTTCCTGGACGTTGACGTGCACGCCACGCGGGATGCTGTATTCACGCGGCTCGGCGTTCGGGTCGTCGGCCACGATCATGATCTTGCGCTGGCCCTTGACCACGCCGCCGTACTTCACCGAACCGTCGATCTCGCTGATCACGGCCGGATCCTTCGGCTTGCGGGCCTCGAACAGTTCGACCACGCGCGGCAGGCCGCCCGTGATGTCCTTGGTCTTGGTGGTTTCGCGCGGGATCTTCGCCAGCACGTCGCCGGCGTTGACCATCTCGCCGTCCTGCACCATCAGGTGGGCGCTGACCGGCATGATGTAGCGGCGCACCGTGGCGCCGCTTGCCGACTTGATCTCCACCGTCGGCTGCTTCTTCTCGTCCGGCGAGTCGACGACGATCAGGCGGGACAGGCCCGTGACCTCGTCGAGATCTTCCTGGACGGTGACGCCGTCGATGATGTCCTTGAACCGGATCTGGCCCGTTTCTTCGGTCAGGATCGAGAAGGTGTAGGGATCCCACTCGACCAGGATCTTGCCGGTGTCGACCGCCTCGCCGTCCTTGACCTTGAGGCGCGCGCCGTAGACCACCTGGTAGCGCTCGCGGTCGCGGCCCTTGTCGTCCTGCACCACGATGAAGCCGGTGCGGTTCATGACGACCATCTCGCTGCCACCGGTGGGGGTGGGCCGCTCGACGGTCTGCAGGTTCTCGTACTTGGCGGTGCCCTTGTGCTTCGAGTCCAGCGTCGACTGGTCCGAAATACGCGACGCCGTGCCGCCGATGTGGAACGTGCGCATCGTCAGCTGCGTGCCGGGCTCGCCGATCGACTGGGCGGCAATGACGCCGACGGCCAGGCCGAGCTCGACCAGCTTGCCGGTGGACAGGTCGCGGCCGTAGCAGCGCTTGCACACGCCACGACGCGAGGCGCAGGTCAGCACCGAGCGGATCTTGACCTTCTCGATGCCGGCGTCCTGGACGTCGGCGGCGAGCTGTTCGTCGATCTCCTGGTTGAAGTCGAGAATCAGGCCGCCCTTGATCGGGTCGACAATCTTCTCGAGCGACACGCGGCCGATGATGCGGTCGCGCAGCGGCTCGATCACCTCGCCGCTTTCGACGATCGCCCGGGCCTCGATGCCGTCCAGGGTGCCGCAATCGTGATCCGAAACGATCACGTCCTGCGCCACGTCGACGAGGCGGCGCGTCAGGTAGCCCGAGTCGGCGGTCTTCAGTGCCGTGTCGGCCAGGCCCTTGCGCGCGCCGTGGGTCGAGATGAAGTACTCGAGCACCGACAGGCCTTCGCGGAAGTTGGCCTTGATCGGCTGCTCGATGATCTCGCCCGACGGCTTCGCCATCAGGCCGCGCATACCCGCCAGCTGGCGAATCTGCTGCTTCGAACCACGAGCGCCCGAGTCGGCGAAGATGTAGACGGGATTGAACTTGCCTTCCTTGTCCCGCTGTTCCATTTCACCGAACATGGCGTCGGCAATCTTCTCGGTAACGTCGGACCACACCGCGATCACCTTGTTGTAGCGTTCGCCGTTGGTGATGGCGCCTTCGAGGTACTGCTGTTCGACCTTGATCACTTCGTCGTGGGCGTTGCGCGAGAGCACCGCCTTGTTCTGCGGAATGATCAGGTCGTGGATGCCAATCGACATGCCCGAACGGGTGGCGTAGGTGAAGCCGACCTGCTTGAGGCTGTCGAGCATCTCGACGGTGTTGTCGATGCCGGTCGTCAGGTAGCAGCGCTGCACCAGCTGCTGCAGGCCCTTCTTCTTGAGCATGCCGTTGACGAACGGCAGGTTCTTCGGCATCGCGCTGTTGAAGATGACGCGGCCGACGGTGGTGTTGATGATCTTGTTGTGCACGTCCTGCACTTCAGCGTGCAGCACGTCCTGGTCGTCCCGCGACGTCGACATGTCCTGCAGCTGACCGGTGTAGCGCAGGCGGATCGGCGTCAGCGTTTCGAGTTCGCCGGCCTCCAGCGCCAGGACCACGTCGTCCACGCAGGCGAAGGCGCGGCCTTCACCCTTGGCGCCGGGCTTGGCCTTGGTCAGGTAGTAGCAGCCAAGGACGATGTCCTGCGACGGCACCGCGACCGGCGTGCCGTTGCTGGGCGACAGGATGTTCTTCGACGACATCATCAGCGTCGAGGCCTCGATCTGCGCCTCGGGCGAGAGCGGGATGTGCACCGCCATCTGGTCGCCGTCGAAGTCGGCGTTGAACGCCGTGCAGACGAGCGGGTGAATGCGAATGGCCTTGCCTTCGACCAGCACCGGCTCGAACGCCTGGATGCCCAGCCGGTGCAGCGTCGGCGCGCGATTCAGCATCACGGGATGCTCGCGAATCACTTCTTCGAGCACGTCCCACACTTCCGGAACCTGCTTTTCGACCATCTCCTTGGCTTGCTTGATGGTCGCGACCAGGCCGCGCTCTTCGAGCTTGTTGTAGATGAACGGCTTGAACAGCTCGAGCGCCATCTTCTTGGGCAGGCCGCACTGGTGCAGCTTCAGCTCGGGACCGACCACGATTACCGAACGGCCGGAGTAGTCGACGCGCTTGCCGAGCAGGTTCTGGCGGAAGCGGCCCTGCTTGCCCTTGAGCGTGTCGCTCAGGGACTTCAGCGGGCGGTTGTTGGCGCCGCGCAGCACGCGGCCGCGGCGGCCGTTGTCGAACAGCGCGTCCACGGCTTCCTGGAGCATGCGCTTTTCGTTACGGATGATGACGTCGGGCGCCTTGAGCTCCATCAGCTTCTTCAACCGGTTGTTGCGGTTGATAACGCGGCGATAGAGGTCGTTCAGGTCGGAGGTCGCGAAGCGGCCGCCGTCCAGTGGCACCAGGGGGCGCAGTTCGGGCGGGATCACCGGGACCACGTCCAGGATCATCCACTCGGGCTTGTTGCTCGACTTGCGGAAAGCGTCAACCACCTTCAGGCGCTTGGCGAACTTCAGCTTCTTCTGGGCCGAGGTCTCGGTGCGCATCCGTTCGCGCATCTCGACCGCGAGCTTGTCGACGCTGACGCGCCGCAGCAGTTCCTTGATCGCCTCGGCGCCCATCTGCGCCTTGAACTTCGAGTAGCCGTGCTCTTCGCGGGCCTTGCGGAACTGGTCCTCGGTCAACAGCTGGTTCTGCACCAGCTTGGTGTCCATCGGATCCACGACCACGTAGGCCTCGAAGTAGAGCACGCGCTCGAGGTCGCGCAGCGAGATGTCGAGCAGGTGCCCGATGCGGCTCGGCAGGCCCTTGAAGAACCACACGTGGCTCACCGGGGTCGCCAGCTTGATGTGGCCGAGGCGCTCGCGGCGCACCTTGGCCTGCGTCACTTCGACGCCGCACTTGTCGCAGATCACGCCGCGATGCTTCATGCGCTTGTACTTGCCGCACAGGCATTCCCAGTCGGTGATCGGCCCGAAGATCTTGGCGCAGAACAACCCGTCACGCTCAGGCTTGAACGTGCGGTAGTTGATCGTTTCCGGCTTGGTCACCTCGCCAAACGACCACTGCTCGATCTTCTCGGGCGATGCCAGACTGATCCGGATCGCGTCGAAGTCGGAGCGAAGGGTCGTCTTCGCGTCGGTGAAGCTTGGTCTCATGTTCATCAACCCTCCAGCACCGGCTCGGCCGGGACTTCTTCGGTCAGTTCCGCCGGCTTGCGTTTCGTGGAGATCAGCTCCACGTCAAGACACAGCGACTGCAGCTCGCGGATGAGCACATTGAACGACTCGGGGAGTCCCGCCGTGAAGGACGCGTCGCCCTTCACGATTGATTCGTAAATCTTCGCGCGGCCGGTGACATCGTCCGACTTCGCGGTGAGCAATTCCTGCAGGATGTGCGCGGCGCCATACGCCTCGAGCGCCCACACTTCCATTTCGCCGAAGCGCTGGCCGCCGAACTGGGCCTTGCCGCCCAGGGGCTGCTGCGTAATCAGCGAGTACGGCCCGATCGACCGGGCGTGGATCTTGTCGTCAACCAGGTGCGACAGCTTGAGCATGTAGATGTACCCGACCGTGACATCCTGCTCGAACGGCACCCCGGTCATGCCGTCGGCCAGCGTGGTCTTGCCACCGCGCTGTTCGAGGCCGGCCTGGTCGAGCCAGCCCATGATTTCCTTCTCGGTCGCGCCGTCGAAAACCGGCGTCGCGAAGTACAGGCCCAGCGCATGCGCGGCCCAGCCCAGGTGCGTTTCCAGGATCTGGCCGACGTTCATGCGCGACGGCACGCCCAGCGGATTGAGCACGATCTCCACCGGCGTGCCATCCGGCAGGTACGGCATGTCCTCTTCGGGCAGGATGCGCGCGATTACGCCCTTGTTGCCGTGGCGGCCGGCCATCTTGTCGCCGACGGACAGCTTGCGCTTGATCGCGACGTAGACCTTGACCATCTTGATGACGCCAGGAGCGAGCTCGTCGCCCTTGGTGAGGCGCTCGATCTTCGCGCTGTACTTGGCGCGGATCTCGTCCTCCTTGTCGCGAACCTTGTCGATCAGCTTGAAGATCGCGTCCTGCACCGAGTGATCGGCGTCTACCTGGATCCGCTCGTACTGGTCGACCTGCAGCCGGCTGACGACCTCGGGGGTGAACGCCTCGCCGCGCGCCACGACCTCGGCGGAGGTTGCGTCGTCGAGGATGCGGGCGGCCGCCTTGTGGCCCTTGAGCACGCGAGCGAGCTGGCGGGACGCGGAGTCCCGCACAGTGCGCAGCTTCTCGTCGCGGTCACGGTGGATACGTGCGACCTGCCACTGCTCGATGTCCGCTGCACGTGCGTCCTTCTCGACACCCTCACGGGCGAAGATCTGCGCGCCGATGACCGTGCCTTCAACGCCCGGGGGGACCTTGAGGGACGTGTCGCGGACATCGCCCGCCTTCTCACCGAAGATCGCCCGGAGGAGCTTCTCTTCGGGGGAGAGCTGCGTCTCGCCCTTGGGCGTGATCTTGCCCACCAGGATGTCGCCGGGCTTCACGTCCGCGCCGACGCGGATGATGCCGCTGTCGTCGAGCTGGTTCAGCGCCTCG